>JBARVL010000046.1:0-10017 GCA_049646245.1 Crinalium sp. | reverse complement strand
CACGTTATGAGTTTGCGGCTGGTTTAAATGCTTGTCTTAGACAGATAGAAGCTTTGATTGCCGGAAGACCAACACCAACACCTGATAATCCTGGTGGTGGTGTTTCTCAAAGCGACTTACAAGCACTCCGGCGACTAACTGAAGAATTTCGCACAGAACTAGCAACTTTAGGTACGCGGGTAGATAATCTGGAAGGTCGTACAGCATTTATCGAACAGCGTCAGTTTTCTACTACAACAAAGCTAGTTGGTGAAGTAATCATTGCAGCTAGTGAAGTCTTTGGTGAAAGTGGTCCTACTACTGGTGGGCAGACTGCTGACAATGTAGAACCTATCCTCTCAAATCGCGTTCGTCTCAATCTGGATACCAGTTTCACTGGTAAAGACCGTTTAAGAACCCGTCTACAAGCCAGAAATACCCCAAGCTTTAGTGGTGCTTTAACAGGTACAAACATGACCCGCTTAGGGTTTGATGGAGATAATGGCAACAATGTTGAAATTCATCGTTTAGAATATCGCTTCCCCTTAACTTCTCAAGCCAACGTTTACTTGAGTGCTACCGGAACCGAGTACAACGATATTGTTTATACATTCAACCCCTTATTAGAAAGTGCTGCCAGTGGCTCTATTTCACGATTTGGGCGTTTCAACCCAATTTATCGGACAAGTGCTGAAGGTGCAAGTGCAGTTCTTGACTACAAATTAAGCCAACAAGTAGGGCTATCTGTAGGCTACGCAGTTCCCAGAAATATCGCCAATCGACCTGAAACTGATACTGTTACGCGACCCGGTTTGAGCCTTTTTAATGGTTCTTATGCAGCCTTAGCTCAATTGGCTTTCCGCCCTAGTAATGCACTAGGTTTAGGTTTAACGTATGTACGCTCCTTTACTAATCCCAGCCCCAGCGATACCAATGCCTTCCCAGGTATTGGAGGTATTGCTGTTTCATCTGGAACTGGCAGCGCCTTTGCTAATCAACCTTTTGGAAATACTCCTACTACAACTAATCAGTATGGTGTAGAAGCCAGCTTGAGCTTAAGCCCTCGATTCGTGGTTTCTGGGTGGGCAGGTTATACCCAAGCAGAAGCATCCGGTGCTTCTACAACAGTTAACCCTGGTGACTCTGCTGATATTTGGAACTACGCCGTTACTTTAGCTTTGCCTGACTTTGGTAAAAAAGGTAACGTATTAGGCTTTGTGTTCGGTATGCCACCCAAAGTTACCGAAAGTGATATTAGCAATCGTCAAGATAACAATGGTACCTCCTATCACATAGAAGGTTTCTATCGTTATCGTCTGACTGACAATGTTGAAATCACACCAGGTGTGTTTGCCATTCTCAATCCACAACACAACGACGGCAACGATACCCTCTATGTAGGTACTCTCCGTACTACCTTTAAGTTCTAAGTCCAGTCGGTCTAGTAAGGCAAAAATATAGGATGTAGAGACGCGAAATTTCGCGTCTCTACAATGGTTTTAATTTCTACAGATGCCTAAAAATTAGACCAATGAGCAAAAATCATAAATTTCTTTTCATATCGCAGATGCGTGCAGATGTCAACCAATATGTTATCTATTTATGGAAGAGGTCTATTATAAAATTTATCCACTGAAAGCTTAAAACTTAGATCCCCCTGAGCAACGCCTTAAAAAGGGGGGAAGATTCAAAGTCCCCCTTAAAAAGGGGGATTTAGGGGGATCTCTGTGTAAGTCCTGTATTGAAAACGGTGCAAGATATCAGTTACTATGCTTAAGATAGTTTTTAATCAATAACAACTAATAAAGCCAATGGCTCAACTTAAAATAATTAATAATTTTGATAGCAGTTTTACGCTAGAGCAGGATGCCAAAGAAACTTTGTTTAATTTACTCAGGGGCGAAAGCTTTATCAAGCAAATAACTGATAACTTGCAATCTCAATCCGTTGAATTTACCGAACTAATATTCCAACCTGTTCCTTATAGTGAAGCTACACCTAAAGGAATGCCTGCTGAATATGAAGTTTACCATAACTCACCAGATTACATAATCATCAACGTGCCACCTAATTTTATGTTTCAAGCAAAAATCTTCAAGCCTAGTCGCCTTTGTGCGATTTATCGAAAAATTGGATAAAAGCTTGTAGGATTTAATCAATGACTGATTCAACTGAAATACCATCTCTCGCTAGTCTGGAATATTTTCCCTATATTGATGAAACTGGTAATTTACCGGAAATTGTACAGGGAAAAATTGGTGTATATGCAATTTTTGATAACGACAAGGTGTTACAATTAGTTGCTTATTCTCGTGATGTTTATCTGAGTCTTAAGCAACATTTAGTTCGTCAGCCACAAAAATGCTATTGGCTAAAATATCAAAGTATTGAACGTCCCAATCGCACTATCTTAGAAAGTATCCAAAATAGTTGGATTGAAGAAAATGGTGCTATTCCTGTGGGAAATAAAACTGCTCAAGCTGAATGGAATGACCCTATTGATACTAAGTCCGCAATGACTGAGGAAGAGCAAGAAAATTTTGCCAAACAGGATGAAATAGGGCAAGCAAAGTTATTAAAAAAGGTAGCCCGAAGAGTTGAAGAAACGATTTTGTTAGAGATAAAAACTCGTGGAGTACAAACAGAAATTAGGTTTAATCCTAAGTTAAAAGAAAGCGGTTTACTAGATTTGAAATAAAATCTGCCTTTGGTAAGGGTGGGGTTAAAAGAGTTTTTTGTATGATAATAAGATTAAGGTCAACCCGCCCCTACAAGAAGATTTATTCCTTACCACCAATACGAGAGAGCCTAATTGTTAATTGCTCAGGACTTACCCAGAGATCCCCCTAAATCCCCCTTAGAAAGGGGGACTTTGAATTTTTCCCCCTTTTTAAGGGGGGTAGGGGGGATCAAAGTTTCAGACTTTCGGTGTGTAAGTCCTATAATTGCTAATTGCTAATTGTTAATTGTTAATTGTTAATTGTTAACAAGCCAGGAGGAGGATTAATTTCAATTCGTTTTTGTACAATATCTACTACAGGAACAATTTCTTTGACAAAGGGAATTAAAATATTTTTAGCTGGTTTTTGTTTACCCTGATGGGGTGATGATATAGGATGTGGCTTAACTTCCAACAAATCGTTCCCTGCTGAGATAACAGAGATTACTACCCCTAAATTTTCCCCTGTAAGCTGGTTAAATACTTCTGCACCAACCAAATCTATGATGTGATATTCGTCTTCTGCCAGCGTAGGGCGATCGCTCTGTTGTACCATTAATTGATAACCTCGTAACTCCTCGACTTGGCTACGATTTTCTATACCAGCTAATTCCACTACATATAAATTTTTGCCAGCAAGATAATAACCCCCCAACAATTCAATTGGTTGAGGTTCAGTTTCCCCTGGTTTTAGCAGCCAGCGTGTTCCTGGTTCCTCAAACCTTTCAGGAAAGTCAGAAGTAGGATAAACGCGCATCTCGCCGTTTAAACCTTGAGGCGCAACAATTGTTCCAATTTCTAACCACTCAGAATTATTCATCAATTATCAATTAACAATTATCAATTATCAATGACCCATAGCTACTTACCAGATAAATAATACCTCGTTTTCATCGCTGGGCTGTGTAGCAGGAAGATTAGACTCAGGAATTAGATTTTGATCACCAGTAGATGCGTCTAATGAACGCAAAGCAGGTTTGTCATCTTCATCAAAATTCAGGTTAATTTCAGTGGATGGTGATACCATAGTCTGAGCCTGTAACATTTTAATTTTACGCATATTATCAAGGGAACGCGCTGTTCCTACGTGATCATTAATTTTTTCACGAATGTTTAATGATTGCTGCAACAATTCTATTGCTTGTGCGGGTTCTTTAAGATAAAAAGAAATTAGCCCCAGGTTGTGGAGTGTTCTTGCCTCTCCAGCTTCATCACCAACTTCTCGGTAAATTTTTAGCAATTGTTGATAAGTATTTAGCCCATCTTGATATTGATGACTGCGATATTGCTCAATTCCTTGCTTAAATAACTGGGTTGCTTGAAGCGGTTGATTTTGGATGGGATTATTGCTACCTCCAATAAAATTTGTATCAAGAGAAGAATTTGCTGCTACGGGTAATGTATAGCTGGCAGCAACGACTAGGCTAGAGATAAGCAAGCTGAAAAATTTAGTTGGCGATCGCATATATTTAACTTATGTATTTAGTGTTAAAAAACCTCAAAAGCGCTTCTTTACCCCTGCGGTTCATTAAGGCGTAGGTGAAGGAGTGGGAGATGGCGATGGAGAGGGGGAAGGAGATGGTGCTGGCGTAGCTTCATTACCCCCTTCTGTTAGCTGTTGAGGAGTGATATTTTGCACAAGACTTAAAGGCATTTGATATTGACTAATCAATTGAGCATAACCAGGATTCAAGTAAATTCTATATGGTAATTCTCCAGCAATATAAGTTTTAAAGAAAGCTAAATTTAACGCTTTCATATATTCATAAGCAATCTCTGGGTTAGGACCAAGTGCTTGAGCAGGTAATGGTACAACACCTTCTGATACTCTAAGTGTAGAAAAATGAGTGCCTTTTTTCAGTAATACCAAAAATTTATTGGGAGTAGTTAGCCAAGTAAAAGGTTGAATTTGTTCTGATAAAGCTGGAGTAACAGTATCAGAACTACCAGCAACAATCATCGTCGGAATTTTAATTTGGCTAATTTGACTTGATCCAAACAAACTGCTAGAAACAGGGTTAATTGCGATCGCAGCTTTAATTCGTTCATCCTGCAACTGATAATTATTTGGTGGAAGCACCAGCCCGCTACATTGCAGTAATAAAGATATATTTAACGAATCTTGCGAGTTGAGACAATCTTTTTGCAGTTGCTCAAAATTTAGCTTCGCACCAGCTAAAGCTAAACTGGTGTAGCCTCCAAAAGACTGACCAGCAACACCAACCTTTTGCAAATTTAACTGCCCTGGAAACAATCTACCCAATTCATCCAATAAATACTTAATATCTAATGGTCTATCAACCAACTCGCTAGGAACAACCAGAGACCTAGCAAAACCACTAAGTACAGATTCTATTTTCTTGGTATTACTACCAGGATGTTCTGGTACAGCAACAGCAAATCCGTAGGAAGCTAAATGTTGTGCTAAATACCCAAATGTCTCGCGATCGTCTGCCAATCCATGAGAAATTACCACTAGAGGTAGAGGACGCTGATTAGAAACTTGGGGTAAGTAAACATCTAAGGGAAAAATGCGCCGACGACGAATGTCATTCAAATTAATTGATTGCTTTTTCCAGGTAAATGATCCTGGTTTCCTAATATCTGGTAACGCCGAGAAATTTACTAGCGATTGGGCGGATGCTTCAGTTGTAGCTTGTTGTTCAATTGCGGCGATCGCATTTTGAGATTCCCCAATTAAGTTATTCAACTCACCAATAACCTGAAGACCTCGCTCCGTATTAATCCTAATCCCATAAGTGGGAAACTTCTTCAGTACATTTAACGGTGTCAAACCTTCCTCTGAAGCAGCAGCCTGAATCATCGCAGCCCGAATTGCATAAAAACCAGGTTGATTAGCTTTAGTTTGAACTACCTCCCCAATTCGTCCCAGCAAAATTTCTCCAGTAGGCGAATATAGAAACTGTGCAATCATCACCGGACTGATATTTGCTCGCCTCACCAGTAAACGCCGTAATTGCTCAAGTTGTTTTTGATCGAAAAACCGACTGTAAGCAGCTAATTCTGGTTCAATTTTACCAGACCTGCCATATACCTCCAAAACAGAAACAGGCAAAGAAAAATCAAGGGGACCATAAGTGACATAAATCTTCTCAGCGCTTAAAACAGGCTGTTGTGCCACACCAGGAAGTAGTAAACAGCCTAAATTTAACAAGATCATGCCTAACTTAGCTTTTAGTGGCACAGTAGGCGGAGTCCGTCCAATCAGCCGCTCCCACCCAGGAGATCTAATTTCAGTAGCGATCATGTCAGTAGTTAAAGCTAATAAGGGATTTAATCACCTGAGAGGTTTTAAGGGTTAACGACGGTTATTAATCCTGTCACCAATACGGTCACACTACAAATGTAGAGATCTGCTATAGCACGTTTTTACATCAAAACAGTGTGTCTTTACTTAGAAAACTAGGAATAGTAATTTTTTACTTTAACTGGGGAATCGTGAAAAAGTAAAAACCCAAAAGACATAAATATTTTGTTTTTTCTTTACCTTTTCTAGTTATTTAAGTAACAATCTCTCTTATTTGCATTGAAAATTACTTGCTGGGTAAAAGCATGGAAGCATTAAAAGGACGAGATTTATTAAGTTTGGCAGACTTAAACACTGATGAGATCCACGAACTATTAACTTTAGCCGCTTCTCTCAAATCTGGTGCAGTTAGCCTACGGTGTAATAAGGTGCTGGGACTACTATTTTATAAAGCTTCTACGCGAACTCGTGTCAGTTTTTCTGTAGCGATGTACCAATTAGGGGGTCAAGTAATCGATCTCAATCCCGGCGTTACCCAGGTAAGCCGAGGGGAACCTTTGGCAGATACAGCGCGGGTATTAGATCGCTATCTCGATATTCTAGCAATTCGGACATTTGAGCAGGAGGATTTACAGACTTTTGCTAATTATGCTGAGATTCCCATTATTAACGCTTTAACAGATTTAGAGCATCCTTGTCAAATTTTGGCAGATTTATTAACTGTTCAGGAGTCCTTTGGTTCACTGGAAAATTTAACATTGACTTATTTAGGCGATGGCAATAACGTTGCCCACTCCCTGCTGTTAGGGTGTGCTTTAGTGGGAATGAATGTTAGAATTGCTACCCCAGATAAATTTCAGCCAAATCAGCAAATTGTGCAGCAAGCACAAGAAATTGCTGCTATTAAGGGTACAGAAGTAATTATTACTCAAGACGCTCAAGCCGCAGTTAAGGGAGCCTCTGTAATTTATACCGATGTTTGGGCAAGTATGGGACAAGAAGATCAGGCTGGCGATCGCATTCCTATTTTTCAACCATACCAAGTTAATGAACAACTATTAAGCAGTGCCAATTCAGACGCAATTGTACTTCACTGTTTACCCGCCCATCGAGAAGAAGAAATCACCGACGGCGTGATAGAAGGAACACAGTCACGGGTTTGGGATCAAGCAGAAAATAGAATGCACGCCCAGAAAGCATTGCTAGTTAGCCTTTTAGGGGCAGATTAATGATCGGGAGGAGGGAGGAGGGAGGGGTGAGGAGGTTGATTATCTCTGATTCCATCTAAACCCTTAAAATAACACTCTTGCACTCCCTCCCCTTGATAAGGGGAGGGTTGGGGAGGGGTAAAACCAGGAATTTTGCGCCTAAGTTTAAAGAAGCAAAACGCTTGCAATACAGACACTTTTAGCTAAACATCGCCCCTTCTGTTTAAATAATCACCACTAGACAAATTGCTGTCATTAATAGTACGAATGTTCTATAGATAGTAGTAATCAGTATTTAGTTAGGAGATCAAATTGATAGGTGAGAGAAAAATTTGCCAACCTTTAACTGACAAAGCACAAAAACTCATCCTCAAATTTTCAAAGAGAGCAAATTAAAAACTGATAGCTAAGAATAACTAAGGATTTTTAGATCTATGGAACCCCTGACAGACGCTCAACAAAAACTTTACGATTGGCTGGTAGATTACATTAGCCAGCATCAACACGCCCCTTCCATCCGGCAGATGATGCTGGCAATGAACTTAAAATCACCAGCACCAATTCAAAGCCGCCTAGAACATTTACGCCTCAAAGGATATATCAACTGGACAGAAGGTAAAGCTCGCACACTTCGGATTATTCGTGGCGCTAATGGAGTACCAGTTTTAGGAACAATTGCTGCTGGTGGTTTAGTTGAACCATTTACCGATGTAGTAGATCATATAGATTTTTCTCAAGTATTTCGTCAGCCAGATTATTTTGCCCTCAAAGTAGTTGGCGATAGCATGATCGAAGACCAAATTGCCGAGGGCGATATGGTGATTATGCGACCTGTACCAGAGCCAGAAAGAGTTAAGAATGGCACTATTGTCGCGGCACGAGTCGAAGCATACGGCACAACTTTAAAACGCTATCACCGTCATGGAGACACAATTACTCTCAAACCATCTAATCCCAAGTACGATCCGATTAAAGTAATGGCTAACCAAGTGGAAGTACAAGGGGTTTTAGTCGGTGTTTGGCGTGGCTACGACTCAGTGTTAAAATCAACACCAAAACGTCAGTAGTAATAGGAAGCACTTTGTCAAGTGTTTTAAGTGTGAAAGAATAAGCTTAAAGGAATTATCGAATATGAAAAGGAGCCATTTTGCCGAATGAAAGCAACTCAATCATTACTGCAAGCTATTCAAAGTCGTAAAATGGCTGCTTTGTTATTACTAGGTTTTTCATCGGGTTTACCGTTGTTTTTAACCAGTAGAACTCTGCAAGTTTGGATGACAGAAGAAAAAGTAGATTTGGGTGTGATTGGGTTATTTGCGATCGTATCGTTACCCTATTCACTTAAATTTGCGTGGTCGCCTTTATTGGATCGGTTTGCGCCACCATTTCTAGGACGTAGGCGGGGTTGGCTGGTTGTTACTCAGGTTGGGTTGTTATTTGCGATCGCAGCTATGGCATTGCAAAAACCAGCCCAAGATATACAAGTACTACAACTGCTGGCAATTAATGCCTTAATCATTACTTTTTTGAGCGCCACCCAAGACATTGCAGGTGATGCTTATCGCACCGATGTATTAAAACCAAATGAACTAGAAGCAGGCGCATCACTTTGGGTACTAGGCTATCGCGTCGCTTTGTTAGCAACAAGTTTCCTGGCTTTAATTTTAGCAGATTATATGCCTTGGAATGTTGTTTATTTGTTAATGGCAGCTTTCATGGCAGTAGGATTAATTACATCTTTTTTTGCTCCACCAGCACTAGGGGAAGATTTGCAAAATCGCTCACCCCTATCTCTAAAAGATATAATTTTCCTGATAATTATAGTTGCATTAGTAGTAGGTTTACTAGGAGGTGTTTTTACAAGCTTCATTCCCTTGAATGTGTTTTATTGGGTAGTAGCAGGTTTAATCGGAGTATGGCTAACCACATCTTTTTTGTTGCCGAAACGTAACTTAGAAAATGTCTTATCAGATCGACCGCCCCAATCATTACAAGATGCCGTAGTTATGCCATTTCAAGAATTTTTTCAAAGATTTGGTCTACCTAAAGGCAGCTTGATACTTGTTTTTATATTGCTCTACAAACTTGGTGACGCTTTAGTAGGAAACATGGCGAATCCATTTTTGATATCTATCAATTTTACTAAGACTCAAATAGGAGCAATTCAAGGCGGGATGGGTTTTCTGGCGACTACTGTAGGAGTATTAGCAGGTGGCGCAATTCTAACTAAGCTGGGTATAAATCGCTGTCTTTGGATATTTGGTATACTGCAATTACTCAGCAACTTTGGTTATTATGCCTTAGCCGTTACTGGTAAAAATGATTCTCTTCTAGTCTTGGCAATTAATATTGAAAATTTCTGTGCGGGATTAGTTACAGTA
The DNA here is from genome assembly GCA_049646245.1 of Crinalium sp. Lineage (GTDB taxonomy): Bacteria > Cyanobacteriota > Cyanobacteriia > Cyanobacteriales > PCC-9333 > Crinalium. Next base: position 462 of record JBARVL010000046.1, on the reverse strand, counting down.
GTTACAGTGGCTTATTTAATGAGTCTTTGTAACCACCGTTTTACAACTACCCAATTTGCTTTATTTTCTAGTTTAGTAGCCATCAGCAGAGATATTCTTTCGGCTCCCGCAGGTGAGTTAGCCAAAGCAACAGGCTGGTCTTCCTTCTTTTTAATTACAGTAGTATTAGCCTTACCGGGCTTGTTACTTTTGCCTGTTGTTGCCCCTTGGAACGGTCAACCTTTAGCGATACCAAACTCAGAATTAAATGACCATCTGTAGGAATTTCAATTAATTGTAGAATCAATAAATAGCTTTCTGAAAAATTATGGCTTTTTTGCGTCAGTACGTTGCACCTTTCTTAATTTTCTTAGTATTTCTGGTAGCTCTAGTAGCTGTAAGCATCCGCAGTTTTTTACCAGGAGATATGGCAGCACCAGCACCAATTGAATCAGTGAACAATGACCAGTTATCAGTTATCAA
>JBARVL010000045.1:0-7838 GCA_049646245.1 Crinalium sp. | reverse complement strand
ATCTTAGCGATGTGCCTTTGTTGGGGGTAACGGCTTCGTTGGCGATCGAAAATGCGATTCGTGATGCTCACGATAAGGGGTTACAGGTCTATATAGTTGGTGCAAGTGACAAAATTCAGCACCGCTTACAGAAGTTGGGACTATTCGATCTAATCACCGCAGAGCATATCTTGAGCGATCGCACAGTCGCCTTGCGTCAAGCTGTTGATCTGGCTTACAGCAAAGGGATAATCACTCCAGAACCTGCTTAACTTGACAGGTAAACCGCTATCCATCAACCGTCTCTACAGTGTGGTGGGAGTGTCAAGTTTACACCGCAAATACTGTTGAAGTAGCTGATTGACATACTCCCCCGCTAGATCGCTGACGCGATCTAGCGGGGGATTCTCAACATCACTGTCAATTCTCAGGTAAATTACCACAATGCTCGCACAGGATTAGATTGCCTACTACGATTAGGAGAAGTTGAATTAGATTGATTGCTGCGAGGTTGTTGGCTAACACGCAAGATCGGGCTGACTAACGCTAATACTTCATCTCTTGTAGCGTAACCATCAAATGCTTCTGAATTAAAGGGAATGGGGGAACCGCTTCGATTTTCTTTGTAAATGACTTCACTAGCATTTCTAATCCAAGGTCGTACATTACTACCAAGTAGAGTTTGGCGCAAGGTTCGGATACCAGCAGCATGACGAGCTTCTACAGAGTGTATTGCTAAAGCTCCCGCTAGTACTGGTTTAGCAGCTTCCCCTGCTGCAAGTAAGTTTTGTACTTGCCCTTTATAAGCTGCTGCCCCTAAATCTTCTACAAACTGTCCGGCGAGGAGAAGATCAGCAGCATTCGCAAAGGGATCTCGACCTAAGATGGCGTTGTAATTAGGATTTTGGGGAATAGTAACTGCATCAGGATTGCCACCTAATGATGTTAAGATTGGCGATAAATCTGCAACGTGGCTGGCTTCATCTTCTCCGTAAGAAACTAGCGCGTCCTTAGCTATTTGGGGAATATTTGCCAATCTACCGTTAGCAACTTCATTGTTGGCACGACGATAAAAATCAGCTTCCAACTTTTCTAAAGTTAGAGCGTATTCTACTACTTGCCGAGGTGTCAGTCTCGCACTTTGAGCGTAGGCTGGTGCGGGATTTGTAAACAACGATATAAATATTGCGGGCAATATTAATAGAGCGATGTTAGCAGGAACAATTGCAGCGATCGCATTACCTATTCTACTGATTATGTGATTCAAAAATTTGTGGGCAGATTGCACATTTGCTATTGCCCAATTTACTACTAAAGCTAAAATGTTTTTCATTTTAATTAATTCCTTCGTTCAGGCAACAAGCGAACCAGTAATCGGATTGTTTAATATGTTGAGTGAGCTAACAATTTCTACAATTTGCATAGGTGTGTATAATTCATCGTAGGCACGACCTTTAAATGGGTTAATCTCGCTGACTAATTCTGTATCGTTCACAGCGCGATCGCTATCTGGCTCTGTAGTTGGTCTTTTTAGTAATGCCCGAACTCCGGCAGCGTGACGAGCTTCTACTCCTACAATTGATCCGGCTGCTAATAGGAATGTAGGATTTGTTAGCTTTGTGCCTGCACCATTGTATGCGTGTACCCCTATATCTTCTAACGCAACGGCGGTATTTAAAATTTGACTACGATCAGCCAATATAGCTGCTAATCCAGTATTGTTAAAACTCAGATCTCGTGTTTGGAAAATAACATTTCTACCTAGTACATTCCGTAGAAATGCCACATGGGCTGCTTCGTGTGAACCCAAGGCTCTCATGTATTCTAGTTCGTTGCGATCGCGAACCTTCCCACTCTTTACAACTGCTGCATAAAATGCTGATTCTAATTCTTCTAGCAACAGAGCAAAATTAAGAATACCAAAATCATCAGCCTTAAAATTTAGAGTTTTTAGACTATTACTTGGCTGTGCATTTAATGCTTGCGGTATGGTTGTGGCTGCCATTGCTCCTAAACTTACCACGCCCCATTTTAATAACGTGCGACGCGATGAAAATATTTTTTTCATCGGATTTATTAGCAAAGCCATAAGCTAATTCCTATCAGGATTTTAAAGTAAAAGGAAATGTTTGCTATATAAATTAGTATCTTACTAAATTACACTCAGCTTATAGCTTTTGGTAGATAATAGACGTATCTTTTGATAGATAGTAAAAATACTTATTCCTCCAGGTTATCTACAATTGTCGCAATGTCCACAACTAAAATTAGTTGCTTCTTTGGTAAACCCAAAAGCGCCTAACAAAAACTGCCAACGACACCCCCGCGTCTTAAGATATTGACTCATCTGCGATTGAATTTGTTGCTGTAATTTATTCAATTCTTCAAAAGATCTAGATTTTCCTGACGAATGGCGGATATAATTAAACGGATCTTGCCACTGTAATTGTCCAGCACTGTGTAACAAAGCCAGAGCAACTGCACCATCATTAAACTGCTTTGTTACTGTTGTTAATTCTCCTTGTTGTGGAATTTGTCTAGCAATTTGTTGAGCGTTTTGGTATTGTAAGCGCAACTTTTCAGCGAAAAAATTCTGCCTTTCCTTATCCTCTGGATTTAAAAACCCAGTAGGTTCACTAATTAACGTAAGTGCGTCTGCTGGTTTCCCGTCTCGTCCGGCGCGTCCTATTTCTTGCACATATTCAGATAGTAGAAAAGGCGTATGAAAATGAGCTATCCAACGCACATTTGGTTTATTAATACCCATACCAAATGCACAGGTACAAATAACAAAAGGTATTTCCCCAGTTAACCAGCTAGATTCAATTTTACGTCTTTGTTCAGGACTTAACCCTGCGTGATAAGCTGCGGTGGCATAATTTTGTTGCTTTAACCATTCTGCTAACTCCTCACTATCTTTACGAGTGCGGACGTAAACTAAACCAGTTTGTTTTAATCTTGCTTGAATAAATTTTAATAATTGTTGCTTGCGTCCTCTAGGTGTCCAAACAATTTGCACCTTGAGGTTAAGATTATTGCGGTAAGGATTAATTAAAAATACTTGTGGTTGTTGTAGTTGTAAAACTTGGCGAATAGTTGCTTGTGCTGTAGGATCTGCTGTAGCAGTGAAAGATGCGATCGCTATCTTTGTCCCAGCAGGTTTAAACTTAAGTAAAGCTGGTCTTACTGCACCCAGTCGTCGATAAGCTGGTCGAAATGTTTCTCCCCATTGTACCAAACAATGCGCCTCATCTAAAATTAACCCATTAATCTTTAATTGCGGTTGACATAATCTTTCCCATACTGGCGCACTTAATAAAGTTTCTGGTGATAAATACAGTAATCTTAACTGTTGTCTTTCCAACGCTTGTAAAGTTTGCTTGCGTTGGTAAGATGGAACTTCACTATGTAATAATGCTGCTGGTAAATTTCGCTCTTTTAATTCCTGAACTTGATTTTCCATTAATGCTACAAGTGGAGAAACTACCAAAGTTAATCCTGTTTGTAGTAAAGCTGGAAGTTGAAAACAAATTGATTTTCCTCCACCAGTAGGCATCACAATTAAAGTATCTTGATTTGATAATAAACTGCGAACAATTTCTCCTTGAGGCGGACGGAAATCTTCATATCCCCAAATTTGCTTGAAAGTAGCGCGGATATCATCCCAAGATGTTGTTTCAAAATTATCCATAATATCAAATCCGGTTACATTGGAATTATATATTTTTTTTAACGCATTAGCCGAAGGCTTCCCGAAGGGTAGGGCGCAAAGGTAAGCGCAAAGGGTCGCAAAGGTAAGAGAGGCTAAATACTTGAAAGAATTAGAAATAATTGCCCATCGCGGTTATTCAGCTATTGCACCAGAAAATACTATGGCAGCTTTTTATGCTGCTATTGAACATCAAGCTGATAGTATTGAGTTTGATGTCCAATTATCTGCCGATGGCGTACCCGTTATCATCCACGATGCTACTTTAGATAGAACCACAAACGGCACAGGTAAAGTAATAGAAACAACTTTAGAACAACTTAAAAATTTTGATGCTGGCGCGTGGTTTAATCCTGTATTTGCCCATGAAAAAATTCCCACATTCCAAGAAGTATTAAGCAGCATTAAATCTACCCAAACGCAAAATTTACCAGGATTAAAAAATATCTATGCCGAAGTGAAACAAGCCGATTTTTGGACTACGACTAATATAGAAAAATTGCTTCAGATACTTATTGAGGAAGGATGGGAAACTCAATGTATTGTTGCTTGCTTTAACCATAATTTTCTAGAAAAAGTACGGAAATATCACTCAACCATTAAACTAGGTTATTTAGTTGCATCAGTTGAGGACTATACAGAAAAGTTACCCCAAGCTGCTGCTGATGGTAACGCGATGATGTTGAGTCAATATAATATTTTACTAAATCACCCTAACTTAGTTCAAGATACTAGAAACATGGGTATTGATCTTGGCGTTTGGACGGTTGATAATCAGGAAGAATTTAAACAATTAACTAATCTAGGCATTCAGCGAATAATTACTAATTCTCTGCTCAATATAACTTGTTAATTACTTTATCAATGCTCTTAATCGCCCACATTCCATGTTTGCCATCAGGCGGGACTGTGACATGAATCATTCCCGAATCAAAATCTTTAACCGGAATATAAGCAACCGTTAATTTACTTGAAAATTTTGCAACTGCACGAAATACTTGATCGTTGTCCTCTAATATTTGGTAAACATTAATAGTAAAACTGGGATTGATAAAAAAAGGAAGTTCCTCAAAAAATCCTTGAAAGCCACGAAGCAATTGCTGCTTATTATCGAATTCCATGAATGAACCTGAATAATAATCAGAAACAGTTAAACGAAGATCTTGAATATTTTTTGAATCATAGGAAGCCTTAAAATGTTGAAACAAAGATAATATATTATTTGACAATCGTTCTGGTTGATAGCCTTGCCGAATCCATATATAGATACCTTGTGCCAACTTAACTGCAATTGATATGCCGTCCATAAAGAAGATAATTTCTAAAATAATATATAAAATATTATAGTTATAAAAGAAATTAGTCTTCCCTTTGCGCCCTTTGCGACTACCTACCCTGCGGGAAGCCTTCGGCTAATGCGAACCTTTGCGTTAAAAAAATCAATTCCCGCCTCTCACCATAAAATAATAAACTCCCAATACCCCTTCAATATCGTTAGAATAAAAGATTGCAGCCTCACTCAATCAAATTTATATATGTCCTTGCCCATTGTTGCTATTATTGGTCGCCCGAACGTGGGCAAATCTACCGTAGCCAATCGTCTAGCTGGAGCTAACGATGCTATTGTGCATGATGAAGCAGGCGTTACGCGCGATCGCACTTATCGTCCTGCATTCTGGCAAGACCGCGACTATATCGTTGTAGACACTGGAGGCTTAGTGTTTGATGATGATACCGAATTTTTACCTTTAATCCGCGAACAAGCACTGGCAGCCTTAGCAGAGGCAAGTGCGGCAATATTTGTAGTGGATGGACAAGCAGGACTGACGACCGGAGATCAGGAAATCGCTGAGTGGTTACGTCAACAATCTGTTCCTGTAGTACTAGCTGTTAATAAATGTGAATCTCCACAGCAAGGTTTAGTTCAAGCATCGGAATTTTGGTCACTAGGTTTAGGCGAACCATTCCCCATGTCCGGTATACATGGTAACGGTACAGGGGAGTTACTGGAAAAGCTTGTTACTTATCTACCATCTGTAGACGAAATCGAAGAAACTCCAGAAATTAAAGTTGCAATTGTTGGAAGACCTAACGTTGGTAAATCCAGTTTATTAAACGCCTTAACTGGGGAAAACCGTTCAATTGTCAGCCCAATTTCTGGTACTACCCGCGATGCGATCGACAGTGTAGTAGAACACAACGGCACAACATACCGTTTAATTGATACTGCTGGCATCCGCAGAAAGAAAAATGTGGAATATGGCTCCGAATTTTTTGGAATTAATCGCGCCTTCAAAGCAATACGTCGCGCTGATGTAGTTTTGCTAGTAATTGATGTTTTGGATGGAGTTACTGACCAAGATCAAAAACTTGCTGGACGCATTGCTGAGGAAGGACGCGCCTGCGTGGTGATAGCAAATAAATGGGATGCTGTAGAAAAAGACTCCTACACAATCTATGAACACCAAGCAAATATCACAAATCGACTTAGCTTTGTTGAGTGGGCAGAAGTAATTTTTACCAGTGCTTTAACCGGACAGCGAGTAGACAAAATTCTAGGTTTAGTAAATACTGCTGCCGAAGAGCATAAACGCCGTGTATCAACTGCTGTAATTAATGAAGTGCTAGAAGAAGCAATCAGTTGGCACTCTCCTACAGTTAGTCGCCAAGGACGGCAAGGTAAAATTTACTATGGTACTCAAGTTAGCACACAGCCTCCTAGCATTGTGTTATTTGTCAACGACCCGCAACGCTTCAACGACAACTACCGTAGATATATAGAGAAGCAATTCCGACAACAGCTAGGCTTTAAGGGATCGCCAATTAAATTAATGTGGCGAGGTAAAAAAGTACGTGAGATGGAAGGAATGCAAAACCGTTCTAATCGTGCCACCCGCGTATAATTTTGGTTTGGGGTAGTTAACAGTAAACAGTTATCAGTGAAGAAATTAAAACTGGTAAGTACACCTCTTGCATAACGCGATAAATTTTATATTTCATCTGCGTTTATCTGCGTTTATCTGCGGTTAATTTAAATCATAAACCCCAAAAAAATGATTTATGCTCATTAGTCTACTGATAACTGATAACTGAAAAGATGGATTTACTGCGATCGCTTCCTTTAGGGTTATATTTAGAAAAACCTATTACTTGGCTACATCATCTCGATCCCAGGGTGAAACTAGCTTGGTTAATGAGTTTTCTGTTTGCCCCCATTCTGGCAAATCCCTTTTTTCGGGTGGCGCTAGTAGTATTGCTAATCTTAATGACAATGAGCGCAGCTATTCCCTGGCGAGTGTGGAAGCAACAAATGGGGTGGTTGCTGATGCTTGCTGCTTTGGTATTAGTTCTAACCGCGATCGCACCTGATGGACTAAATGTCGGCTCTCAACCGCGCTTACCAGCTTCTAACTTAGAATTACCTCAGCCTACTTCTTACCAATACATCTTATTAAAGTTAGAATTAGGCTCAATGAAGCTGTTAATTACACGCAAATCTCTAGATTTGGCAATTAACGTCAGCACCTTACTATTTACCTTAATTTACAGCACCAACCTGTTCTTACTTACCACCGCACCAGAAGAAATAACTGATGGAATTGAAAGCTTAATGCGACCATTGCGACGCTTCAATGTCCCAGTCACAGAAATTATTTTGACCTTAACCTTATCTTTGCGCTTCATTCCGCTAGTTTTAGAAGAAGTACAAAACTTAAGTCGTTCTATCTGGACACGGGCGATCGACTGGAAGAAATTGGGCATCCGCAGAAGTTCCCAAGTATGGTTAATGGTAGCTGAAAGATTATTAGAAAATTTGTTATTGCGTGCCGAACAAATTGCCAGCGCAATGAATGTACGAGGTTTTACCACTCCCAATACTCATAGAGTACAGTGGCATGAATTGCGATTCAGAGCGGGCGACTTTGTAGCCCTGGGAGTTTTAGTCTTATTATGGGGAGCTAGAGTGTTGTTTGGTACGGAAACGTGAAGCATTTAGGTAGATTTAGCCCTTGACAAATACTACTTTTAATGCTATGCAACAAATACAACCTTGGTATTGGCGATCGCTTCCCCTAAAACAGCGCACCGGAAGCGAAGTATTTAATCTTTTATTTAGACACCATCAAATTGCCACTCTCCTAGAAAGTCC
>JBARVL010000044.1:0-38908 GCA_049646245.1 Crinalium sp. | reverse complement strand
GGGCTGAGGGGCAGGGGAGCAGGGGAGCAGGGGAGCAGAGGGGCAGGGGAGCAGGGGAGCAGGGGAGCAGGGGAGCAGAGGGGCTGAGGGGCAGATCCGAAAGCTATTTATTAATTGTTAATTGTTAATTGTTAATTGTTAAAGAGAATTTATTCCGTTAATTAAACCTTGACAAATACCTGTGAGGAAGTCTAAATCTAAAGTTTCAATGCGATCGCTATCTTTGTGATAATGTGGATTTCGCATAAAAGCTGTATCTGTAATCATCATCGCCCGATAACCTCTATCCCAAAACGGAGAATGATCGCTCAGGCGGGTTGCACGTACCATTAAACCTTTATTCGGTACTGGTAAAATCTGGCTAGGAGTTCCAGCTTTACTAATATGGCGACTCAGCTTAATTAAGTCAAAAATAGTCGTTAAATTACCAATTAAAGCAATAAAATTACCTGTATCTGGATAAAAACGTTCCAAACCAGTTGGGTAACGTTGGGAACCAGGAGTGCGATCGCAGTAACCGAGCATTTCTAGGGAAATCATTAAACGTAGCGGTTGCTGCTGTTGCTTTAACTCTTCTGCATACGCCTCACTACCTAATAGCCCATATTCCTCCATATCAAAAGCAACCAAGCGCACAGGATATTTTAATGGTTGCGCGGCAAAAGCTTTAGCTAACTCCAGCAACACTGCAACACCTGTCGCGTTATCATCTGCGGCTGGGCTTCCAGGTACAGCATCATAATGAGCGCCAATTAAAATTGGTGGTCTTACCTGCGCTTGATGATTAATTGAGGGTAGATTTAGGATAAGATTTTTATGGCTTTTGCCCCGCACCTGGAACTCATGGGTTACAACCTCCCCCCATTGTTGCAGTTGTTGTTGAATGTACTGCTGTACATAGAAGTATCCAGCAGAAGCGATATAAGGATCGCGATCGCGCACTATTTCATTCAAATGATTTAGTAAACTATCCTTCAAACTCATATTCTTACTTTGCGCCCTTTGCGCTCCCTTTGCGATCTTTGCGTTAAAAAAAAATCTAATTTTTGCGATCAGCCTAGTAGAGATTTATAATTTTCTAGTTTTTTAGAAGATGTAAGTAAAAATTTGTAAAATATACTTGACAAGTGGTTAGTTATGCCAGCAGCCTAAAAGCCTTAGCTAATAGACTTCAACGCTCCACTCATACATACTAGACGAGCGACAGTAGGCAACAGGCAATTGCAACTAAATATTTTGTAGAGGATGACAATTAATGGTTAGGAGTGAAGCAGAAGCACGTTCTCAGAAAGTAGATAGCTTTCGGGAGCAAGGAATAGAGCCGTATCCCAGCGAGGCGATGGCGCGATCGCACACAGTTCAGCAAGTTGAAGAATGGTTTACCCAACCAGGAAACGAACTAGAAAAAGGTCAAAACGACCCCAACGAATTATCGATCAAAGTTGCTGGTAGAATTACCGCCAAAAGAGATAGTGGTAAATTAATCTTTATTGATTTACTTGATGCTACAGGTAAAATTCAATTAAAAATAGAGAAAAGCTGGGTAGCTGATACCAAAGGATTAACATTTTCTCAGATAGAAAAATTGCTTGACGAAGGCGACTTTATTGGCGCTGAAGGTATTGGTACTCGTACAAATCGTGGACAGTTATCGATCCAAGTAAAAGAATTAAAAATCCTTTCTAAAGCAACAATTCCTTTCCCAGACTCATATTATGGAGTAAACGATCCAGAAACCTGCCGTCGTCATCGGGAAATGGATCTTGCTTCCAACCGCGAATCTTTTCAACGCTTTGCACTGCGTAGCAAGATTGTCCAAAGTGTTCGCAGCTATCTAACTGACAACGAGTTTTATGAATTAGAAACTCCAGTTTTACAAGCAATTTATGGTGGTGCTGCTGCTAGACCATTTATCACCCATCATAATGCCTTGGATGTAGATTTATATCTCAGAATTGCCCCTGAATTATTTTTAAAAAGGGCAATTTGCGGTGGTTTTGAGCGAGTATTTGAACTAGGGCGCGTCTTCCGTAACGAGGGAATTGATAGCACTCACAATCCTGAATTTACATCCTTGGAAGTATATCAAGCTTATGCAGATTACTTTGACATTTTAGAAGTTGTAGAAAATGTCATGATTAATGCTGCTGCTGCTTGTGGTAAAGGTAATGAAATTGAATATCAGGGAGAAGCTATTAGCTTAGAGCGCAAATACGATTACAGTGATAAGTATCCTGGTTTTCAAGGACAGCATTGGCAAGTTAAAACAATGGTGGAAGCTGTCAAAGATGAAACTCATCTAGATTTTGACAGTTTAGAATTAGCTGATGCTATTACTAAAGTAGAGCAATTAGGCTTAAAGATTTCTAAACTGGAAACACAAAGTTTAGGTTACTTGCTTTATGCAGTATTTGATAAGCTAGTAGTACCGAAATTAATTCAGCCTACATTTGTAATTGACTTCCCAGTAGAAGTTAGTCCGCTTGCAAAAGGACATCGCAGTAAGCCAGGTTTTGTAGAAAGATTTGAGCTATTTATTAATGGCACAGAATATTCTAACGGCTTTTCTGAGTTGAATGACCCCAGAGAGCAAAGAAAGCGGTTTGAGGAACAATTAGCACAGAAAAATGCTGGCGATGATGAGGCGCATCCAATGGATGAAGAGTTTCTTGATGCTTTATCTTTGGGGATGCCAAATTGTGCTGGTATGGGAATAGGTGTTGATAGATTGGTGATGCTGTTGACTAATACTCAAAGTATCCGTGATGTGGTGATGTTCCCCACAATGCGTCCAGTGAAGGAGTAGGCTGACACGCCTCTTGCGGTGCAGCTATACAGACAAATCCTGCCTCCGCAGGCTTCATAGCCCGCGCAGGCGGGCTTCGTTTGTATGGTTCCCCAGGCTTTAGCCTGTGGGAATGTCAGAATTTGAAGAAGAAATAACCAAAGATGAGTTAGTATTAATTTGCCAAACTTCATCAACAAATTGAAATTGGTCATCATAAATTAAAGTTAAGCTACCAATATTCCTATCTAAAGAATCATTAAATTGATTGCCTGAATTAATATTATCTGCTTTGAGGATAAAATTTAACTTAATCCAGCGTTGATTATCAGTAATTCCAATTGAACTACTAACTAACTTTGATAAAATGGAACGTGGTAAAATAATTTCTTCATAAAATTGCTCATTTTCATCCCAATAACCACATATTTGATAGTCACAAGCTTCTAAATGTTCTGCTACGAGAGCATTTACATCTATGTTGTCTAATATTTCACTAATATCCTGCCAAATTTTGTGGTTTTTCAATTCCAGCATCATAGCAGTTTCCTATATACTAATGTTCTGTGACAAAACCTGGAAAGTATAAAACTTGATCAATAAACTTTCCGTGAAATCGACAATCTCCACCTTTACCTAATACCTTTGATTTTAAATCGTAACCTTCAGCTTGAGATGGAACAAGACCTATATTACCGCGCGGAGGTACTTGTCCTTTTTCAATTGCTTTCAGATGTTTATTATTTTGGTCATATTTTATTCCTATTTCAATTTGTTCTTTTCCAAACGAGACTAACTGCCCATTAAGTGTTTGATAAACAATATCTGGTTTAATATCTGCCCACTTATTGGGTAAAGGTTCCATATAGGTAAAGTCTTTGCCTGAAAATATAAAAGGCGTATGCCTGAAATTAAATAAACAAGTAATGTATTTATTTTAGCAGGTGAAGAAATATAAATATTAATTATACCAGATCGTGAATGGAGATTTGAACTATGAAACCCAATTTTAAAGAAATGAGCCGCAAGGAATTAAAAGATTATATTCTCAAGCATAGAGATGATGATGAAGCTTTCTCGGTATACATGGATAAGTTAAACGCAGAACCTAACAAAACTTGGTTTCCTGCTCCTAAGTCTATAGAAGATTTGGCACATTTTCCTAAGTTGCTGGAGGAAAGACTAAGACAACGACAAACAGAAGAAAGCTAGTGTTAGCGCCTGGTGTTCATTTATTTTCCCTCCATCGCCCGTCGCACTTTCTCAACTTGCTTCGGTGCTTTTATTTCTTTGTCAAATATATCAATTGCTTTATCAAAATTTATTTTGCTATTCTCAGCATCACCCATTGCTTGATAGGTTAAGGCAAGCTGATAGTAAGCTTCAGCAAGGTCACATTTAGCGCGTATTTTTTCCAATATTTTTATTGATTCTGAATGATGTAAAAGTGCTGTCGGGAAATCTTCCTGTTTTCGATAAATTTCTGCTAAACCAGTTAAAGCTTTAGCCTTAACTTGAGTATAATGACTTTCTTCAGCAAAAAATATAGCTTTTTGATACATTTCAAAAGAATTGTTTAATTCTCCTAGATTTTTATATGTTAAACCTGTAAATAGTAAACAGTATCCCTGAGACCAAGTATCAAACCTATTTTTTGATGGTTGACTTTTTTCTATCAATTCTAAAGATTTATCTTTTAAGCCAAGACAAGAATTTAGAAAAGCCAAACAAAAATAACAATCTATTTCCATCCCTGCGAATCTAGTCCAAGGATAACCACCATCGCACACAGTATCGAAAAACTCTAAATATTCATCCTTTTGAGTGAATAAAGCAACTTCTTCAAAAAGTTTTAATGCTTCTTTGATTTCCCCTAAATCTATTTTGCATAAACCTATATTAAAAAGAGAAACTCCTTTAATTCTGAGGAGTTGAAATTTTGATATATCTGAATCTAGTTGGTAATTAAAACATTTGTTTGCTATTTTGCCTGATTCTTCATGATATTGAATAGCGGTAATTAAATTACCTGTTATCCATTGTGCATCCCCCAAAATGTTATAAAGCCTACTCAAGCAGTAACTAGGCTCAATAGTATCTAATATTCCATAAATTACAACATTGTTTTTTTGGGACAAACCTAGCCTGTAAAGTGAACAACCGAGAGGTTCTAAATTTTCCCATTTATTATCTCTTCCTTTTATAATTACATTCCCTGCTTGTAGAACATCAGTAATTTCTATGTAATGATAATAAGCTTCCAAAGCTGTTAGTGCATCTTTTGTCGTTTCAACAGTTTTAATACTGTCTGTCCAAAACTCTGCTGCTTTACGGTGTGCTATTTCCCAATCTTCAGTTGTCTTTAATCTTTCTCTGGCTTCTTGTCTAATTACTGGATGTAGCAAGTATTCACGATTTTGAAACTCGACTAAACCGCGATCGCGCAAAGATGTAATTACACGCCGACGCTGCTTTTCTTCCTTGACATCCCACAATAAACACAAAAGTCCCTCATCGGGGACAGTTCGCACATCTTGATAGCGATAACATCCTAAACGGCAAAGCAGTTTATAAACTTCTGAATCAAGTTTTTCTAAACGAGCAAACTGCTCTTTAATTAAATTATCTACAGCTACCTCACATAATACGTCATCTGCGATTTTATTTTTTTGCCAATATGCTGCTATATTTCCATCGTGATATCTAATAATCGGATCGCAGAGGACTTTCATCGCTAGGGCATTACCGCCATAAGCTTTGTGCATTTCCTCCAAAACCGCAGTATCTATATTAATATTGCGAATACTAAAAAACTCTTGCCATGCCTGGGGAGTTAATTTAGGCAATTCATAAATTTCAATATCTACGCCTTCATAAACAGCTTCACGGCTAGTAATTAATGTTATAGACTGCACTGTTGAATCCGCCAATACGCGCAACAGTTCTGCATAGCGGCGATGTTCCTGAATAAATTTGCCGTTTTCATCAAGTGCAGGTTCCAAGTTATCTATTAATATGCAAACTTTGCGCTCTTTGAGTAACCGTTTTAATCTTCCAAGTGTTACGCCAAACTCCCGCCCTGGTTCTTCGTTAAAATCTTGCTTTAGCCATTCTTCTATAACGCTCTCAACAGAAGTGATATTTTCTCTATCCTTCGCCATTAAAAGTTCTAGTTTTAAATAGCCTTGATTTTTTAGTTTTTCGGTGTAATGTTCGGCTAATTTTGTCTTCCCAGTACCACCAGGCGCTTTAAGCAAAATCACTACCCCTGGATGAATGAGGGTGTCGAGGTGGGCAATATCTTCTTTTCTACCCACAAAATTAGGATTTGTCTCAACTAAATCTGATTGTTGCTGACTTGCTGGAGGTTCAGCAGTATAGTCATCTGCTTCTAGAGTTAATTCAAAAGCTGTGAACAAACTTCTTATATAAGGTATGTCGGATTTACCACTTCGATTCAATATCTTAGAAACTGTGTCATAAGATACAAAGCACCTGGATTTTGGATTCTTACCAGGGTCAGTGTGTTTTGATATTTCGTCCAATGTGTAGCCATCTTGAAACTTTTTGTAAATAGCTGTCCAGATTTTATTCAATCCTTTGTCAGTCAGATAGCGACCGCGTTTTCTCTTAGATACAACCATTAGGCTTACCTCAGTTAACTCCGAGTTTCCCGAACTTAAGGCAGATAACAGCTTTTTTCCGATTTTAAGGGATTTAAGCAATTTAGCTGTCCCCTTGTTATAGCAGCTAAAAGCCTCTCCAGCCAAAGCTTTACAAAATTATTTGCAAAAACTTTTAACTTTTTTCTTAACTCCCTTATCTCCCGATACAAAAGCCTTTCTGTTTTCTGATAATACGCACATCAAACATTCACTCGGTAACGAGAAACGAGAGGAAACAAAATGTTAAACATGAACTTACTGGGTTGGAAATCATCTATTTCTCTGTTTACTTTAGGGGTAGTTACACTTGGCGCTGCTGTAGTTACAGGTAGTTTAATAAAAATTCAACCCGCAAATGCTGCAACTTGGTGTTCTTGTACAAATTATGTAGCTAACCGTTTTGGTATCGGTGGTTTTCCTCATGCTAAAGATTGGAATAATGGTTATCTGCAAAACCGAGGTTTTCGTCAAGTTGGTGTCCAACGTGGTGCAGTTGTTGTAATGGAAACAAGTTTTCCTGGAGCAAATACAGCTTATGGTCACGTAGGAATTGTAGAAAACGTGCGCCCTGATGGTCGAATTGATGTACGTGGAGCAAGTCAGTCTGTTGGTTCACCATTATTTACTGAAGCTGGTTGCAATAATGTGAGAGTTACAGGTTTTGGAAGGTCTGTTAATGGACGCTCTGATATATCGTTCTGGGTTCGTTAAATAAGGGTGATTTATACCGATTTCATTTATTGCTACAGTCGATCCCCCCTAGCCCCCCTTAAAAAGGGGGGAACCGGAGTCTTATCAAAGTCCCCCTTTTTAAGGGGGATTTAGGGGGATCATTTATGTGTAGCACTATTTTATGAATTTGGTATTAGTTAATGCGATCGCTCTTTTCTGAGAGTGCGATCGCTCTTTTTAATCTTGGAGGTAAAATGATGATTCCAAACAGTTATTTACACAAAATAATTATTCCGCTAGGACTTGCTATTCCTCTAGTTATTTCTAGCCCACAAAAAACTTTAGCTATACCCATTCAACCATTAATTGAGCAAATGGGACGGCGTATGATTGAAGGATTATTTGGTATTCCTGCTAATCCTCAATATTCACTCCCCAATCAACAATATAATTACCCGCCACCAACACCAGGATATACAGGGGATAATCAAAACACTTATCCACCATCTGCTTATCCCTCTACAGACCAAAATTATCCTCAATATCCATCACCAAATTATCAACAAACTCCACCACAACCAACATATCCTAATTATTCACAACCAAATTATCCAGCGCCTTATCCCCAACCTAGTTATCCCAATTATCCCCAACCTGCTTATCCTAATTATCCACCAGCAAGTTATCCAGTTCCTTATCCGCAAACGCGACCAAATACACCTGTAATTATCAATAATTTTTAAGTATTTTGTAGCGATCGCACCTCTGCTATTTTAATGAATTGTGAGGAGTGCGATCGCCCTAAACAAATTCCCCCGTAGCCACCATGACAACCTTTCCACCCACCTCAACTTTAATTTGAGCTTCCTGCTTCTCAGCTTTCAACAACAATAAAGAAGGTCTACCTATTTCATAACCTTGCTCAACTCTGATATCAATTACTTCTTTACCAAAATAAGAATGCTCAACTAAATAACCAGCCAAACAACCATTAGCACTTCCCGTCGCTGGATCTTCTGGTACTCCCAAATAATCAGCAAACATCCTTACACTTAAATCATTCTCTGAATGATTAGTTTCAGGACAAAATACCAATATTGCTTTTGCTTCTGTTGTCTCAATTAATTCAAAATATTTATCTTTATTAACTTTAATTCGTTTTAAAGCTGCATGATCTTTTAAAGGTACAATAATAAACGGTAAGCCCGTAGAAACTTCCTGAATTGGGAATTTACGATCTATTTCTTCTATGTTTAAATTTAAAACAGGCGCAAGTGCTTCTGGTTGCAAAACTTGATGAAATGTAGGTTGCTTTTGCTGCATCCACAAAACATCTATTTCATCATTAATATAATACGGTGTTACCTGAATTTGACCTACTTTTAAATTTAAGGTAATGTTATTAACTTGTTGCTTAACTATTTGTTGTAGAATTATATAGGCAGTGCCTAAAGTTGGATGTCCTGCAAATGGCACTTCTTGTTCTGGGGTAAATATTCTGACATTGTAACCGCCATCTTGCATCTCTGTAGATGTAATAAATGTGGTTTCTGAATAATTCATCTCTTTGGCGATGCGTTGCATCTCCGCATCAGACAAGCTACCACCGAAAAATACGGCTAATTGATTACCTGTATATTTATCTACTGCAAATACATCTACAATAAAGAAATTACGTTTGCTCATTTTTAAATTATTAATTTTAATTACTGATTTTATACTAAGAATTCAAAATATTAAATTTTGAGTTGACATTTTTAAATGTCAACTCAAAATTCCAACTCATAACTGAATTTACAGTTCACAATTTACTCGACCACAATTATTTTTCAGCCAGTTTTACTTTTGTAGCCAAACCTAGTAGCTGTAAAAATTGAATTGTCATCCAAGTTAAATCAATTTCCCACCATTGCAAACCGTGACGAGCGGAATATTGATAAGCATGATGGTTGTTATGCCAGCCTTCGCCATAAGTAACTAAGGCTACCCACCAACAATTTTTGGAATTATCATTTGATTCATAAGTACTATAACCAAATTTATGGGTAGCACTGTTGACGAACCAAGTGCAATGAAACACAACTACTAAACGTACAAAAACGCCCCAAACTACAAACGACCAACCGCCTATCATATACAGCAGGAGACCTAAGACAACCTGCATGGGGATAAAGGCTACTTGAAAAAATTGATATACGGGGTCATCAGCAATATCTTTTGTAAAACGGTCAATTTCAGCTTTAGATGGAATTTCATGGAGCATCCAACCCATGTGACTCCACCAAAAACCTTGGCTAGAATCATGGGGATCGCCCTCATGATCGGAGTGTAAATGGTGTATCCGATGTAAGCCGATCCAATCAATTGGTCCGCCTTGACAAGAAAGCGTCCCACAAAAAATGAAGAAATATTCTAACCACTTGGGAGTCTGAAAACTCCGGTGAGTAACTAGGCGGTGATATCCCAGCGTAATACCTAGACCGCCAGTTATCCAGTGTAATAACACAGCAACGCCTACTGCTGCCCAGCTAAAATTGCTAGGTAACAAAGCTGGAAGGGCTGCGAGGTGAATCGCCGCCATGTAAATAATAATGCTCCAATCGGTGCGAAGTTTGGTTGAGGTGGCAACAGTCATGCAGTAACCTTAAAACGAGTTGAGTAGTTTGATATGGTGGATTATTTAATTAGCGCCGATTCAGGGCGCATGAGGGTTTAATGAACAGCTTCGATATTCTGCAAGAGGCAGAAAATGCACTCTCTCCGATTTTTTCTGGAATTGACGCTCAGGTCAAGCAAAATCTTCAAAGAGTATTAAATGCGTTTCGCAATCATCGTGTTGGCGTTCACCACTTTGCTAGTGTTAGTGGTTATGGTCACGACGATTTAGGACGAGAAACACTAGATCGGGTTTTTGCTGAGATCATGGGTGCTGAGTCTGCTGCGGTAAGAGTGCAGTTTGTCTCTGGAACTCATGCGATCGCATCTGCCCTATTTGGCGTTCTTCGTCCAGGTGATGAAATGTTAGCAGTTGCGGGCGCTCCTTACGATACTTTAGAAGAAGTTATTGGCTTGCGTGGGCAAAACCAAGGCTCCTTAAAAGAGTTTGGCATCAGTTACCGAGAGCTACCTCTGACTGAGGAAGGAACTGTTGATTGGCACAATCTCAGCCATTCAATAGGCAACAGTACTCGTTTAGTTTTAATTCAACGCTCCTGTGGTTATTCTTGGCGTGCTAGTTTATCAATTGCTGATATTGAAAAAATTGTTCATTTAGTCAAGAAACAAAATCCTCACACTATTTGCTTTGTGGATAACTGTTATGGTGAGTTTATTGAAGACAAAGAGCCACCAGCAGTTGGTGCAGATCTCATCGCTGGTTCGCTAATCAAAAATCCAGGTGGCACTATTGTTACTGCGGGTGGTTATGTAGCAGGTAAAGCTGATTTAGTAGAAGCGGCTGCTTGTCGTCTAACCGCGCCTGGAATTGGCAGTTCTGGCGGCGCTACCTTCGATCAAAATCGTTTATTATTTCAAGGACTGTTCTTGGCTCCCCAAATGGTAGGTGAGGCAATGAAGGGTAATCACCTTACCGCCTATGTATTTGATAAATTAGGCTACCCAGTTAATCCACTACCAACAGCGCCGCGTCGGGATGTAATTCAAGCGATTAAACTGGGTTCTAGAGAAAAACTACTGGCATTTTGTCGCTCTGTACAGCAATATTCGCCAGTTGGTTCCTATCTCGATCCTGTTCCAGCCGAGATGCCGGGATATGAAAGTGAGTTAGTCATGGCTGGTGGTACATTTATTGATGGTAGTACATCGGAATTTTCAGCCGATGGACCATTAAGAGAGCCTTATATTGTCTTCTGTCAGGGTGGGACTCACTGGACTCATGTAGCTCTTGCTCTAGAAGCTGCGATCGCGGCAGTTGGTACAGCATAAGCTGTTGTGCATTTAAATTAAACTGTTTATTCTTATCAAGTGCTTGCAGTGCGATCTTCGTTGGCGAAGGAAGATCGCGTAGCGCATAGCTGTGCGTCAGCACTGCGTCCCGCACTAAGCGTAATATTAAATTTAAATGCGTCTTAGCTTAGTTTGACTAAACAGCTATGCTGGTCTCATCATCAGTTCTAGTTCCAAATATTTAGACTGTCTAGAAGAGTTGATCGTCTGTTGTTCAATTTCTGTTCTCCATTCAAGGCGATCGCCACAGGAAAAAGCATCAAATGGTGCATTTAGTAGCCAAATTATCAAGGTCATTGTGCTGGCTGAAACTACGATGCTTCTTAAATACACTACTCGCTTAAGCTAATCCGGTGAAAAACATCTTTTCTATCAATTTTTTATATAGTGAGATCAAAATTATTTGCTCACCCCTCCCTCCTCAATACTGCTCGGTTAACAAAGATTTTTTGTTTAGGTAAGCAGAGGGGCAGGGGGCAGGGGGCAGGGGGGAGCGAAGATATTCTTAACCGAGTAGTATTGCCTCCCTCCTTAACATATAAAATGTGCGAAACACAATAGCTTAAAATAATTTTTATCATCCATACTAGGTTGTAGATCAATTAAAATCTTAGAGAAGAATAGGTTTAATCACAAAATAATATTTACCATAAAATTAAACATTTAGGATAAAAGTAAATGCGGAAAGTAACACACTTCCAAATCAAAAGTTATGGTGTTGCTGTATTGACAGTAGTGGTAGTGTTACTTGTAAAGGTGCTGCTCCGCAGTGTGTTGAAAGTAGAAAGCCCTTATCTTTTGTTTTTTGCGGCTATCATCATTAGTACTTACTCTGGTGGTGCGGGGGCAGGATTATTAGCTACTATAATGGCTGCTTTGCTTAACGATTATTTCTTTTTACCTCCCTACTATGCTTTATCAGCTAATAACCTAGCATTAAATATCAAAGTAGCTATTGAGTTAACACTGTTTGTGTTGGAAGCTTTATCAATAATTTGGCTGATTGTCAAATTACGTCAAGCTAAACGACAAGCTGAAATCAAGGCACGAGAAGCCCAAAATTATCAATCTATTCTAGCTAACAAAACAGAAGAATTACAACGATCCCAAGTTAATTTACAACATCAAGCTAACATTTTGCAATCAATTCTTGATAGCATGGCTGAGGGTGTGATCGTAATTGATACACAAGGAAAATTTTTGATTTTTAACCCCACAGCCAGAAAAATTCATGGTTTAAGTATTACAGAAGCAATTAAAGATGACTGGATAGAAAGATATAGTTTTTTTAAGCCAGATAAAATCACACCATTAGAAATCAGCGAACTCCCTCTAATACGAGTACTCCAAGGTGAACTGGTAGATGAATCAGAAGTTTTTTTAGTTGGCTCTCAGATACCAGAAGGAATTTGGTTAAGTGCAACCGCAAGACCTTTAAAAGATGAATCTGGAGTAATAACGGCTGGCGTACTGGTACTGCGGGATATAACTGAACGCAAGCAGACAGAGGCAGTTTTGCAGGAAAGTGAGGAACGTTATCATCAAATTATTGAAACAGCTTCAGAAGGAATTTGGATTATTGATGCTGATAATAATACCAGCTTTGTTAATAATAAAATGACGGAAATGCTGGGCTACAGTGCAGCAGAAATGCAAGGAAAGTTGCTATTCACTTTTATGGATGAAGAAGGTTTAGCGATCGCTCAAAATAATATAGCTCGTCATCAGCAAGGTATTCAAGAACAACACGACTTTAAATTTCGCCGTAAGGATGGTTCAGACTTATGGGTAATGGTGTCTAGCAATCCAGTTTTTGATCGCTCAGGAAAATATACTGGCGCTTTAGGCATGATTAGTGATATTACAGAGCGCAAACAAGCAGAGGAAGATTTACGGGAAAGTGTAGCGTCATTGCGGGCTTTATCTGAGTTGATGGCGGCTCAAGATTTGAAGTTTGAAGAACACCTGCAAGAACTTCTAAAAATGGGATGTCAACGGTTAAACCTAGATATTGGCATCATCTCTCATATTGAAAATAATCTTTTTGAAGTAGTAGCTACTTACTCGTTAGATAGCGAAATTACTGCTGGGGATGTCTTTAAGTTAGAGGAAATTTACTGTCACGAAATTTTGCACGCTAAAGAACCAGTTAGTTTTGAACACGCTGCAACTTGTGAATGGGGAAACCATGCTTGTTATCAAAAGTTTAAATTAGAATCATATATTGGTACACCAGTATATGTAGCAGGGAAAGTTTATGGCACACTAAATTTTTCGAGTACTCAACCGCGCCAAAAATTATTTAAACAAGTAGATAAAGAGCTATTAAAGCTAATGGCGCAATGGGTTGGTAGTACAATTGAGCGTACGCTATCAGCAGAGGAATTAGCTAAAACTAGAGATCAAGCGATCGCAGGTACTAAAGCTAAAGCCGAATTTTTAGCCACTATGAGCCACGAAATTCGTACTCCCATGAATGGCGTAATTGGCATGACTGGACTGCTACTAGAAAGCGATTTAACACCACAACAGCGAGAGTTTGTAGAAACAATTCGTACCAGTGGCGATTCCTTACTTACAATCATTAATGATATTCTTGATTTCTCTAAAATTGACTCTGGCAAATTAGATTTAGAAGAACATCCCTTTGAACTGCGAATTGGGATTGAAGAAGCTTTAGATTTAGTAGCTCACAAAGCAGCTATTAAAAGATTAGAGTTAGCATACTTAATTGCTCCAAATACACCCCAAACAATTTTAGGAGACATTACTAGGCTGCGCCAAATATTAGTTAACCTGCTGAGTAACGCGATCAAATTTACAGAAGCAGGGGAAGTTGTACTTTCAGTCACAGCCAAGCAAATTAATAGTGAAGTTCAAGAAAACTTTTCAAGCACTTACGAGATTCAATTTGCAGTTAAAGATACAGGTATTGGTATTCCCGCTAACCGAATGGATCGGTTATTTCAGTCTTTCTCACAGGTGGATTCTTCTACAACGCGCCAATATGGGGGAACTGGACTAGGGTTAGTAATCAGCCAACGCTTGAGCCAAATGATGGGCGGCAAAATGTGGGTTGAAAGTCAACCCAATCAAGGCTCAACTTTCTATTTTACCATCGTAGCTCAATCAATTCCTTGTTCATCAATACTTGATGTTCCCACAGGCACAACCTTATCAGGAAAACGCTTATTAATAGTTGATGATAACGCCACTAACCGCAAAATTTTGACCTTACAAGCGCAATCTTGGGGAATGCTTCCTCATGCGGTTGCTGCTGGTAGTGAAGCTTTAGAATCCCTCATTCGTGGCGAACAGTATGACATCGCAGTTTTAGATATGCAAATGCCAGAAATGGATGGATTAACACTTGCTGCCGAAATCCGCAAACTATCTCAATTTCAGCATTTGCCATTAGTAATGTTAACTTCTCTTGGAAGACCAAGAATAGCAGAGCAAGCTGTTAAACATAATTTTGCTGCTTTCCTCACTAAGCCGATTAAACAATCGCAGTTATACAATGTTTTCCTACAAGCATTAAGTGACCAGCTTACAACTAAAGCACCTCCTCCGACATCATCCCCAGATACGGCAAAACTGGCTGAAAGTTTACCACTAAAAATTTTATTAGCTGAAGATAATGTAGTTAACCAAAAGGTTGCTCTACACCTACTACAGCGTCTTGGCTATCGGGCAGATGTGGTTAGTAATGGTTCTGAAGCCTTAGAAGCTCTCTGTCATGTACCTTATGACGTAGTTTTGATGGATATGCAAATGCCAGAAATGGATGGTATAGAAGCTACTCGCAGAATTCACCAAAAATGGCAACCTGCGGAACGACCTAGAATTATCGCGCTGACAGCGAATGCCATGCAAGGAGACAGAGAGCTTTGTCTAGAGGCGGGTATGGATGACTATTTGAGTAAACCTATCCGCCGAGAGAATTTGGTTGAGGCACTCAGGAAGTGTCAGCCGCGATCGCTTGCAGAGGAGGTAGAGGGGGTGGGTTAATTTTCAGTATCTTCGGGTAATTTATACTGTCCTACAATGCGCTTGGCATACTCTGGTACATGAGCTTCTAGTTTTTCTGGGTGATTACGCTTGAGATATATATAGTTGCGGGTAAAGTGAGAATCTATTGAAAAACGAGCATATTCTAAACCTTTGGGACCAATTCTTTCGATCACTACGCCCATGAGTTTTGCAGCCCACATGGGGAGGGTAACACCTTTGTCGTATGCAGGAATACTTTGTTGTACAGCTTCTTTGCGATCGCCCTTCGACATTACAGGCTGAGTTTCTATCTGATCCTTAACTAGATCCAGCATTTCCTGCCCTGTATCATTGCGTACTACAATCCACTGCCAACCAAACGGCGCACCCATATAACCGACAACTAAATCCGCTAAAGAGTTGACATAATCAAAACAACTCATACAGGAAGGCGCAAACACATCCTTAAGCTGGTTTGTTTTTAATCCAAAGAAAGGAACCATTTCCACCGAGCCATCCTCATGTTTAAAATGAACTCGGAAATCTTGCATAAACTCGTAATGTACTACCGTATCTGGAGAGCGGCTAGTAGTTTCTAGAAACTTCTGCAACCCTGCACGATTAACGTTATCTACACAAGGCGTACCCAAAACATACAGCTTTTCTAAGCCTAATTTTTTTTCTACTGCGCGTAATGCCTGAATTTGACAACCTACACCAATTACCAGCAACCGCTTCATTCCAGATTGCTCGATTTGCTCTAGCACAGATAAATTAGGGGATAGCGTAGGTTTATTTACCTTGGCTGCCAGAATTTCCTCTGGAGTACGGGCAATTACAGGCATAGGTTGAAAGCGGTCTTCTTTGGTATTTTGGACACAGACAACACCTTCAACCATGCCACGATTGAGCATTTCAATGGCGATGCTGCTCACAATTCCCGTCCACTGCGCCCCTTCAATTGGCTGAGTTTTCCGCGCCGCCATCATGTCTTGATTTACCCCAAAATACCAATCATCAGGGTTATCTAAATCGCGGCTACGTCCGTGAGTTTCTTCTTCTAGTTCAGTTATCTGTTGATTGATAAACGCGCAAGCTTCCTTGACATAATGAATATAATATGTATCACACAACCCGCATTCACTACAAAGTTCCTTAGCAGGGCGACGGCTGGAGGGTTTGAGGGCTTTAGCTTTCTGGTGAGGGTGTAGAGAAGTCATATAAACAGCTATTTATTAACTAGAAACAACAAAATTCTGGCAGGATGTTGAGCATTAACCCGCCTACTGAAGTTACGGTGCATCAACCAACTCAAGGCGCACTCGCTTACCAATCACTTTAGCAGCACGTTCAATTGTATCGAGCCTCACAGATGAATTATCCTTATCTAGCAACCTATCCAAAGATGACCTACTCGTTTTCATCTGTTTCGCCATCGCTGTCTTAGTTAATTTCTTTTCTGCCATTACCTGTTCAATCTGCCAAGCGATCGCCCGCTTTAAGGCTATTGTTTCAATATCAGCAAGTGTACCTTCCTCTTCCAAGAATGAGTCGAAAGACGAACTGATATGGGGATTACTGTTCATGCTCAACCTCTAATTTTCCCTTACGTTCTTTTGCTAAATCCAAATCTTTTTTTGGTGTTTTCTGGGTCTTTTTAATAAACCCGTGCAACAAAACCATTCTGCCTTCATTGCCAGCTTCGGTTTGATAAAACAATGCAGGGATTCGCTTGTCTATCATTTAGAATAATTTGTACCAAATAAGGTACTATTTTGTCAATGACTCTTGAGATGCCCCCTAGCCCTGCCCTTAAAAAGGGGAGAAAGTCAAAGTCCCCCTTTTTAAGGGGGATTTAGGGGGATCTGCGCGTAAGTTATGAGGAATAAATTTCTAATATATTAGCAGGATTAGTTTAGGAGTTTTGGCTATGACTGTACAGTTAGAGACTACAAGCAATTTATATAACCAAGATTACCAAGCTTGGCTACTAAAAACTATTGAGCAGTTACGCGCCAAAAACTTTAATAACGTTGACTGGGAGATTTTAATAGAGGAGTTAGAAAGCTTGGTAAGTTCGGATAGACGGGAACTACAAAACCGATTGATAATTTTACTCATGCACCTACTCAAATATCAATATCAACCTGAAAAACGCTCATCTAGCTGGAGAGGTACGATTTTAGAACAACGCCGTCAAATAGTATTATTACTTAAAAATAGCCCTAGCCTTAAACCTTACTATTTAGAAATTTTTGCTGATTGCTATACTGATGCCGTCAAAGATGCCAGTGATGAAACCAAGTTACCTGTTAAAAGTTTTCCCGTTGAGTCTCCTTTTCTCCCTGAAGATGTGATTAACCGTGATTTCATCTCCTCTGTAGTTAATCAGGAGGAAGTTTAGATCAACCTACCAAAGATTAATCTTAACACAAAACTTAATGTTTGGTCAAAGGCTTACCAGGAATTTTATGTAATTAGTATTTTGATCTAAAATTATGCTAAAACAAGGAAATAAAGATCAGTAAGATAATTTTACTAATTCGTAAAATATCGAAAACTTACCTATTAAAAATATGCCTAATTTCAGTAAAACTTACCATTGGCTTGCCACTCTCGCATTTATACTACCTACAGTTATTTGTAATGATTCATTTATAGCTTGGTCTAAACCTGTTCCCAACTATCAAATAGGGACTACAATCAAAATTCCCAATAAGGAGTTAAGAGTTGTTGGTTTTAAGCTGCTAGGTAAAACTATAAATTCGTCTAGTTATGGCAAGCTGTCAGCTTTTGGTAATTGGGTAACAGTGGCAATTGACTTGAAAAATACTAGCAATAGAACTGCTAGCTTTAGCTCAAGTCAGTTTGAAATAGTTGACACAAAGGGAAAAGTATATGCAGCAGATTTTAAGGGAAATTTTTATTCTACCGACCGTGCTAGCCATTTTCTCGATGGTACACAATTGCCTCCAAACACTAAAGCTAGGTTCTATCTATTGTTTGATGTAACACCAGGAGCTAAAATCGTAAAACTTGTTTTCCAACAAGAGCCTTATAATAATCCTAATAAAAAAATTAGTATTAATATAGGTAGTTAGTAACTATAGCTTGAGTATTTGATCATAAATAAACTAACCCTAAAGCAGCAAGTTTTTATTAAATTAATGTTAAACCTTATTATTTTAACTATAAACTTATTAATTCAATTTGCAAAACTAGATCAAAACGGTGAAAGTTGACTGATAAACAAAATCCCCGCCAATTAGCATATCTGGCTTTACGCGATGTCCACAAAGGCGCTTATGCTGATGTTGCCATAGATAGAGCATTGCATAAAGCAACTCTGCTCCGCGCAGATCGCAACTTAGTGACAGAATTAGTTTATGGTAGTGTACGCCGACTGCGATCGCTTGATATCCTACTCGATCAACTAGGTAAAAAGAAAGCCAACCAGCAAAACCCAGACTTGCGTACCATTCTGCACCTGGGTTTATACCAGTTGCGTTACCTCGACAACATTTCAGCCGCCACCGCAGTTAATTCCACAGTAGAACTCGCTAAAACAAATAACTTTTCTGCACTCACAGGCGTTGTTAACGGCATCCTTCGCCAATACATCCGTCTAAAGGAAGAAAGCGACCCCTTAAAACTGCCAGAAAACCCAGTTGAACGTCTCGGAATTTTCTACAGCTTTCCCAACTGGATAATAGAAGCTTGGTTAGCACAGCTTGGTTTTGCTGAAACAGAACAGCTATGTGCAGCGATGAATCAAACTCCCAGCATTGATTTACGGGTAAACATCCTGCGGACATCAATAGAAGAAGTAGAAGCAGCAATGCAGTCTGCGGGCGTTACTGTTACTTGCTTACATACTTTAAGTTCCGACAATAGCAACCCCCTCCCCGTTGACGGGGAGGGGGCAGGGGGTGGGGTTCTTCAAGCTTTAAGATTAACGGGTAAAATAGGCGCAATTCAAGAATTACCTGGTTTTACAGAAGGTTGGTGGACAGTACAAGATAGTAGCGCCCAACTGGTAAGTTATTTACTAGATCCCCAACCAGGGGAAGTTGTAATTGATGCTTGTGCTGCGCCTGGAGGAAAAACCACTCACATTGCGGAATTAATGGGAGATAAAGGTAAAGTATGGGGATGCGATCGCACTCCCTCGCGCCTGAAAAAACTTAAAGAAAATGCCCAACGCTTAAACTTAAAATCCATCCAAATTTGTACAGGCGATAGTAGAGACTTACCCCAGTTTACAAATAAATGCGATCGCGTCTTACTAGATGCCCCTTGTTCAGGACTTGGAACCCTTAACCGACGCGCCGACGCACGTTGGCGACAAACACCAGAAACAGTCAGGGAACTTTCTACCCTACAAGCACAACTATTAGATCATGCAGCTACTTGGGTCAAGCCTGGAGGCATTTTAGTATATGCTACTTGCACAGTAAATCAGCCTGAGAATGAACACATCATTCAAGCCTTTCTAGACACCCACTCTAACTGGCAAATTGATCCACCACTAGCCAACTCCCCCTTAGATAACTTCAGTACCCAAGAAGGGTGGATAAAAGTTTTACCCCATCGTCATCAGATGGATGGTTTCTTTATGGTACGGTTGAAACAAACTGTTAATAGTGCTGATATCCCGTACACCTAATTACTTGTTAGAACGATGGTATCTAATCCTAATATCAAACTGCTGGTCAAAATTCTAATTGGTGCTGCTTGGATAGATGGTAAAGTTCAACCGGAAGAACGGCAGTATCTCCAGCAAATCGCTAAAGAACATAGTATTTCTGAAGATCCAGATATTCAGCCAATATTATATGAACTTGTACCCGTGCAACCAGATCAATGTTACAACTGGGTGCGAGAGTATTTAGGAGATCATCCCAGTCAAGAAGATTATCAGCGTCTCATTGAAAAATTGAGTGCCTTAATTTATAGCGATGGGGACGTTGCTACCGAAGAAGCGAAACTATTAACTAGATTACAACTGTTAGATCCTGCAACAACTAACCCCAAATCACATCATAGTGTTGTTCTAAAAACAATTCAGAAACTATATCACAGGTGGGTTGATCAACAAGCTTAGATGCTGATAGTTTTGCTTTTTCAGTTGAAAGTCCGGCTAAATCACCTAAAATTAATTCCTAAATAGATCAGACTAAACTCGTATTTGCATAGCGTACCGAAGGTTGAGGCTGGTTATTATTAGGCTGCGTAGGCAGCCTTTGTTTGTATAGCTTTAGGCTTCAGCCTGTAAGAAAGCCAATCAATCATCAATAGACATCTCCATAAATGTGCTAACCCACAGAACCACTGTAGTTGTATACAACCTCTCTTCTTCAGTTGCGTGGTAATTGATAATTGATAACTGTTCATTGTTAAGCAATGCCTAAGAATTTTGGAGGACAGGCAACTATTTTAATCAACTTCACGTCTTAATAACTGCCATCTTATACACATAAATAAAATCACCAACTGGTTATTCAATAAATTTAACCCTAAAAGAGATAATTACAGCTATTGATAGATAAATAGGAACCTTTGATGCAGTTTAATGTCTATTTAGTTAAGAGCAATAAATTTTAGGAGAATACCTTAAATGTCTAATTTAAAGCGATGGAAATCAGCAACAGCTTTATTAATTTCTTTGGGATTAACAACAGGTACAGTAACACCAATAGTTGCGCCCTTAATATTACCAACACCTGCTTTTGCACAAAGCACAAGTTTTTCTGATGTTCCATCCAACTACTGGGCTAACGATTTTATTCAAGCATTAGCTGCCCGTAATATTATTGCTGGATTTACTGATGGTACTTTTAGACCAGAAACTCCAGTAACACGCGCCCAATTTGCGGCGATGATTAGCAAAGCATTTCAGCAGGCTAATATTCGCGGTGCTGTTAATTTTGTCGATGTACCATCAAACTATTGGGCAACAGCAGCAATTCGCGATGCCTATGAAATGGGCTTTCTCACAGGTTATCCTGGTAACGTCTTCAGACCTAATCAAAATATCCCCCGTGAGCAAGTTTTAGTATCCCTAGCAAATGGGCTAAATCTTACTGCAAGCAGTTCAACAAGTAGCCTCAATTTATTTAACGACGCTACAAATATTAGTGACTACGCTCGTAATAGCATTGCTGCTGCGACAGAAAAAGGTTTGGTAGTCAGCTATCCTAGTGTCAGTACCTTGAATCCAGGGCAAATTGCTACTAGAGCAGAGGTGGCTGCTTTTATCTATCAAGCTTTGGTTAACTCTGGGCAAGCACAAGCAATTACTTCACCTTACATTGTCTCGCTAAACACCACCCCAACTCCCCCACCAGTAGTAACTAATTACAGAATTCCATCTGGAACTAACATTCCTACGAACTACGACAAAGAAAGAATTCTGCTGACTTCTAATGAAAGAGTGCCACTAACACTGAACGTAGCAGCAAATATTACTACACGCGACGGCAGAGTTCTGATTCCAGCACAAAGCCAGGTAATAGGGGAATTACAACCAGGAGAAGGTGGCGTGAGATTTGTAGCGCAAACCCTGACTATGGCTAACGGTACACAGATGCCTATTAATGCTACCTCTAGCGTAATCACTAAAACACAAACAGTTACAAAAGGAGCAAGTGTTGGCACTTTAATCAGAAATGCCGCTTTAGGTGCTGGTGCTGCTGCTGCGATTACGGGCGTAACAGGCGATCGCACAATTACCACTGGAGAAGTTTTAGGCGGTGCTGGTATTGGCAGTTTACTAGGACTGTTTTTAGGTCGAGAAAGAGTTGATTTAGTTGTGGTTGAACCTAATACTGATTTAAATCTGCAACTCAATCAGGACTTGGTAGTTACTGCTAGATAAATCTTGAATTACTAAGTGCTAACCAAACTACAACAGTGGTTCCCACTGCTGAGACGCTCTGATTTGGTGGTAGCAAAACACCACCAACAGTCCAGCTAGGTTCGGCTGGACTAATTACTTCAATATCACCATCCATTCTTTCCACCAATTCCTTAGCAATAGCCAGCCCCAAACCTGTCCCAGGAATTCCTGTTTGTGCTTGTACACCTCGATAATGTCGTTCAAAAATATGCTCTAAATCTGCTGGCGGAATACCATAACCAGTGTCACTAATAGCAATTGCTTGATAATTGCCAACATCAGAATTACTCTGGGTTTGTGGCATGGGCATAGTTACTTTGACATCAATACGTCCCCCAGCAGGAGTATATTTCAAAGCATTGTCTAGTAAATTACTTAAAACTTCACGTAAAGCTTGGGGATTAGCTTGCACATTAGGCAATTTTGGCGGAATTTCTGTAATTAAATTCAGATTACGTTCTTGTGCGATCGCACTAGCAGAAACTAACAACGGTTCTAATACTTCTTGTACAGAACAAGGTTCTAACTGTAGTGAACTTGTAGAAATTAACGAAAATGAATCAGATGTTGAGGAATCAAAACTTGGCATCAAGGCTGGTTTAAGATTAGGCGGTTCTAAATTAGCTGGAGTCAAATCCAAACAGCTATCAAATTGTTGCAGCATCTCCTGCAAGCGATCGCTTTCCCGCACAATACTATTAGCTACTTCTCGATTAGCCTCTCCCGACCCTAAACGCTTTAACAGCAACTTACCAAACGTTCTTAACGCTGTTAAAGGATTACGAAATTGGTGAATCAAATCATCTAAAATATTACGTTGTTGTGCCTGTAGTCGCTGCTGCTGGCTTAACCGTTGCTCAAACCATGCCCGACGCTGATCCAAAATACAAGAGAGTGATAGCGTTTGGGCAATGCGTTCAATCTGAGTTATTTCTCTGTGATTCCAGGATCTATCTTCCCTACTTGTAACTAGCAGCCCTAACATTACCCCTTCATGTAACAAAGGTAAAAATAGTTGCCGCGTTGGCATCAAGGAATTTTCCACCGACGCTTCTGCGTGAAAATCCTTTTCTGCCTCAGCAATATCTGGAGGCATCTGAGCATTTTGCGATGCCGTAGCTGAGATTAGCTTAGGAACTGTATCAATACCTTGAGTTTGTTGAGGTAACAGTGCGTAGCGATACTCTTGCTGATTAGCTTGCTCTTTTGTCCATACAGCAGCCGTTTCAGGATATGCCACTACAGGAATTAACTTCGCCTCAACTCCCTCTACCAATTCTTCCGTTAAATAAACAACACTAAACGCCGCTCCCAAACTTTGGGTTAACAGTACCACCTGTGAGCGACAAATTGCGATAAATTCAGAACTGGCTGGCATTAACATCAATTAACAAGCTATCAATTAACAATTATCAATGACCAGTTTGATTGAAAATCAAATTAGGGTTTATTTACCTATATTACGAAATTTATATTTTTTTTAAGATATTTCCCCTTTATACCGCTACTTTAGTAGGTTGTAAACCTTGCCGGAGATGGGATTAATAGATTTAGATCACTACCTAAAAAGTAATTGATTTTTTGAACCCAAGGGGATATACTGGCGACGGCTTTTGTAACTATCATTACAATTGTCATCTTTAAGAGGAGGTATGGGAGGTTGGCAAGAAGACGCAAGCGTAAAAGTCGCCGTCGCCAGGAAGGACGTAGGATTCTAGAGCATGTGCCTCAATATAGTATTGAAAGCGGCGAAGAAAAACCTGTAACTGCTGCACGAAAATTTATTCAATCTGAGGGTATTCTCCCAC
Source organism: Crinalium sp. (assembly GCA_049646245.1). GTDB lineage: Bacteria > Cyanobacteriota > Cyanobacteriia > Cyanobacteriales > PCC-9333 > Crinalium. Next base: position 15,121 of record JBARVL010000044.1, on the reverse strand, counting down.
CTGCTTTATTGCTAGTAAAGCGGAATGAGCATACCACAGATCGGTACTTCTGGGCAGAAAAAGGGCTATTTGGGGCGCAGTACGTCGAAGAAAATCATTTTCTGTTTCCCAGCTTACGGATCTTCGATTCTACCGTAGAAAAGGTAGCAGTCGGGGTTCAATAATAGCTGAGATTTTACGAATGGTACGGCGGGACTCGTCGGAACCCAGACAGTTAACCCTGTTTGAAACGCCCAATACTGAATTAACAGTGTGTAAAAGGAGACAATACGTCGCTAGACATAGCAAACGGCGTGTGCCTGGGAACTTGGTAGTACAGTCAGATTTGTTCTATCAGGATATATCGGATTCACTCCGGGAGAATCTCCCGTTTTCCAAACGGGGGAGTGTCAACTCATAACTGGCAAAATAATTGACTGATATATTATTCCCACTCAAATGCCAATTTTTGGGTGGGCTTAATATTTTACCAAGAATATTACCCAAATTATTTTTTTCAGGAGGTTTGATCTCAAATATCGCAGTAAGTACGAGAAGGAACAGAATTTTTATTATACCCTTGAGGGGATGACATTTTTTCTCAATTTATCGGGCGTAGCTCAAATTTATTTTTTGAGCAGCAAAATCATTTATTCTGAAGCCTTCAAATTGAGTGCCTGTTGCAAAGCTGCCAATTCATCGCGATGGGCAGTCACAGTGATCAAACTTTTGGTTTCAGGTTGTGCTTCTATACTGGGAATGGTCTCTACCTTGAGAAAGACCTGTTCTGGACGACCTGCTTTTTGCCAATAAAAAATTCCCGCTATAGGCGCGAATAGCACTAGGGCTAAAAAAGCATTAGTCAACGATGGATAGAGAAAAGATAACACCAGTGACAAGCAAAGGATACCACAAGCGGCTAGGACAGATAAGAAAATAGCAAGAAACCAACTTGGTCGCACAAAGCCTTGAAATGTGACTTGGTTGGCGGCTGCGTCGATAGCCGTTACTTGGTAAGCCCGTTGGTCAAAATATTGTTTTAGCTGAGTAAAGAGCGACTCTTCAGGTTGTTCTGAAATAAGTTTGACTTGTTGGATGCGGTCTTTGACAGAAGCTTTAATAAAGAAAAATAAACCAACTGCTAACAACAGCGTTAACAACAATGTTGAGGGTGGAACTATTGTATTCACAGAATATCTAGTTTTGGTGACTGGGGATTGGTGACTGGGAATTGGTGACTGGTGACAACCAGATAAATATTCGTTTAGTTTTAACTATGCTCTAATTGCGGAATTAGAACATAGATGAAATAACGGATTTTTACTCTTAGAGAATGATGAGTTTTTAAGAAAAACCAACTAGGAAAATTTCTACTAACTTTTTCCCTCTCTCCTCCCTCCTCCCTCTTTTTAAGACAAATCTAAATATTTGGGATTTGGGCATGAAAGCAATTATACCCAGCACCGTATATTTGGCACAGCGATCGCCGTGTCAAATATAGCCTAGCTATTATACGATACCCAGTAAGGTAGGCAGCATAGCTAGAGATTTTCTAGGCGCTGGGGATACTGCTACCGGAGGAAATCACAAATTGTGAACTGGATGAAGGCAACAGCGAATTGAGGAAGGAGAATATGGTGGATGAAACAAACAATCCTCCAGTTATGGCTTTATGGTCGTAAAGCCATAAAAGTTGTGATGTCCTCAACTAATTAGGAGTGGACGAGATTCTGGCTTTTTGTTCTGTAGTTATACCAAAAAGCAGCCAATTCCTGAGCGCGATTTTGCCACTCAGACCGGATTTGATACATCCGGCGGGGTCGTCCACGCCCTTCTACTTTTTTCCAGTATCCTGTAATTGCTCCTGCTTCTTCCAAGAATTTCAGCGCACTGTATAGTACAGTGTCAGAGAGTCGATAGGTTGGATAATCCTTCTCTAGTCTCTGAATTAGTTCTGTACCATAGGATTCCCCCTCAGATAAGACAGCCAGGACATAACATACTGCTAGTTCCTGGTTAAGGTAAAAGGGAGGAGGATTGCTAAAAAACTGATAAATATCTTCAAATTTCATTTGCTAACCCACTAAATATACCAGCCAAAAACACTAGCTCACGGTAAGGGTGATGATATCCTCAATTTTAGACACTGAATTATAGGTTGGACTGCCCAATTTGGTGTATTTCACGACTGAAAGTCTTGATGTTTAAAGATTTTACCTTTAGAACTATATAAGTACAAAACTTAATAGTGTTGTCATTAAGCTAATCAATATGCTATGCAGTGGCTGAGTTTTAATCGCTACCCTTATGTGTCTACGGAGAGTGACGACTGAAGTTATCAAAAAGTTCTTAATATTTTAGGGATTGTGAGTTTTTGTTTTCTAGTTGCTTCAAACTAATTGTTAGAGGGATTGCTGGTGGGATTTGTCAAACGCGATCCTCCTACGGAGTCGCTGCGCGAACTGACAAGTCAGCGCTTGCTCTATACAGGACTTACGCAGATACACTACATACAGGGGCAACCACAGGGGGATTGCCCCTACAGATGGTGTTTATTTTCATAATTTGCGTAAGTCCTGTCTATACTCCTCTTGTCGTCGCTACGCGATCGCACTTCCCCATAATGATTAGTTTGCGGATATATTGAATTTCTATAGTTTGAGATTTATATGCCAGATAATTCTATTCCTTTGGCACTGAGGCGTATTGCTTTCAACCTGCGTATTACGGGCTGGATCGGCTTCTGGGCGCAGTTAGTACTAGGTGTTGTTTCTAGTTTGATTTTTTTGTTTGCTATTCCATCTGCCAGTGGAGGCGCGGCTAGGAATGCTGGTACTGGTGGTAGTCTATTTTTTGCTGTTTGCGGTCTTTTCGTACTGTATTACAGTGTTTATCAAGCTTTCCGCTACACTCGTATTGCTCGCCAGCTAGAAGATCCTAACCCTAATCTACGTCCGAAAAAGGCAGACACTATTAAAGTTTTGCGTTTTGGCTTAATAGTTAGTTTGGTGGGGATGTTGCTGAGTGTTTTAGGGGCAGAAGCAATTACGGGTACTTTACTAGGTAAATCTTTGTCGCAAGCTCAGGGTGTGGCGATTTATAATCCTGAAGCTTTAAGTAAAATCATTCAACCGCTAGATATTTTTGTAGTTTTGGCTAATACACATACAATTACAGCGCACTTTGCTGGAATTGCGATTTCGATTTGGTTGCTCAATAGTATTAGTAAGCAATAGCTAAATGGCGTGTCTCTATGCTGACGGCTGACGGCTAACTGCTATAAGTGCGATCGCGCAAGGATATACCAGTGTATTCTAATTTATTGGCAAAAAAACCTGGGAAGAATCGGTGCTAGACCTCAAGCAAATACGGGAAAATCCCCAAAGTGTTCAAGAGCGACTCAATCAACGTGGTGTCGGTCAATATGATCTTCAACCTATTTTAGAGTTAGACCAACAGCAAAGGGAAATAGAAGTAAAGCGATCGCACTTACAAGCCCGCAGTAACGAAATTGGCAAGCTTGTCGGGCAAAAAATGAAGTCTGGCAGCCGTCCCGACGACCCAGAAATTCAAACTCTTAAGGATGAAGGTAACCAAATCAAAGCTCAACTGAGCGAACTAGAGCCACAAGAAAAAGATTTAAAAGCTCAAATAGAAAAGCTTTTATTAACTTTTCCCAACTTACCGAGTGAATCAACACCAATTGGTAAGAGTGAAGAAGAAAATGTAGAAATTCGGCGTTGGGGCGATGAGTACATCCCTCAAAATACAGATATTCTTCCTCATTGGGAAATTGGCGAACAATTAGGGATTTTAAACTTCGAGCGAGCAACAAAAATTGCTCAAAGTCGGTTTGTAGCTCTGATTGGTGCTGGTGCTGCCTTAGAAAGAGCCTTAATTAGCTTTATGCTAGACCAGCAAATTCAAGCTGGTTACATAGAAGTTATGCCACCAGTGCTAATTAACAGTCAATCACTCACTGCAACGAACCAGTTACCCAAGTTTGCTGAAGAAAGCTTTAAATGCGCTCAAGATGACTTATGGCTAAGTCCAACTGCTGAAGTTCCTGTAACTAATCTTTATCGAGATGAAATTCTCTCAGCAGAACAGTTGCCAATACATCACTGCGCGTATACTCCCTGTTTTCGTCGGGAAGCTGGTAGTTATGGACGAGATACGCGAGGATTAATTCGGCTACACCAGTTTAATAAAATTGAGTTAGTGAAATTAGTTGATCCTCGCACTTCCGAACAAGAGCATGAATCCTTAGTAAACAATGCTGAGGCAATTTTGCAGCTATTAAAGTTACCTTACCGAGTGATAGAACTTTGTACTGGTGACTTAGGTTTTGGTGCAGCTAAGTGTTACGACTTAGAAGTGTGGTTGCCTTCTGCTGGTAAATACCGCGAGATTTCTAGCTGTTCTAACTTTAGAGACTTTCAAGCTAGACGTGGGAACATTCGCTTTAAAGAAGCAGGGAAAAAAGGTACTCAATTTGTTCACACTTTAAACGGCTCAGGTTTGGCTGTAGGTCGCACGATGGCAGCAATTTTAGAGAATTATCAGCAGCCAGGTGGGACAGTTATGATACCAGAGGCACTACAGCCTTATATGGGTAAAAAAGTATTAGTGTAGCCGTCAAGCTAAGTGCAAAACCCCACCCCCTAGCCCCCTCCCCGTTGACGGAGAGGGGGAGATTTTATTGTTTTATGTTTTTAAATAGACCAATGAGCAAAAGTCCATATAGCAACCGCCAAGGCACTTAGGGCAAGTTCTAGAGTTAAAACCTATACAGCGCAAGCCGTTTAAAAAGCTAACAGCTAACTGCTATATAATCCTTTGCGCCCTTTGCGCTCTACCTTTGCGTCCTTTGCGTTAAAAAAAATATAACTCTGATGTTTGCAATAAGTCTAAAAAGTTAAGGTGTAGCTACTATCTCTAGGCACTGTACGCAGTGGCGCAGCTATAATCTGATGGCTGATGGCTGATGGCTGAAAGCTTAGAATAAAGAGGTATGTAACAACAGTTGTACTTTTATGTCAGTTTTGGCAGCGATCGCAGTCTTAGCAGTTTTGATTGTGGTACACGAGCTAGGTCATTTTTTGGCGGCTCGTTTACAAGGAATTTATGCTAATCGCTTCTCGGTTGGTTTTGGACCAATTTTGTTGAAATACCAAGGTTCCGAAACTGAGTATGCCATTAGAGCATTTCCTTTAGGTGGGTTTGTTGGTTTCCCCGACGATGATCCAGACAGCAAAATTCCCCCAAATGATCCCAATTTGTTACGCAATCGACCTATTTTGGACAGAGCGATCGTCATTAGTGCTGGCGTGATTGCTAACTTAATCTTTGCTTACCTCCTGCTAGTAACTCAGATTGGTTTTGTAGGTGTTCAAGACTTTAACTATCAACCAGGGGTTTTAGTTCCAGAAGTTGCTTCAGATATTAGTTCGGCTGCAACCAAAGCGGGAATTAAAGCTGGTGACATTGTTTTGGCAGTTGAAGGTAAGCAATTAGGTGAATCTCAAGCAGGCATTACTCTGCTGATGCAGGAAATTCAAACTCATCCTAACGATTCTCTAGCACTAGATCTCAAACGAGGCGATCAAATTGTTAATCTCAAGGTGACACCAGAACTAGGAAAGGATGGCAAAGGTCAAATTGGTGTCCGGTTGTCTCCTAATGGTAAGGTGGTACGCAAGCCTGTAGGCGGTATCGTGCAAGCGTTTACCACTGGCGCAGAAGAGTTTCAACGAATTGCAGTATTGACGGCTCAAGGATTAGGTCAATTAATTAGTAACTTTGGGGAAACAGCAGATCAAATTGCAGGTCCCGTGAAAATTGTAGAAATTGGCGCTAATATAGCCAGATCTGATGCAGCAAGTTTGTTTCAATTTGCGGCTTTAATCAGCATTAACTTGGCAATTATCAATATTTTGCCATTACCTGCTCTTGATGGTGGTCAATTGGCATTTCTGCTGATTGAAGCTATTCAGGGTAAACCCTTACCAACCAAAATCCAAGACGGCGTTATGCAAACTGGTTTAATGCTACTGCTAGGATTGGGAATATTCTTGATTGTGAAGGATACTGCCAATCTGGAAGGAATACAACAGTTGTTTAGGTAAGGAGTCAGAATTTACTCTTTTCCCACCTCAAGAATACCTATTTTAAAAACCGCCAAGACGCAAAGAACGCCAAGGAAGAAGAAGAATATGATGGTAATCTTAAGCGTGGGAAGGGAGTAGGAGTCAGTAGAAAAACTTTTAGCAAGTTAGATTATTGATTCTGATGTCTGAAGTCGGTTGTGTGGATTAATTTAACGGCTAGTCTTTGATATCTAAACGCTCACTCTTGGTAGTGAGCGATCGCCCATGAGTATTACACGCAAGCTGTCAAATAAAAAGCAGCGTGCTTTAGAGATTTTGATTCGCCTCAAGCGACTTTATCCAGAAGCAACCTGTACTCTTAACTACGAAACGCCAGTACAACTACTGGTGGCAACGATTCTTTCTGCTCAATGTACAGATGAGCGGGTAAATCAGGTAACACCAGCGTTGTTTCTACGGTTTCCTGACGCGGCTGCCTTAGCTGAGGCGAATTTAGAAGATTTAGAAAGCTTAGTTCGCTCTACAGGCTTTTATCGCAATAAAGCTAAAAATATTCAAGCTGCTTGCCGTCTGCTAGTAGAAAAATATGGTGGGATAGTGCCAAAACGGATGGAACTATTGCTGGAATTACCAGGGGTGGCGCGAAAAACAGCTAATGTGGTGCTTGGTCATGCCTATGGCATCAATATGGGCGTAACAGTAGACACCCATGTTAAGCGCCTGAGCTACCGATTAGGCTTAACCGAGCAAACAGACCCCATCCGTGTTGAACGGGACTTAATGCCCCTGCTACCCCAGGAAGATTGGGAAAACTGGTCAATCCGACTGGTATATCACGGTCGGGCAGTTTGTAAGGCAAGAAAACCAGAGTGCGATCGCTGTGTACTAGCTGATTTATGTCCTTCTGCATATATCATTCCAGTACCAAAGGCTTTAAATAACGATTTTTACCTTGAACCTAGCAACTCGATACCAGATATATCCGATACAATAAAAAACGGTGTCTTCAACGATGGGAACTAACAGAATTTATGGCTAAAAAGAGCATGATTGAGCGCGAGAAAAAGCGCCAAAAGCTCGTTGATCAGTATGCAGACAAGCGGGCAGCTTTGATCGAAGATTTTCAAAATGCTGCTTCACAACAGCAGAAGGTGGCTATTCACCGCAAAATCCAACAACTTCCTCGTAACAGTGCGCCTACCCGTCTGCGGAATCGCTGCTGGGTGACAGGTCGTCCTAGAGGCGTTTACCGTGACTTTGGACTATCTCGTAACGTGATGCGCGAATGGGCGCATCAAGGTTTGTTACCTGGGGTTGTTAAGTCTAGCTGGTAGTTTATAGCTATCAGTTTAGCCTGGGGGCTACAGCTATCAGCTATCAGCTAGTTTTTTATTGCACTAAGTGCAATAGCAACTAAAAAATTTACCTCCAAGGGTTGATGCTGACTGCTGACTGCTGACTGCCAAGGTACTAGCTACCACAGCAACGGTCAATTCCTAGACTATCTAAGAGTAAATCACTCACAGCATTAGCGATCGCAAACTCGCTAAAAAAGCTTTCTCGAAAGTTAAAACTTTGCATCTCAGTGACGATGGCAATTACCAACGACCCTAAATCGTTTTCTCCTTCCATCCTCTGACGCACAAAGATTTGAGATGCACGTTGGGCAATCTGCTGGTTAATAGCTTCTGGAATAAATTCCCGATCAAGCCATTGCTGCAAGGAAGTTTGCAGCCATACGCCTTCCTGCTGTGGATTTTCTGGTGGTGGTAGTGTAATTGATGGTATTGGTTCAGGCATATTAGCACTTAGCGCCTCAGCTAGGAGCGTTGAGCTTTTAATATTTTATAGCAGTTAGCCCGAAGCATTCAGCATTCAGCTATTTAAAATGCCCTAACCTACTTGACTACAGCCATATCTGCTGATTCTCATTTTGACAAAAAAGGCAGTGTTCAAATTAATTTAAGTTTATTTAATTTCTAATTTTTTATTACTATCAGCTATTTTGAAACTATGAGCAATTTAAAAAGTCAAGTAGTTAACAGTTTTTTTATTCAGCAGATTCATGGAATATAACATTCCTGGGCTGATCGAGGGATATGCCCAAGGCTATTTTTTGATGGCTGATGATACTGGAAAAATTGGTTGGTATTCAAGCCGCCAACGGGCGTTAATTCCTTTAGATGACAGGTTTCGTTACCCAAAGTCGTTACGGCGTGCCATTAATCAAGAGAAGTTCACTGTTGCCGTTAACCGCGATTTTAAGGCGGTGGTTGCTGGCTGTGCAAATCGGGAAACTACTTGGATTTCTCCAGAGTTAGAAAATATTTATTTGATGCTCTATGAAAGCGGTTTGGCGTATAGTTTTGAAACTTGGCAAGGTGATCAGTTAGCAGGGGGAATTTTAGGAATTGTGATTGGAGGGGCTTTTATTGGTGAATCAATGTTTTACAGGATTCCAGAAGGCTCAAAAGTAGCTATGGTGAAGTTAGTTGAAAGGCTGCGCGATCGCGGATTCATCCTTTTTGATGCTCAAATGAATAATCCCCACTTGGAGCGATTTGGTGCTTATATTGTTGATGATTCAGAGTATCAAATACTACTGGAACAGGCATTGCAGCGCCATTGTTCTCTAGATATTGATTAAATTGAGAAATAACTTTAAATATTAGCAACTCCAAATTTGTTAAGTCTTAATTAGAGTAACTAAAGTAAAAATATTAAAAAGCTGATTTATAGCAGTCAGCAGTCAGCTATCAGCTATCAGCTTTAATCCTGCGCCAATATTCCCAAGGATTTCAGTAATAAAAAATGCCCTAACCACAAGGCGCGACTGCTATAAATGTTAATTAATAAGCTAAGACGCATTTAATTAACATTTATAGCGAGCGAGACGCTTGCACTATTAACCACCATCTGTAGGGGCAATCCCCCTGTGGTTGCCCCTGTATTTAGTGTATCTGCGTAAGTCCTGTAAGAGATAGCTGCGACTTAATTTGAGCAGCATCTAGCGCACGACCAATAAAAACTAGCTGAGTTTGGCGAGCTTCTTCTGGTTGCCAAGGACGGTCATAAAATTGCTCAAAACGATTTCCGACTCCCTGCAATACCAGTCGCATAGCTTTATTAGGAACTGCCACAAACCCTTTAATACGGTAAATTTCCTGCTGTTGTACTAACGCTTCCAACTGCTGTTTCAGCTGATCTGGGTCAAAAGCTTGGTCTAAAATCAGGTGAGTTGAATTAATCTCGTCGTCGTGGTCGTGGTCTTCTTCAGTGTCGTGATGGCTAGGACGGGACTCTAAATTATCTTCTACTGCTGCTTGGAATCCCATCAAAATATCTGGGCTTAATTTTCCCCCATCACTCTGCACAATTTTTACAGTTCTGGACAGTTCTTTTTTAATTAAATCCACAACTTCAGCTTGCTGCTGGGCATCAACTAAATCAGTTTTATTCAGTACTACCAAGTCAGCACAAGCTAGTTGGTCTTCAAAGAGTTCTTGTAATGGTGTTTCGTGTTCTAGGTTGGGGTCTGCTTTGCGTTCCTCCTCTACCGCCTCTGGATTGCTGGCAAAGGTTCCTGCTGCTACGGCTTCACAATCTACTACTGTAATTACAGCATCAACTGTGGCAGCATTGCGAATTTCTGGCCAACGAAAAGCCTTGACAAGTGGTTTAGGTAATGCTAATCCAGATGTTTCTATCACAATGCAGTCTAGGGAGTCTCGGCGCTTCAAGAGTTCTTGCATAGTGGGCAAAAATTCTTCCTGCACTGTGCAGCACAAGCAGCCATTAGTTAATTCAACAATGTTGCTGTTAACATCGGCATCTTCGGGACATACTCCACAGGAACGCAGCATTTCACCGTCAATGCCGAGTTCACCAAATTCATTAACCACAACAGCAATTTTACGCCCTTGGTTATTTTGCAGTAAATGGCGAATAAGTGTGGTTTTGCCACTACCTAAGAATCCAGTAATAACAGTGACAGGAAGTTTTGCAGCCATAATAATCAATTATCAATGAACAATTATCAATTATCAGTTAATAAATTAACGTTTTCCCTTATTGCCCGTTTTTTTAGGGCTGACCCATCAAATATTAATTATCATTCCTCTATTCAAAAATGCCAACACTACTTCATTCGCGGAGCAATTGTTAATTGTTAATTGCTAAACAATCCTGAATGCTGGATGATGATGCGGACACCAACACCTAGCTTCCAGGATTGTTAGAAGTAAGGGGATATGCTTTTTGAAGTTATAGTTGCGATCGCTCTTGCGATTTAAACTATTCAGCAGTTGCCAATTCTGTTGCGCCACGAGTGCGCTTGCGTGTCAAGGTGTTGAACAGCATTTGTCCAATTGCCTTAATTAAGTTGCCTTCTAGCTCGTTGAACATCTTCATGTTCATACCGAAAGCATCATTAGCTTCATTTACAATTCTATCGGCTGTAGCTTCATCAATGGGTAGCTCATCCATTGCCTGACGATATTTTACTTTGAAAGCTTTTTCATCAGGAATACTGTCAAATTCGTAGAAGGCAGTGCCATTGCCATCAGCTAGATTCATTGCGCGTTGAGCAATACCTTTGAGGATTTGACCACCTGATAAATCACCCAGGTAGCGGGTATAGAAGTGACCAACTAACAATTCTGGCGCTGTGTTAGATACTTCTCGAATACGATTTAAATAAGCTTGACCTGCTGCGGAAGGAGCTACTTGTTCGCGCCAGTTGGTGCCGTAGTAGAAATATAAATCTTCTTCTAAACTGGCTTTGCGGTTAAGTTCAGGGAAAGTAACCTTGGAGATAATGGGATGTTGCTTGTGACGTTCCATCTCTTCTTCCATTGCAGAGTATACAAAGTAGAGATTGGCTACAAGTTTGCGGTAAGAGTTTTTTTCTACAACTCCTTTTAAAAAGCACTTGACAAACCCAACATTTTCTGCCATTGTGTGGGCTTTTTTAGTTCCCTCACGTAATTTGGTTGCTAAGTTACTACTCATGCTAAATTTCCTATTTTTAAGGTTAACGCTGCTAGATGGTCAAAAGTCAAAAGTATCAATAGCCACTAATCCGTTAGATTAAAACGATTTGCTGAGAATTTTCATTAAGATTTCTAACAAGCCGAGGTAGCCACAGCACAATCATGTCTCAATCAGAGTCTTGAGAGTAAGGTAAGCAATAAAGCGTTGCGCTTTTGCTGGCAATCAGTAGATCTCTTCAATAAATCGGATAAATTTTGTAATTTATCTGCGTTTATCTGCGTTTATCTGCGGTTAATTTAAATCCTCAACTCCCAAAAAAAGATTTTTTAATCAGTGCAGTAAGAATGCGATCGCTATTTTCTCTGTAGGCTTAAGAAAATACGGTTAGTAATTTTTACCTAACCGTATTCTGCAACCATTCTTGACATTTACCCTATCTATAAAATCTAGATATCGAGATCTACCAGATTTAAACGGGAACCGTAAGTTTCGATAAACTCGCGTCGAGGTGCAACGCGATCGCCCATCAATACGGTAAATATCCGATCCGCCTCCGCAGCATCTTCAATTTCTACTCGCTTGAGGGTACGACTTTCTGGGTTCATAGTGGTATCCCACAGTTGGGTGGGCATCATTTCACCTAACCCTTTGAAGCGTTGGATGGTGTAATTGGCATTACTGGGAAACTCGTTGGTTGTCAGGTTATTGAGTTCGCGATCGCTATAACAATAGTAATGATTACGACCTCTTTCTACCTTATAAAGCGGAGGACAAGCAATATAAATGTAGCCTTCATCAACCAATGCTCGTTGATAACGGTAGAAGAAAGTTAACAACAACGTGCGAATGTGCGCCCCATCTACGTCTGCGTCAGTCATAATTACGATCCGGTGATATCGTAATTGAGATGAATCAAATTCTTCACCTTTTACGCCTAACCCTAGAGCAGTAATTAAAGCTTGAATTTCTGTGTTTTTGTAGATTTTGGCATCATCAGTTTTCTCAATATTGAGGATTTTACCCCGCAAAGGTAGAATAGCTTGAAAACGCCGATCTCTTCCTTGTTTGGCACTGCCTCCTGCGGAATCTCCTTCCACAATATATATTTCTGATTCAGTTGGATCTTTTGTACTACAATCTGCTAATTTTCCAGGTAAAGGTGAAGACTCTAAAACTGACTTTCTGCGGACTAATTCTCTCGCACGTCTAGCAGCTTCAGCAGCATTAAATGCTTGAATTGCTTTTTCTAAAATAGCATCAGCGACATTAGGATGAAAATCTAAATACTCTGTAAAAATTTCTCCTACTAAAGAATCAACAATTCCCCTAACTTCCGTATTGCCTAGTTTAGTTTTTGTTTGTCCTTCAAATTCTGGATCAGGAACTTTAACAGAAATAACACCTGTCAAACCTTCCCGAATATTTTCACCACCAAGATTGGAATCTGCCTCTTTCAGCTTATTACGCTTGCGGGCAGTAGTATTCATGGTGCGCGTCAACACCGCTTTCAAGCCTTCTAGGTGTGTACCGCCGTCAATGGTGCGAATATTATTGGCAAAACCGAGTAAATTATCGCTATAAGCATCAACACACCACTGCAACGCCACTTCTACTTGCACATTATTGCGTTCACCCTGAATATAAATTACTTCCTCATGCAGGGGTTGCTTTTCAGTATTCATGTAGGTGATATATTCACGAATACCACCTTCATAACAGTAGGTTTCTACCTTCGGTTCGTTGTTTTTGAGTAAGTGGATACGCTGATCGCTAAAAGTAATTTTTACACCAGCATTTAAGTAAGCCAACTCCCGCAATCTACCGGATATAGTTGTGTAATCAAACTCTATGCTTACAGTGAATATTTCTGTATCCGGTTTGAAGCAAATAGAAGTTCCGGTGCGATTTTCTTTAATAGGTTGGGCTTTCAGTTCTCCTATAGGGATACCACGTTCAAAACGTTGATTGTGTTCTTTCTTATCCCGCCAAACAGTAACTTCAACCCATTCAGATAAAGCATTAACAACAGAAATACCAACACCATGTAGTCCTCCAGAAACTTTATAACCACCGCCACCAAATTTTCCTCCAGCATGAAGGATGGTCATTACTGTTTCTAAAGCAGATTTTCCGGTGCGGGAATGGATGTCTGTAGGGATACCGCGACCATCATCTGTTACACTAACAGAACCATCAGCATTGATCTGAACTTCAATATGAGTACAGTGTCCAGCCAGCGCCTCATCAATGGAGTTGTCTACAACTTCGTAAACTAGATGGTGGAGTCCTCTTGGTCCAGTGGTACCAATATACATTCCTGGTCGTTTGCGGACAGCCTCTAGACCTTCTAAAACTTGAATTTGATCAGCGCTGTAACTGCTGGTCATAAAAAAATAGCTCCAATAATGACTATAAAGCCTACTAAGACTTATTTAAGGCAAATATAATCAAAATTATAGCATAAAAGGGTTATAGGCTGTTTGAGGGTGCTTTCAGGAAAAGTTTGGTGGGGGGATGGATATGCTAAGGATGGAGCATGAAGGGAAATCAGACAGCAGGGTTAATTGTGATTTGTGGTGCGACTGCAACAGGAAAGTCAGGATTAGCTATAGCACTAGCTCAAAAGCTAAACTCAGTTATTCTCAGCGCCGATTCACGCCAAGTATATCGTGAGTTTGATATCGGTACAGCTAAACCAACTGTTGCTGAACGTCAGTTAGTACCACACTATTTAATAGATATCTGCAACCCAAAAGAAACTTTAACAGTGGCAGATTATCAGCAACAAACACAAACATTAATTAAGGATTTCCATAATCAACATTCCTCTCTCCCCCTATTAGTAGGGGGAACAGGCTTATACATTAAAGCTATTGTGCGGGGAATGAAGATTCCCAGAGTTGCACCACAACCCGAATTGCGATCGCAACTATCCTCACTTGGTCAAACTCAACTTTATGCTATGTTGCAACAAGTTGATTTAACTGCGACCGAAAAAATTCACCCTAATGATCCAGTACGCACATTACGCGCCTTAGAAGTTTTTTATGTCACAGGTCGTCCTATTTCAGAACAACAAGGCGAAAATCCACCTTCTTATCCTATTTTACAAATTGGCTTAGACTGCGATCGCACTCAACTCACAAAGCGTATTGCACAGCGTACAGAGCAAATGATCGCCGCAGGTTGGGAAGCAGAAGTAAAAACCCTAATAGAAAAATACGGCTCTGAATTACCACTCCTAGATACTTTAGGTTATCGAGAAATGAAACAATATTTAGCGGGTGACATTTCTTTAAATCAAGCCAAAGAATTAACAGTTTTGCATACTCGTCAATTTGCTAAACGTCAGCGCACATGGTTTCGCGCCTATCCAGCAATTGAAGGGTTTGACGCGGATCAACCAGATTTATTAGAAAAAGTATGGAAACGAGTACAAAAATTTATTGAAATGTTGTAAAAAAAACTACTAGCCGTTGCCAGTAGTTTCTGTTTTTAAACAAATTATTAAATTTGTCAATGTTAATTTTAGATATTTGGATAGCAATCAAATATCTAAAAATGTCATCTTTAATGATGATGATGACCGTGATCGTGATGATGACCATGATCGTGGTGATGACCATGATCGTGATGCTCGTGATCATGTTGAGCTTGGACTGCTGCTAATTGAGGATTAACCGCAAGAGCTTGTTCTGATAGTAAAGCTTCTATTTGTGGATTAGCCCAATCAGCCGCCATTTTCAAGAAGTCAGGGCGGTCATTAACACAAGGCATCTGCACATAAGTTACTTCAGGATGCTTACGACGTAAACCATGAATAATATGATCTACATCGAGCAGGGTTTCGTGGTTTTCAGTGGCAAAACCAAGAGGCATGAATACCACTGCTGTAGCACCCAAATCTATGATGTTTCGCGCAGCTAAATCTACATTTGGTTGAGTCCAGTCAATTAGAGGCGTGTCATGGTTGAGCCAACCAATTGAGATTAAAGGATACTTATAAATCAGCTTTTCTCTAACTAAATCAAAGAGAATTT
>JBARVL010000043.1:0-2615 GCA_049646245.1 Crinalium sp. | reverse complement strand
GCTACAAAGTGACTGTATAAGCGTCCTTAATCCCTGGAACTTTGATGATTTCAGCCAAAATGCCATCGGGGAGAGGATCATCTAAACTTAACACCATTACTGCATCACCACGCACAATTTTGCGCCCTACCTGCATACTGGCAATATTGACGTTAAAGCTGCCTAGCAAAGAGCCAATTCTACCAATAATTCCAGGCATATCTCTGTGGAGAGTAAACAGCATATGTTGAGTAGGATCAACGTTCACTGGAAACTCATCAACACTGGTGATCCGAATTTCGTTATCTCCCAATAAAGCGCCTGTTACTGAATGTTCCCCTAAAGCACCCTTAGCTGATAGTTGCAGTGAACCAGAATAGTCCCGAACATCCGCATCTCGTGTTTCTATAACGTGAATGCCCCGCTCTTTAGCTTCTATACTGGCATTGACATAATTTACTCGCTCTCGCAAAGCTTGAGATAGCAAACCTTTGAGTGCAGCCACTACCACAGGTTGACTTTGATTGTTTGCCAAATCTCCTTGGAGACGAATATTGAGAGATTCCACTCGTCCGCCTGCTAGCTGCCCAACCATATTACCCAAGGTTTCAGCCAGTTGTAGGTAAGGTCTGAGCGTTTGTAGAGCATCAGGGTGAAGCCCAGGAATGTTTACTGCTGAACGGGCAGGTAAACCAAGGAGAACATCACGAATTTGCTCTGCGACATCAACAGCAACATTTACTTGCGCTTCCGCAGTTGATGCACCTAAATGTGGGGTAAGAATAACTTCTTTACCAAGAGAGCGTAACTCTGATTCACCCAGAGGTTCCTTTTCAAACACATCCAAAGCTGCACCAGCGATTTTGCCTTCTCTTAAGGCTTGTAAAAGGGCAATTTCATCAATAATGCCACCACGAGCGCAGTTAATGATCCGCGCAGTAGGTTTCATTTTAGCTATTGATTCAGTACCAATTATGTGAGTAGTTTCCGGTGTCTTTGGTATATGTAAAGTAATATAATCTGCTTCGCGGAACAGTATATCTAAATCTACCAAACGACAACCTATTTGATCTGCTCGTTCTATAGAGATAAATGGGTCATAAGCCAGCAATTTCATTCCCATTGCTTTAGCTACAGCAGCAACATGGGAACCAATTTTTCCTAAACCAACAATACCCAGGGTTTTTTTGTAAACTTCAGTACCAACGAAGCGTTTGCGATCCCACTTATTGTTTTTAACTGACTGGTTAGCTTCTGGAATATGCCTAGATAAAGACAACATCATAGCTAGGGCGTGTTCTGCTGCGGCAATTGTATTGCCTTCTGGAGAATTGACAACTACAATTCCTTTGCGGGTAGCAGCCGGAACATCGACATTATCAACACCAACACCAGCGCGTCCAATAATTTTTAGCTGTGTAGCAGCTTCAATAATTTCTTTTGTGACCTTGGTTTCCGAGCGAATCATCATCGCATCGTATTCTGGCACAATTTTTATCAGTTCTTCTGCTGGAAGACCTGTTTTAACATCTACTTGGGCGACTTGGGAGAGAATATCTATTCCAACTTGGTCAATCGGGTCAGAGACAAGTACCTTGGGCATGATCGGCAGGTGAGTCTTAAGGGGTAATTTGTGTTCCGCAGTCTAGGAAGGAGAGAGCGGGTGTGGCAGGTGGAAAATTATCTATCGTATCATCGTTTAGGGCTAATCCTTGACAGGTTTGCTCCAACAAAATCAGGACTTAAGTATTTTAGCGGTGGAATCAGCACTGTTAAGCTTATTGCTGACTGAACTGGGATGAAGTTAATTTAAAAAAACATGAACTATCTTATTGCTGTCTTATCAGATCGGATTCAGGCAGAAGAAGCCTACTCAGTTTTAGAGAAACAAGGTTTCCCAATGGATAAAGTAAGTATTCTTGGTAGAGGATATAAAAGCGCCGATGAATTTGGCTTAATTGACCCCAATGAGCAAGCTGGTAAACAAGCAAAGCTAATGTCCTACTGGCTAGTGCCATTTGGATTTTTTGCTGGTGCTACCTTCAATTTACTAACTGGGTTGAATACTTTTCCCTGGGCAGGCGGAATTGGCAATGCTCTGATTGGTGGTTTGTTGGGCGCTGCTTCTGGAGGATTGGGCAGCGTTTTTGTAGGTGGAGGCGTAGCATTAGCTTCCGGTAGTGGTGATGCTTTACCCTATCGCAATAGATTGAATGCTGGTAAGTACATTGTTGCCGTCAAAGGCTCTCCAGGTATAACCCAACAAGCAACTCGCATCCTGCGGGAGTTGCAGCCGGAAAATATTCAAGGCTATGTAGATCCTACTGATGTTTAGGTAGTAGTATTGCACACAGGCAAAAATTACCCTTTTTGGCAGTCATTAATAATTGATAATTGTTAATTGTTAATTGTTAATTGTTAAAAACGATGCTGCCAAGAGAAGAACTCTTAAAAGGGGTGGAAAATCGAGAAACTGCTGCTCGTGTGATTGATCAAGCTGAACAGGCGCTCAAAACTTGGGAAGTTGTAGTCACCGATTTTCTGTCTCCTCCAGAATTGGTGGAGATGCAACAGATGTTTGGGCGTTTAACGGAAGTGCATTTAGTGGCGGGAGGGGGGTATCCGCAGGCAGAAAG
>JBARVL010000042.1:0-3072 GCA_049646245.1 Crinalium sp. | reverse complement strand
TACCTGTTGGTACTACAGGTGTGGTGCCAGTGGTATCAAAGGTTAAATTACTCGTACTGCTACTAAAGTCATCAACCAGCGTATCAATCCCATCGCCACCGTTGACTGTATCGTTACCTAATCCAGCATTGATGGTGTCATCTCCGGCTCCACCACTAATAGTATCGTTACCATCTCCGGTGTAGATATTATCCCCAACTGCGGTGCCAGTAATCTGAAACTGTTCAATGTTACTAAAAGATACTTGATTAGAGCCATAGTAGTCGTAGTAAGCGCCGTTAAACCCTCCAGTACCATTACTGCTTACTGAAGAATACATCCCAGCGTTGCTAATGCTGGAGTAGTCCACGATTAACAGGTCGCTTCCGGCTCCTCCATCTACAACGTCAGATCCTAACCCACTATTAATTGTGTCATTGGTAGAAGTTCCTACGATCGTATCATTCCCAGGAGTTCCCGTAAAAGTCTGCGCCTCTACCTGAATAAGTTGCCCATTTATCGTAATCGTTCTGTGGTCATTCTCTGCTTTCAACGCCTGTAAAGTATTAGCATCCAGACGGTTACCCTGTACTAATTCTGCAAAAATTGCGCCTTCATCTCCAGCACTATCGGTCTGATTGACAAAAGCATCAACAAAATGTCCAATTTCTTCTAACACAACAGCACTAATTTCTGCTGGTGTTGCATTTGCTAAAAAAGTATCTGACAGATAAATTTTATTAGTGCTACTGGCATAAGCACCGTTAGCATTGCCCAGAATACTACTATTAAAAATCTCAATTTTTGGAAGTTGACTAAAATCACTCCTTAGCCATTGAGAATGCAGACTTACAGCAGCACTATGGTTGTATTCTTTCCCAAAAGCAGTATCAAATAAATTCCAGAAGTTTTCTAAACTAGCAAAGGTGCTGAGTTGGTTATAGGTCTGGGTAAGGAGAGATACGGGTAAATTATTCATAGACTTGATTTTGTGGGTGAATTGTTGACTGAACAGGTACAAACTGAAATTGATAAATAAATTCCAGTAGGTTTAGCGGATAGGATATTAGGATTGCGATCGCACGAATGCCAACTTTCTTTGGATGTGCGATCGCCTCAATTTCACTCAAATGGGTTATATATTGTTATCTGTGCAAACTCATAAATTTATGTGCTAACTTAACAAATATTTATACAAACCTCAGATTTCTAATTAATTATCAAATTATAAATGTTGTATGTATAAGATCGTGTATACGGAAACGTATAACTTGCTAGAGACGCGAAATTTCGCGTCTCTACAAATGTTTTCGGGAATTTGGTAGCGTAATATACAAAAAATTGTAAGAATGTGCGATCGCATCCATCCTATAGCAACGCACCATTGTCTTAAATATTAGTGCGATCGCATCCCTTCTTTTACCTAAAATTATTATTACTGGCGATAAACTTCTCTACGATGTTTCACCTTCACCACAATTACTAATAAAACATCATCTTGTATTTGATAGATAACTCGATAATCGCCTATTCTAATCCGGTAAAGTGATAAGTCACCTTCTATTTTTTTTACCCCATCAGGGCGCGGGTTAACTGCTAATTCTTGAATTTTTAAATCAATTCGTTCTCTAATATCAGTTGGAAGTTTTTTCAGTTGTTTTAAAGCACCCTTAGTCAATTCAATTTGATAAGTCACGATTTTACTTGTTGCTTATATTCTTCCCAAGATACTGTACCGTTTATTTTGGCATCTTCTAACTCAGCAAGTGCATCTTTAATATCTTCTTCATCTTCGCTTTTACGACTATCTAACAGTTCTAAGACATCTTCTAAAGTGTCTTCATAAGCTTGCTCTAATTGTGCAGAAATTGCTTTCAACAAAGCTTGTTTTTTAGCTGTAATTTCCATTGTGATACTTGTAGCAAAGAGCGAAAACTTAATTTTTGAGGGTGCGTTGCGCGGACGACAATACACCCTTGTCTTAAATGTTACTAAAAAACTACCATTCATTGTAATGAAGCGCGATCGCATCCATCCTATAGCAACGCACCATTGTCTTAAATATTAGTGCGATCGCATTTCAGTAAAATTAATGCCGCTAATATATTCTTCAATATTATTCTTCAATATTAAGTTAAAATCAGAGCGATCGCTTTTGCTTTAAGCATCAGTTATCGCACTTCTATCGCTCTAGTCCGATCCAGCATCTGGTACATAACGCAACAAGTCGCCTGGTTGACACTTGAGAGCCTTGCACAACTGTTCAGTGCTGTTTTTGCTTAACCAACTTGCTCCTGTTTCAATTCTTTGTATTTGTTGGGGACTTAATCCTGTAAGCCGAGCCAAGTCATTGAGAGAGAGCTTTCTTTCGTCTCTAACCTGCCTGAGCAAAACCTCCATTGCCATATTCTTGCAACCTTATATCCTCATTATGAGGTTAGCACCTATCTTGTGCCAATTTTTAATTGACACATAATATGTTTAAACTGAAGAAGCTAAGAGCTAATAGCTAACCGCTAACTGCTCTAAAACCGTATCAATACTTACCAAAATTTGACTATCAATAAGCTACGCTAATGAAATCTCAAACTGTGCTTTAGCCTAGATCAATATGCGAATTGAGCAGTTGCAAGCATTTCTAGCTATAGCTGAAACTGGAAACTTTCAGCAAGCAGCAAAAAAATGTGGCGTTACCCAATCAACAATTAGTCGCCAACTCCAAGTGCTAGAAAGTGAACTAGGCTTGCTATTGCTTCATCGCACAGCCCAAGCAAAGCTAACAGTGGGGGGAGAAAGATTTTTGCCTCATGCTCGTAAAATCTGTCAAGAGTGGCAAAGTGCAACGGAGGAATTAGCAGATTTATTAGCAGGGAAACAGCTAGAACTTTGTGTTGCAGCAATTCATTCAGTTTGCTCTAACTATCTACCGCCAGTATTGCAGCAATTTTGTCGCGATTATCCAGACGTGCAATTAAGAGTAACTGCTTTGGGGAGCGATCGCGCCCTCAAAGTCCTGAAAGATGGCATGGTAGATGTGGCGGTAGTAATGAATAATCGCTTTTTTACTGCTAGTCCAGAAATGGTAGTTGATGT
>JBARVL010000041.1:0-3528 GCA_049646245.1 Crinalium sp. | reverse complement strand
CTGGTACATCGAGTTACAATGGCGAGCCGATTGGCTTTGAAACCGAAGCATTTGCCATCTGCGACACCATGAGCTACATCAAACCGCCCATCCATACCATCTGTATTGGTTCAGCGATGGGAATGGCAGCAATGCTGTTGTCTGCTGGTACAAAAGGTTGCAGAGTTAGCCTGCCCAATGCCAACATTGTCCTACATCAGCCAAAAGCCTACGCTCGTGGTCAAGCAACTGATATTCAAATTCGAGCTAAGGAAGTGTTAGCAAACAAAGCGACAATGCTGGAAATACTCTCTAAAAATACAGGTAAAGCGCCTGAAAAGATTGCCAAAGATATGGATCGGATGCTATATCTGACTCCTTTTGAGGCAAAAGAGTATGGTCTGATCGATCAAGTTTTAGAGTCAACAGCAGAAGCACTCGCGCCCCTTCCGGCAGGAGTTTCTTAACGACTGAGTTAGAAGTCAGGAGTCAGAAGAATTTTTATGTAAATCTTCCTCGCACCTTCCCGGCATTGCTCAGGATTAGCCGTTAGCTGAAAATTAAGGAAACTTAAGCCCAAATCCTAAATTTCAAATTCAAAATTCAAACCTTTTATACCTCAATGGAGGACTAAATGCCGATCGGTGTTCCTCAAGTTCCTTACCGCTTGCCAGGAGGACAATCTACTCAGTGGGTTGATATCTACAATCGTCTATACCAAGAACGGATTATTTTCCTAGGTCAAGATGTTGATGATGAAATTGCTAACCAAATCATCGCTGTAATGCTATATCTGGACTCTGAAGATCCAGGTAAAGATATCTATCTTTATATAAATTCTCCTGGTGGCTCTGTAACATCAGGCATGGCGATTTTTGACACCATGCAACACATTAAATCTAATGTGGTGACAATTTGTGTAGGTTTAGCAGCCTCTATGGGTTCTTTCCTACTAGCTGCTGGTACCAAAGGTAAACGGTTAGCTTTGCCTCACTCACGAATTATGATTCATCAACCTTCTGGTGGCGCTCGTGGGCAAGCTACAGATATTGAGATTGAGGCGAGAGAAATTATCCGCATTCGTCGCCAACTCAATCAAATCTATGCTAATAACACAGGCAAGCCTCTAGAAAAGATTGAGAAGGACATGGATCGTGACTTTTTCATGTCTGCTCAAGAAGCAATGGAATATGGTCTAATTGACCGTGTAATTGAAGAACGCCCAGTATAGATGAAACCTAGATCCCCCTGAGCAACCCCTTAAGAAGGGGGGAATTCAAAGTCCCCCTTCTTAAGGGGGATTTAGGGGGATCTCCGCCTAAGTCCTAACTTTTTTAGCCAAAACTTCAACCTTTACATTTTTAGTCAGTTGCTCAGTTCAATTCCTTTAATGAATCTGACGGATTGTTATCGCTTGTTGGGCTTAAATTCTGAAGCATCAACGGCTGAAATTAAGAAATCTTATCGGCGTTTAGCACGGAAATATCATCCTGATATTAACGGTGGCAATCAGCAAGCTCAAGCTAAGTTTATTGAGTTGACTGAGGCATATAAGTTACTTCTAAGTGCTGTAAATACACCTGGGATACCTGCTTCTAAGACAGCAAAGCAGACACAGAAACAAGAAAGTAATGTTTTATGGCAACAGCCACGAGTAACAAAAGTTGTTCGTATTTCTAAGGATAAGGAAAATCAGCAGCAACCACCGGAACTGTCGTTAAGTGAGCTACAGATTAAGTGGAGTGTTTATAAGCAGTTGCAACAGTTGCTTAAGTCGCGTAAGTTTGCCCGCGCGATCGCACTTGCAGAAGCTTTAGCACAACGCTTTCCCCAAGATCCAGAAGTCAGACAGTGGAATGCGATCGCTTATTCTAGTTGGGGTCGTCAGTTGGTGAGCGACAGACAATTAGATAAAGCCAGAATTTATCTCAAAAAAGCTCTCCGCACCGATCCTCATAATCGTTCTTTGTGGATAGAAGTAGAGCGCGATTTTCGACGCATTGAACAAATGTTATGATTTTTAACGCTCATAGCGCAAAGGTATACGCAAAGAACGCAAAGGAATGGTATATAGTTTTTGGTTGAGGAATATATCTGTTTTCTATCCTTTTTGCCAAATTTTGATGGTTCTATCTTGGCTTCCACTGATTAAGGTTTCACCATTATGGGTATACGCTAGGCAATATACTTTGTCTGTATGTCCCAGGGTGTGCAGTGGTTCGCCTGTGAATAAATCCCATATTCTGATGGTATAGTCGGCGCTACCACTGGCGAGGGTTTGTCCATCGGGACTAAAGACTACAGCGTAAACGTCGTCTGTATGTCCAGGGAGGCTGGTTTTTAATTCTCCATTGCTGACGCGCCATAGTTTGATTGGTTGTTTTCCGCCACCGCTTGCAAGGGTTTTTCCGTCTGGACTGAAGGCGACGCTATATATGCTGTTGTCGCTGAACCATGATTTTACTGGGTTTAGTAAACCTGAAGGTCTGTTTAAGTTTCGGATTTCTTGACCCGCACGCGGATTCCAAATTTTAATGTTACTATCTAAGCTGCCACTAGCTAGAATTTGTCCATCGGGACTAAATTTAACGGACTCAACCGCCCAGACATGACCTCTGAGTGTATGTTTTAATTGCTGGGTGTTGAGATCCCAGATTTTGACGGTGCTATCTGCATGATGACCGCTTGCCAGAATTGTACCATCATGGTTGAAGGCGATCGCCCAAACAGACAATACTACCCAGTCGGTTCCTTTGAGGCTACTTTTGACAATTCTCTTTTGATAATCCCACAGTTTAATTGTACCGTCGGGTTGAGAACTACTACTTGCTAAGGTTTGTCCGTCGGGACTGAAGGTAACGCAAGTAACCGATCCGGTGTGTGCTGTTAGGGTGTCTAGTAGTTCTCCTGTCAGAATATCCCACAGTTTGATTGTTTGGTCAAGACTGGCACTAGCTAAAATTTTACCATCGGGACTGATAGCGACGGATCTCACTATTTCTGAATGTCCGCTTAGTGTATGTACGCATTCCCAAGTTTTTTTTGAGGGGGTAAACTGGGATTTTTGAAGTTTTTGATCCTCTTTAATTTTTTGTTTTGACCAAACTAAGGAAACTTCAGCAGGATTCTGACAAATAATTGGCAACCATGTAACACCAGGAAATTCATCTTCTAATCCTTCAGTATATAACCTGCCTTTCGCTTCTCTTACTGCTAAATATAAAGATTCTCCGCGAGAAAATGCCGTGAGAAAATGTCTTAAAAATCTTTCCGCTACCACATCTGGTACGGGTTCTCGCATGACAATTACTTGGGGGATATTTAAGTCTGCTAAGTCATAAGCTAATTGTAATCCATCGCAGGAATTAAATATTGCTAATTGCAATCCTTTTTCAATGGCATTTTTTAAACCTGGCTTTAATTTATTAATTGTGAGATATTCATTAGCTCTTGTATTAATTCTGCCACTTTGATTATCGCTAGTGCTATGACCTGCAAAAAATAGTATATCCCAGTTATTTCCCCAAAGGCGATCGCTTACTTGTTCTC
>JBARVL010000040.1:0-2324 GCA_049646245.1 Crinalium sp. | reverse complement strand
CTTGTCGACAACTTCATAGAAGATCCAGATTTTGTGGCGATCGCACCAAATTTTGATGCGTTTGCCCTGCTCTGCCCCTCATCTCCCCATCTTCCCTGCTCCCTGAGAAGTTACACTAATAGGTTGTAATCGCGTAACTTTTAGTTTAAAAGCACCACCGCCCGTTTCTCCAAAGGAACGAACACGAATAATATACTCGCCTGTGTCCTTAATTCGGGCAAAAAGCAGGGAGTTGTTGCTACCATCAGGACCATCATCATTTTGTCCAATTGTTGAACCGTCAGCCCCCATCAAAGTTACAATTGTGTCGAAATTGTCTGATGTCAGATCAATTGCTACTTGATCGCCTGCTTGGAATTTCACCCGATAGTCACGGGCAAAACCACCATCACCCAGGGGAATATCCTTTTCTGTCAGCGTGTCGTTAGCTTCGTTACTGGCAGGTAAAGTTAATGGTTGATATACTACTGGTTTTTGGGCATTAGCTGACACAGTAGTTATTTCTATCGCCGTTAAGGTGGCAGCAATTATTAATAGAGGGCGAAGTATTAGGGCAAAACGATGTCTCATAAAGTATTTTTTGAGTAAACTTAAACAGTGATATAGGAATAAAATTTTGCAGTACAAAGTCTAAAGATATTTGTGCAGCAATTGAGCGGTGGCAAGTCCAGTTTGTTCCCAACTAAATTGACTAGATCTAGCAAGACTAGCTTGGCTGAGTTGCGATCGCAACCCAGTTATATTAGCTACATCATTCATGGCTGCGGTAATTTCTTCGATCTTATAAGGGTTTACCAATATAGCAGCATCACCCACTACTTCGGGCAATGAAGATAAATTAGATGTAATTACGGGTGTACCACAAGCCATTGCTTCGAGTACTGGTAAACCAAAACCTTCCCAAAGACTAGGAAAAACAAGTGCGATCGCACTATTGATTAGTTTGGGCAAATCAGCATACGCGACATAATCTAAAAATTTTACCTGTCTAGTTAAATCTAACTCTTTTACTTGATTAATTATCTTGGGAGTATAGCGTTTATCAGTTGACCCTGCTAACCATAATTCGTAGTCACCCCCGTTAGGTAAAGCTGCGAAAGCAGATATTAATCTATGTAAGTTTTTATAAGAGTCTTGTCGCCCGATATAAAGAAAGTAATTTTGAGTGGGTAAATTAAGGTAACGAAAATGGGTTGAATCGTATGCTAGTGGGATTGGTGTAATTTTTTCAGCTTTGATATCAAAAAAATTAATAATATCTTGCGCCGTCGCCAGAGAATTACAAACAATGTGTTGAGCTTGCTCTAAAACGTGAGGTAAATAATAGCGGAAATAATAGTTCAAAGGTGAAGCAAGTTTTGGAAAACGTAGGGGAATGAGATCGTGAACCATCACAATATATCGACAGTTAACTGCTATAGGCGCTTCTGGTATAGGTGAAAATAACAGACTGGAGTTTAGCTGTTGGTAAATTTTAGGCAATTTTAGCTGAGTCCACAATAAGCGGCGTATGTGACCTTTATATCCTTGTTCTGCTGTTTGGTTAGGGGGAATTGGATAACATTTGTAGGGAGAAATATTTTGGGATACTAGCAATGTTGGATCTAAAGAATTTAAGCAAGGCAAAAGGTTAAGAGCATAAGTAGTAATCCCCGTAGGTTTATTTAATAAAAATGAAAGATTAATCGTTAAAATTTTCGACACACTATTATATATTTTTGGTGTTTTTTCCGCTCAAACGTGCAACTAATTATGTTAAGTTGATTTAACTACAATTAAAAAAGCCCACCAGGGTTTTCGTTACTATATTTTTTAATGGGAAGCTAGTTATAACTACTTAACCTCCCTAAAAAAAGTAGTTATAAAGCTTATTTTAAGCGATTACCTAACGGTATATTGATAATTTATTTACATCCTAACTTAGGAAGAAAACTGGATGAATCTTTTACAAATAGGGGATTTTGCAGGAGTTTATGATTGCTGAGATTGTTGATTATCTTTACGAATCGTAAAAGAAACAGGGCGAGACGGTGGCGATGCTGGATTGAAATTAGATTGGTTAATTTGGGGATTAGTAGAAGAATTAACAGTAGGCATACCTGATGTTAAGTCTATGGGGTTTGGAATAGTTGTTGGTTGCTCATCTGACTTGAGGAAGGGAAACCCGGATGAGCGGTCATAGTTAGATGCGATCGCCAGAAATGCTCCGCCTAAGATATATATTGGCAATGGCAGCGTAAAGTGGAGGAGCCACTGATAGAATTCTGCGATCGCAAATAGCACCACAAAGCTAGCTATCCAAACTTTCATAAAACTTCCCAGAG
>JBARVL010000039.1:0-5318 GCA_049646245.1 Crinalium sp. | reverse complement strand
GGAACTATCCAAAGATTAACTAAACCAGAAACACCTGAAGATCAAGCTAAATGGGAAGTCCCCGCTTTACACTGGGCAGATATTAGTAAAGATGACTATGGAGTTAGTTTATTAAATAATTGTAAATACGGTTATGACTGCGAACCAAATCAAATACGTTTAACATTACTGCGTAGTGCCAGTTGGCCCGATCCACAAGCAGATATTGGGATTAACGAATTTACTTATGCACTATATCCCCATAGTGGAAATTGGCGATCGGCGAATACAGTTAGACGGGGATATGAACTTAATCTGCCACTGCAAGTGAGGGTGATAGAAACTGTAAGCACCAACACTACTCTAAAACCTATTACTCAATTTATAGATCTACAAGCAGAAAATTTAATTATAATGGCGTTTAAACAGTCGGAATACAACCCGCAACAGTGGATTTTACGCTGTTACGAGTGTCACGGCGAACCAGCACATTTAGAGTTAAATAGTGATTTAGATTTAGAAATTACCCAAGCAGTTGATTTATTAGAGCGACCATTAGAAGCAACTGAACAATTACTTAATCATCAATCTGCTATAATTACACCTAATAAAATTGTTAGCTTTACAGGTGTAATAGTAGATAATGGTTAACCTTTGATTGTTAGGGGTGATAACTCAACCTTAAATATCAGCGATTGTGGAAAGATCGGCTTTAATCTTCATGATCTTCAAATGGGTCGTCCAATTGTTTAGATGGTGGACCAAAAGAAGTATAAATGGCAAAGCCTGCGATCGCTACCAATGCGCCGCCAAGGGAAATGCTAAGAACTGTTGCGGGTTCCATAGGTTGACTAAATTATGCGTCCTTTGATCATATAATCTTACCAAAGAATGGGTTTAAAGTTCCCCGCCATAGAAGGACGGCTGTTTGTTGAATTAGATCTACCTTCAGGGTATTATTTACGAAAGCAACAAAACTCTATCGCGCATTGAATCGTAGGTAACTCATGGCACAACGGACACGGTTGGGAGATATCCTTAAACCCCTAAACTCTGAATACGGCAAAGTTGCCCCTGGATGGGGTACTACGCCAGTTATGGGGACTTTTATGCTGTTATTTTTCGTGTTTTTACTGATTATTTTGCAAGTTTACAACTCCTCATTGATGATTGAGGGAGTTAACGTTGATTGGAACAGCTTCGGTGGCTAGTAGGAAGTGCGATCGCGCTTAACAATCACCTGCAATTACAGTGCAGAAAGCATTAAGTAGCGGGAAACATCCGGTCAAAATTGACCCCATTAGTAGCGCCATCTGTAAAGAACTTAAAATCCCCCGTTTCGTCGGGGTTTTTTTATCAGTCTTATAATTGAATTGTGAACTTATAGGAGATATATGAATATTTTTGGGGTTGGTTTGCCAGAAATGGCAATTATTATGATTATAGCTTTATTAGTATTTGGACCCAAGAAGTTACCAGAAATTGGTCAAAGTTTAGGAAAAGCAATTCGTGGGTTTCAGCAAGCTAAGGGCGAGTTTGAAACGGAATTTAAACGCGAGGCTGAACAAATTGAGCAAGCTGTTAATACCCCTGCTCAATTAGAATCTCAGGAAGTAGCAGCACATAAAGACCACAATGTTGCTAATACTACTGAAAAAAGTTAGTAAGTTTAATAGTTGCCCCAGAAATACGGTAAGGTAGTACCTTTACTAATCCCTGAAGCGGTTTGATCAATCTGTTGGATTTCAGAAAACTGTCCAATAATCAAGTTAAACTAGCTGTGAGGAGACTAGGTATCACCCCCAGTAAAAGCTCTTTCTGGGTAGCGCCTCTATTCAGGATAGTCTGGGCGTAATTGGCGCAAAAGCAAGAGCCAGTCTAAATTGCACCTAAATAGAGGAGATGGCGGAGGTTATGGATGAGTGAGCAAAATCCCTACGAACAACTCGGACTTACCGAAGACGCTTCCTTTGATGAAATTCAGGAAGCTAAAAAGCGTCTAAGTGAGCAGTATAGTGGCGATCAACAGGTCGTAGAAAGTATCGAAGCTGCTTACGATGCTATTTTGATGGATAGGCTGAAGATGCGGCAGCAGGGGAAAATTAAGGTTCCAGAGGTGATTCGCTTTGCTGAAAGGCGATCTGAACCCTCTCCCAATTTACAACCAACTCCTGTTAGTCGATCTGTCAACTGGCTACAGGGATTAGTTGATACTCCCAGTCGCAAAGATGTGATGTTGTCGTCTGCTGTATTCTTAGTACTGGCAAGTGTGATTGCCTTCCCAACTGTAGCAAGTACTACTCTGTCTTTGATTATTGCTTTTGGGGTAGGGTTCAGTGTCTTTTTTCTCAATCGCAAAGAAGGTCGCCTTGGTCGCGCGGTGCTACTAACGCTGGTAGGATTGTGTGTAGGTATAGGGTTAGGGACTCCACTGGCTAGTTGGCTAATCGCGCAAGTAGACGGTTTAAATTTAGTGATGACTGAGGAAAAAATTGCTACTTGGGTGACGTTTGTTATCCTATGGCTAATTAGCAGTTTCTTGCGCTAACAATGAACTTTCAGAAGTTAACTGTTTAGCTGGGTGATTAATAATAAAATTGGGTTCGGATCGCTCATGTTGGGCGCGATCGCGAATCCCCTATTAAAAATTTATCCGCCAAGTGGTTTGAAGAGATTTTTACCACAGATAAACACAGATGGACACAGATAAATATAGAATCCATTTAATATCTTTTTTAGCTAGCAGCTAGTAAGAGTGAGCATCAATCTGATCAAACAAAGCTTGAGCTTGGCATTGGCACGAGCGAGTGTTCGGTCAAAATTTTTGACTAATGTTTTGCTCGAACATTTCAATCAAGCCGCAATCACTTTTACAAGCTGGACAAAAGATGAGCGTGAGTAAAGAAGGGAAAACCAAGTAGATCAACACCGATGCAGAAATACGTCCTGAGAGTTTTGCGATCGCCCATAGCCCTCTTGTAAAATCATTTTCAATTGTTGAGAATTAGCTCTTAGAAAAGTTTATGGCAGATATGTCCGGTCAAGACCCCTCGGAAATCATAATGGCAACAGTTGATGAAGAACAAAAAGGCGCAACTTTCAGCGGTACGGTCATCCTTGGTATACATCCTGATGGTGGGCAAGTCGTTTCCTTTAGAGACTTTTTAATTGAAGATTATAAAGGCGAACTTACCGCAAATCTTGCAACAGATGGCGATATAAAGAAAAGCATTGATTTAGGCGAACTCGATCATAAAAACCCCAGTTTTTGGCTGCCAATTCCGCTAGGAACGGATACATCACCCTACAATACAGTTGTGTTGAGCGACAAAAAAAGCCATAAAAAAATCCTGACGATCAATCTCTAAAATTTGTAACGATTCTCGTAGAGAGAGCCAAATTCGATGGCTCTCTCGTATAGATTTTTACGATCGCCTCTCAGTGGCAAGTTTATTGACACAAGAAGTTTTTGATGGTAAAATTATCTACTTATATATATTAATAATAATTCTAATATCTGATAGTGGTGGTAATTGCGCGATCGCATATTTCAGTCAAATATTAAACCCTCAAAGATGGCGCACTTGTGGGCTTAATTTAATGTATTTTTAGTAGTTAAATTAATCAGAAAGACAAACCGCGCGAATGCAAGTTGGTATTAGCTCAAAGTTGGTACACCTACTTTTGATGGATATAACTCTCTACGTCCATTACCCCGATGGGGAGATTTTTCTCTTGGTTGAGGAGTAGAAGAATTTAAAGATTGCTGAAGGTTCTTAGATGAAAGCAATTCGTTTGAGCTAGGAGAAATTGTCCCTGGAACCAGGAAAAGGGACATAGAGATTAAGTTTAGAGCAACTAGCAGTGAATAAATACGCATAGTAGGTAGTTGTTTTACTATTCCTACTCACTTAAACAAGGTATTTGAGATAAAATCCGGATCAATTTTTAATTTTGTGATCCGGTTGCATTGGAATTATAGCAGCAGTCAGGAGTCAGGAGTCAGAATTCAGAAGGAAAAGCTAATAACAACAAGGGTTTGGGCAATTAATAATGCCTTAACACGGGCGACTGCTATATCTATTTTTTTTTAACGCATTAGCCGAAGGCTTCCCGAAGGGTAGGACGCAAAGGGAAGCGCAAAGGGTCGCAAAGTTAAAATCACCTGATTTAAAGCCGCTTTAATCGCGTTTTTTCCCCATAACGCAGTAAGTTTTCCAAAGTTGCTAAACGATTTCCCCAAACTTGGACTTGATAAGGTTGTTGTTGAACTTGTAGCTGCATCCATTCTGGGAATTGGGAGCGGAATGAAGCTAGTTTGGTTTTAGCTGAAGATAAGTTGTTGCTGCTAGGATCGGTTGCTAGTTGATTGAGTGCTTGCTGAAGCTGGTAAGATTGTTGGCTCAACCGAGTAAATCCTGGTTCTGGAATCGCTATTTGCTTATTAGTTAAGAGAAAATTCCATTCATGTAGTAATGCTGCATAACGAATTGCTGCGGCTTTGAAAGGCTCTCTGTAAGGAATTGGTTCTGGTGATGTACGAGTGATTGAGCCTTGGGTGCGACTAAAAATTGTGTGCAAGCGATCGCTCAAATTCTCGTAAGCAAATAAGGAATAACCATCTGTTGGTAAATCTCTTAACAACTGAATCTGATCGACTGCTACTATATCTGGCAAATTTAACAGCCTAACTCCTGGCAAAATTAAAGTTGAACCGAGTGAGGCTGCATTTAATAAAGGAGAAGTTATCTGCTGTAAGCGATTTGTATCTAAGGCATAAGTCATCGGTACTAATAAATCTATATCTCCGCGTTGCGCCCAAGATTCCCAATTCTGTTGGAGTTTTTCTGTACGTTCTTGTTTAGAAAATGGAAACACAGCCGCAGATATAATTAATCCAGGTCGTTTGGCACGCAAGCGACTGGAAACTGATGATACAAAGCTGTCAACTTGTCTGGTACGAAATTCCGTCCATTTTTGCCAAAGACTACGAAGTTGTTGTGGATTAACATTATTTAAATCGGCAGACACCATCATCAGTGGGTCTACTCCTGTTGACTTTTGAAACTGCTGACGTGCTGAAGTGCCATAGCCGTAGCTAAGATTAGCATTAGGATCTTGGAAGGGATAACGAATATAATCTAGCTGAACACCATCTACCTGATAATTACTAACAATTTCTTCAAACAAATTCATTAAATAACGGCGCACTTCAGGATTAGCTGGATCGAGAAAAACTTTTCCTGAAGGTGGCGCAAACAAACGCCCCTGATTATCATACATTGCCCAATTTGGGTGGGCTGCAACAACTGGACCTGGATAGTTAGCAGGTAAGTTAA
>JBARVL010000038.1:0-3924 GCA_049646245.1 Crinalium sp. | reverse complement strand
ATGCGGGGGTTATCCTGATCTAGTTTGGCTGCTTGTTGATAAATATCAAGTGCGCCTGCAATATCTCCTGCCTTGACTCGCTTACTTCCCTCCCACAACAGGTTATTCAGCTTATGGTTAGTTGGTTGCTTGCTTAAAAGCACAGGTTGATTAGCGTGGGTAACTGACGGCATAGTTGCCGCTATCCCAGTCCATAAGGACAAGCTAGTAAGTAAAAAGAGAGTTTGCTTTTGCACAGTCAAATTTTCAACTAAATTACAGTTTTTTGGTTCCAGGCTTAGTTAAAATAAAGCGTTAGGAACTTAGTATCCCTTCAGGTCGGCTATTTTTTACTGCAAGTACCCAGAGGATGAATGATCCTAAAGAATTGTAAATGATAGTTGCTGCTTGTTACAACAACTGAGATTTCACAGGCGATTTGCGCTCAATAGAGATTAATAGTGGGTAGGGTGCGTTAGCGAAGCTAACGCACCCTACAGTAATTAGGCTTTGCGTAAGTCCTGAAAATTAATATTTTGGCGATCGCTACAATAAAAACAACTTCCCTCTAACCTCAGAGGTCAATATGGTACAACAACTGACCGATACCACAGTAGATATCATCTACCCTGATAGTGACGGTCAACCAATGGCAGATAACACAAAACAATTTAATTGGATTGTCACAATTAAAGAAAACTTAGAATTATTGTTTATTAATAACCCTGATGTATTCGTCGCAGGTGACTTGTTGTGGTATCCAGTTAAAGGAGATAACAAAACTCGCATTGCACCGGATGCGCTGGTAGTATTTGGCAGACCAAAAGGCGACAGAGGTTCTTATAAACAATGGGAAGAAGAAAACATTCCTCCACAAGTTGTATTTGAAATCTTATCTCCAGGCAATCGCTTAAAAGAAATGGCGAAAAAATTGCGTTTTTATGAGCGATATGGAGTAGAAGAATACTACGTTTATGACCCTGATGAAATAGAGTTAATTGGTTGGTTATGTTCTGGAGAAAACTTAGAAATTATTGAGGAAATGAACGGTTGGGTGAGTCCGCGTCTGGGAATCAGATTTGAGATGGCAGCAGACAATTTAGAGATATTTACGCCTGCGGGAGAAAAGTTTTTAACTTATGTGGAACTCGGTCAAATTGCAGAACAAGAGCGACAAATTGCCGAACAAGAGCGTCAACGTGCTGATGAAGCAGTGAAGCAATTAGAAGCAGAAAGAGAGCGTTATCAAGCTTTAGAAGCACTACTGCGAGAACGAGGAATTAATCCAGAAGAGTTGTAATATTCTAAGCTAAGACGCATTTAAATTTAATATTACGCTTCGTGCGGGACGCAGTGCTAACGCACAGCTATGCGCTACGCGATCTTCCTTAGCCAACGAAGATCGCACTACAAGCACTTGATAATAATCAATAGTTTAATTTAAATGCACAACAGCTTAAGAGCTAAATACTTGAGTAGAGAGATTAGGCTCTCCAACAATTCCCATTAAGTATAGGTCTAAGGATATATATACTTTTATTAAAAAAAGTTTATATTTGTTAACAGATGCCCACAAACTAGGTAAAACCCTTGGCTAATATCGGTGAAACTGCTGTTAATGCAGGTTCATTTAACACCCTAGTTGCTGCAACCTGTAGTTATTCTCAATAGCTACCTAAATCTCTTTAATAAACACCTTCAGGTAGTACATATTTTTGAATTAGAAGCAACTTTACAAATTAACTTAATTAGCATTCAAGTTGCATTGTTTTAGTTTTGGTAAGTTGTGGGCTGTGTGAAATTAATATATCCCCACAGCATATTTCAATATCAAAGTGAATTGTTAATACACATCAGCTTATGCTTGAATTTGTTCTTTCAGTTCAATTTCTTAAACCATTAAAGTAACGTTTCTTTTTAGAGGATTTGATAATGACATTTACCATAGATTCCGCTCGTTCGATTTTTCCTAATACTCAAGTTGCTGATGCGATTCCAGCTACAGTTGAAGCATTCAATCAACTTAGTGCTGAGGATCAGTTAGCTTTACTTTGGTTTGCTTATACTGAAATGGGGACTACAATCACTCCCGCAGCTATGTCGGCAGCTAACATGATTTTCGCAGAAAACACCCTGAATGAAATCAAGCAGATGCCTGCTTTAGAGCAATCACAAGTGATGTGCGATTTGGTTAACCAAGCTGACACTCCCCTTTGCCGTA
Organism: Crinalium sp.; assembly: GCA_049646245.1. GTDB lineage: Bacteria > Cyanobacteriota > Cyanobacteriia > Cyanobacteriales > PCC-9333 > Crinalium. The sequence goes on along the minus strand of JBARVL010000038.1, from coordinate 1,724 downwards.
CCTATTCGTCTTTTGGCATGAATGTCAAGTTAGGTTTTTGGTATCAGTTAAGCGAGTGGATGAAACAGGGAATTGTTGCTCCCATTCCAGAAGGCTATAAACTGTCACAAGACGCATCAGATGTACTTGAAGCTATTCGTCAGCTTGAAGGAGGACAGCAACTCAGCGTATTACGGGATATTGTTGTCAACATGGGATATGTCCCAACTGGCGGTACTCAAAAAGTTAAAGAACCTGTTGTTCCACCTCAAGATATTGCATCCAGAAGTAAGAGCAGTATTGAAGGCATCGACAACCCGACAGTCTTAAGCTACATGGATAATATGAACGCTTTTGATTTCGAGGCTGCTGTGGCTTTATTTGCCCAAGACGGTGCGTTGCAACCCCCTTTTGAAAAACCGATTGTGGGTAAGGAGAACATCCTGGCGTATATGCACGAACAATGCTATGGGCTTAAACTTACACCACAGCAGGGGGTTTCTGAGTCAGCAGCCGGAGAGTTTACCCAGATTAAAGTAACGGGTAGAGTGCAAAGTCCCTGGTTTGGCGACAATGTTGGTCTAAACCTCGCATGGCGCTTCTTGCTCAATCCTCAAGGCGAGATTTTCTTGGTAGCGATTGATGTGTTGGCATCTCCCAAGGAACTGATGAATTTAGGTTTAGTTCGATAGAGCGATTAAATAATTCTGTCAGGCTTTATGTTTTGCGTGGGGTTATTGTATTAAAACTTACGCAGAGATCCCCCTAAATCCCCCTTAAAAAGGGGGACTTTGAATTTCCCCCCTTTTTAAGGGGGGCTAGGGGGGATCTAGGTTTAAGGCTGAAGGTGGGTAAGTCCTATGTATTCTCAGCCTGCCGACGCAGGCTTATTTATTTTGTTCGCTTTCGGATATATATATAGTAATACGATCGCAATACGCTTCATTTTGTGTTAAAACTCAGTTTGCATAGTTGATCAAAGCAAAAGCGCGATCGCTTTAGTTAAAACTTTGATTTTTAACACAAAACTATATACTCGCAATGAATCGAGAAAAGATAGAAAAAGTAAAAAAAGCTTCTGCTGATATTACTGCTGAACAACTTGAGCAGCTAATGGCACTGTTTCCAGAAGTATTTACCGAAGGAAAAATAGACTTTGGTAAATTAAGGGCTACTTTAGGCGATATTGTAGACGATCGCCCAGAGCGTTATTCTTTTACTTGGGCTGGTAAACTAGAAGCCATCCAGATTTTACAAACACCCAGTCGCGCCACACTTAAGCCAGAAAAATCTGAATCAGTGGATTTTGACACAACCCAAAATCTCTTTATAGAAGGCGATAATTTAGAAGTTTTAAAACTACTGCGTAAATCTTACGATAAACAAGTAAAACTGATTTACATTGACCCTCCCTACAACACGGGCAATGATTTCATTTATCCAGATAATTATACTGATCCTCTGGATAATTATCTGCAAGTAACAGGGCAGAAAGATAGCGAAGGGAATTTACAAACTAGCAATCCTGAAACCAGTGGGCGTTATCACTCTGCTTGGTTGTCTATGATGTATCCTCGTCTATTCTTAGCGCGGCAATTATTGCGAGAAGATGGGGTAATTTTTGTCAGCATTGATGATCGAGAAGTATACAACTTGCGTTTATTAATGAATGAAGTATTTGGGGAAGAAAATTTTGTTGCCTGTATTTGTTGGCAAAAAAAATATGCTCCATCAAATGATACAGT
>JBARVL010000037.1:0-9930 GCA_049646245.1 Crinalium sp. | reverse complement strand
CAGGTGAGGGATTACAACCTAGCCCTGAAGAAATTGCTTATCAAAAAAGTTTAATGGAGAAATTAAAACTATCTCCAGAAGAACTGGCTCGTCGGCGCTGTGCAGGCGTAGCCAAGGGGGTTGTCATAGCTTCAACCAAACCAGAGCAAGAAGCTGCTGATGCAAATTATAATGGTTTTTCTGCGGGTGCATTTACTTATTTAATGACGCAATATCTCTGGCAAGCAACTGATAATGTCGGCAAGGCTATAGAGAAACTTGAGCCGATAATTCGGATGAAATATGGACAACAACCATTAGTTGATGGTAACAAGAATACACCAGTTTATTTTATTAATAAATCTGCCCCTTCCACCGATGCTGTAATTACCCAAGTTCAAGGCGACCAAGCAACATTATGGTTAGGAGGAATAGATGCTCAAAGTTTAGATGCTTTCTCTTCAGGCGCGACATTTACCGCCGTTAATTCTTCAGGACAACCCACCGGAGTCTTAGAATTAACATCCCGTAGCGGTTTAGTAGGAAAAGCAACACTTGAGAAAAAATCTGCTCTCCAACCAGGAATGCTGTTGCAGGAAAGCAGCCGTGTTATCCCACCAGATTTAAAATTAAGCATTGGTTTAGATCCCTCTTTGGGAAGCGATGCAAAAGCAGTCAAAGAAGGATTATCGGAAAATCAGCGTATACAACTTATTTCTGCAAAATCGGGAAATATATATCCACAAAAAATAGATTACATTTTTGGTCGCATGACAAGTGATATTAAACGACAAATACCCCCCTCACAAGCAGGTAATTTACCTCCATTAGGTAGTGTCGGATTATTTAGGGAAGGATTAGAACCAGTAGCAGAATCATTTGGCGCATCGGGTGAATCTGTGACAGCAGCCGTAGCGCGTTTGCAAGTGAAATTTAAGTCTTTGATAGCAGGTTATCTGATCAGGAAAACTTTAAATGCTAAGGCTTCTAATTTAGCTGTAGAAGTATCACTAAATTTAGTAGAAGAACCATCAACAGTACTAGCAATGACGAAGAGTGGAAAACCGAGAGGAGATAGTCAAAAATTATCAGCAATTTATCCAAATAGATTACCACTCAAAAAGTTATTTCAATTTCAAGTTACTAATCATTCTCCTGAAGATTTATATATAGCTAGTCTCCTCATAGATTCTACTGGTGATGTATTAGTAATATTTCCTTATCATTGGTCGATTGAAGATGATGCGATGCGTTTAGCACCTGAAGATACAAAAGTAATTGGCGGTTCCAACGATCTTAATTTAAAGGCGATCGCTAGTGGTAGTGCTGAAGCTGTAGTAATTGTTAGCCGTGACTCACTAAAAAATAGTGTGAATACTTTAAAAGCTTTAGCAGAAGAATTAAAGCGGCGAGGAACACTTAGAAATGACGGTGAAGAGCGCGATCGCAAGCCAATTCCTGTGAGCAATCCCTTAGACTTAATGGAAGACTTACTAGGTGATTTGACTCGCGATTCTCGTGGAATTAGCAAAGTCAGGAAAGTAGAAGCCTCCCACACTGCTACTTTATCACTTAGCTTTGACGTGGGTTAATTCAGACTTACGTAGGTTGGGTTGAGCGATCGCGTTTCGTGTTAAAATCCAACCTGACTATGCTCATGCCTACTTTACGAGGCTTTAGGCAACAAACAAGCGGCACTTGCCGATTATCAAAAAGCTAGAGACCTTGATCACGCACAAGGTAAAACCCACGAGTATAATAATGCAGTTAATCAAATCAAAAAATTAGGTATATAATATTTTGCGTAAAGATTATAAATGTTTAATTAAGTTGCTCTATTTGGTTATACACCAATGGTAAATGAATTTTTAGTGGCTAGAGGAGCAAATTTATTAGTTCGTAACCAGCTTATTAACTGGAATGCCAAAATTAGAGATTACCTGCGTGAGTATTTTGATAACACTCCCCAACAAGTATACGGCACGGAATTCGGGGATGCTATTGCCAAAATTACATATTTGACTGAAAGAGCGATCGCTCAACCAGATTCCTTTCGGGGAGTGCTAGACTTACAAGGCAGGTTACAAGCAGCCACAATTGTTGAAATAGAAACAGATTGCTTATTTGTTGACGCTTTTACCAATGCGCCTTGGAATGTGATCAAAAATCAGCCAGAAACGATCAAAGGAGCAGCTACATCATTAATAGAAGAGCTAGTGAAGGAAAGTAAAACTTTAGGTTTTTCAGGTAAAATTAAACTTTACTCAATTGTAAGAGCAAAGCAGTTTTACATAAATATTGGGTTTGTAGAAACGGATGAATTGGGCGAAGTAGAACTAACTAATGATGCTGCTGAAAATTTTCTAGCCAAACAAAAAAGGTTTAGAGAAACAAGGAACAACACAAGGTAAAATTGTATTCTGTGAGACTACCATCTGGTGAAATAAATATGAACGAACGATGGAGTGACGAAGAAATTATGCAATACCAAGAAAAGCTCTACGCGCTAGAATCAAGTGCTATGGCAAGTCCCCCAATGAGTGAGTTAGAACAAATATCGAGAATTAAAGCTTTCTTCAGCAAGGATTATTTAGACGAACTTTATGCGAAATTTGGTATTGATAAAAACGAGCAGCCCAAGAACGCATAATCAATAGACCAATGAGCAAAAGTCGAAAATACCCCCCTTAATCCCCCCTTACCAAGGGGGGAAACTAGCTCCCTCCCATTGACAAGGGGAGGGTTGGGGTGGGGTCAGTTCACTTCTTTTCAACAGCCTCAAAGCTAATAGACATCGCTGCCAATTCCTGCACATTAATTACTGCAACATTTTTACCCAAACTCATATTGGGATCGCTACTAATTTTACTAAAATCATTATCTATACCCTCAATTATATCTCTCGAATTCCGCCCTCGCACCTTTTCTGGTTCTGCAATAGAACGTAATGTCAATAAAGTTTTCTCAAGCGGATTGCTACTAGCAATTACTAATACTTCTACTCTCCCTAGAGGTGGTGATACTTCTAATTGATAGTCATCTGTATCTAGTTGCGGAATTTCTAAAGTTTTACCTGCTGGCAGTAATGTATCTTTTTTTATAGCGTTCCAATTATCAGGAAAAATAATTGACATTTCTCCACTTGCATCAATTACTAAAATGGCAACATATAAATCACGATTCTCTCCATTAGTTACTTGAAACTTTAAAGGTGTTCCTACAGCCAGTTGTAATTGATGAGATAATATTTTTGGTACACTTGGAGAACTTTGCTGTTTGGTACGCCTACCTCTAACAGGAAAAGAATTAACAGGTATATCTTCCCCATCACCCGGAATCATTGTTGCAGTAACATTTAATCGTGATGAACTAGGATTAAGAATTGTTTTCAATAGTTGCACTGCTAACAACGATTTTAACTTAGGTTGCAAACGAATAACCGCTTCTGCAATTGATTCGTTGGTATTCCCAAAAGAGTTAGGGATTGCGGTTAATGCTGATGTAAATAAACCTAAGCTACCAATGTCGGGTTTTAAAGAATTGTCTAATTGAAACTCCAGATTATCAGCAGTAATTCTACCAAAAATGTAATTTACTTCTTTTTCCTGTTGTAAGGGAAATGCTTGAATTCGCTTGAGGGCATTTAGTGCTTTTTGTGCTAGAATTTGGTCATTGCCTAAAGATATATCTAGACCAATTTTTAAGTGAAAATCTTGAGGAATTGGTTTAATTAGTTCTTGTAAGAGTGTTCCCTTATCTAAAAGATGGGGTTTTTCAGCATTACGCAATTTGCCGTAAGCTGTTAATCCTTGGCGAGATGCGGGTTCTAAATTTACCTGTCCAATTGACTCACCTTGATCGTTAATAATACTAAAAATAGTAACTTCGTTAAGAGATTCCAAACTCTGAGAATTAATTCCACCTAGCCAAAGTTCTGCTCTATTGCCTTTTACTTTAGTAACTACTGCTTCGGCTGGAGGCTTAATTTTATTAACAAAATAAATCGGCTGTTTGCTAACATTACTACCAGGTTTGTCTTCCCATTCAGGATTTTGATCTGTTCCATCGCCTTGGGCAATTTCAGTAGCAGTGCGAGAAATATTAATCAAGGCGTTATCTAGCGATTCATTTCCTGGTTGTTGCCAAAGATATTGTGTGAGAGCATAAGTAAATGCTCCAGCAGAAAAATCGCTGAATGGAGCATCTGCGGCTAATTGATCGCGTTTAGCAGCAGCAATAACTACGCCTTTGGGTACTCCTTGTCGTCGCTTTTGTTTAAATTCTTCAGGGAGAAGATTTAATTTCTTGAGCCACTGCTGTTGATATTCAATTTCAGCAACACTAGGTTTAAGTAGCTTTTCATCATTAGAATTGCGTATGGTTAAATTTCCGCGTTTTCCTCCTCCAGAATGACAGCTATCTAAAACCACTGTGACGTTTTCTGTTTTTAAAGCTGACATCAACAAAAATAGTGTGTGTCCCATAATATGATTGGCAACATCACTATTGCGATCGCTCAATGATAATTTATGATCGAATGGCACAAGTGTACTGTTGACACAATTACCATTACTATCCTGAAAATCACAATCAGCATCGTACACTTGGGAACCATGTCCAGAAAAGTGAAAGACAACTACATCCCCAGGTTGTGCTTTGTTTATTAAATGATTTTCAAATGCTTCTAGTATACCTTTACGGGTAGCTTGTTCATCTTTAAGAATACGAATATTGTTTTCTTCAAAGCCATAGCGATGAATTAATAAATTTTTCTGTAATTCTACATCTGTATGACAACCTTCCAATTGCCTAATAATAGGATAATTATTAATTCCTACTAGCAAAGCTAATTTTTTACCACTATTTTGAGCTAATACGCGATGAGTGCTATCGCCCTGTTGTATGAAATCTAGTTGACTAATACCTAATGTGGCTAAAGTAGAGCCTGCAAATTGTAAAAATTGGCGACGTTTGAGCATATATTTGAGTCACTTTTTATCCCTCACCCTAAAGGGTAGGGCTATACATACAAAGCCCGCCTGCGCGGGCTAATTGGCAGTTGATTTATTATCATCCTGACTTCTGCATTATTTTCTATCACTTTGACTTGGAAGTTAACTGTTGTTGAGCTTCTTTAAGTCCTGATTGAGCTTTTTCGTAGTTAGGATCGATCGCTAGTGCTTGTTGATAATTGCTAATTGCTTCTGCTAAATTGCCTTGTTGATGCAATGCTAATCCTAAAACTGTGTAAACAGAAGCATATTTTAAACCAAGTTGGATAGCTTGACGATAATTCGCGATCGCTTCTGAGAGTTGATCTTGTTTATGCAATACTAATCCTAACAAGTAATAAGCTAAAGGATATTTATTGTCAAGTTTAATGGCTTGACGATAATTCGCGATCGCACTATCTAATTTGTTTTGGTCATCTTCGATATTTCCTAAACCAACATAAGCTGGTGCGTATTTAGGATCGAGCTTAATTGCTTGGTTGTAAGCTGTTTCAGCATCTTCCAGCTTATCTTGATAATACAATACTTTACCAAGTTGATTGTAGACAGGTGCATATTCATAACCAAGTTCGATAGCTTGGCGATATGCGTCTTCAGCTTCGTTATATTTTTCGGCGTTAGATAACGCTATACCGAAATGATAATAGGCATAAGCATATTTGGGGTCGATTTTAATTGCTTGACGATAAGCTGCAAGAGCTTCGTCTGAACGCTTGAGATCGTCTAAGGCATTGCCTAAACCAACGTAAGCAGGGGCATATTTAGAATCGGTTTTGATAGCTTGGCGATAAGCTGCGATCGCTTTTTCTAGTTGCTCTTGAGCATACAGTGCATCGCCTAATCTGTCATAAACTTGAGCATATTTATAACCAAGTTGCAAAGCTTGATTATAAGCTGTTTCAGCTTGTTTATATTGCTCGGTGTTATACAAAGCGATGCCTAAATAATAGTAAGCAGGTGCATACTTGGGGTCAATTTTGAGTGCTTGGCGGTAAACAGCTATTGCTTCGGTGTAACGGTTTTGTTCATCTAAAGCTATTCCTAAACCAATATAAGCAGGAAGATATTTAGGGTTGAGTTTGATAGCTTGTCGCCAAGCTGTTTCTGCTTCGGAATATTTTTCCGCTTCCATTGCAGATTGACCTTGTTGAATCGACTGTTCTATGGTTTGAGCTACTGCTATATGTGGGGTTGTTACCAGAGATAATGTTAGTAACAAAGCTAATATTTTGGGAGTTCGCATAATTCACCTGATGCTATAGGTTGTCTCTTCTATATCTCTATATCTCTGGTAGTTTTGGACTTATGCAATGCGAACATTCAGAATGTAGAGACGCGAAATTTCGCGTCTCTACAAGGGTTTTAGCCAACGCACCTTGAATTTCACCGATATGTCTAGAGATCCCCCTAAATCCCCCTTAATAAGGGGGACTTTGAACATCCCCCCTTTTTAAGGGGGGTAGGGGGGATCTAGATTTCAGGCAACGCAATGAGTAAGTCCTACTTATTTAGCTTCGCCAATCAAGGTAAAAGCAGCCCAGTTAACAGGTTTAGGATGCTTTTTCATCGTCGTCAGCATCGCTTCACGTAAGGCGTTAGCTTTGTCAGGATTTTTTTGCAGATTTTGATAAAATTCTGTCATTAATTCAGCCGTTGGTGCATCTGGTATTGACCACAGGGAAACTATGACACTAGGTACACCCGCAGTAATTAAAGAACGTGATAACCCAATTACGCCATCGCCTGTGATTTTTCCTACTGCTGTATCACAAGCCTCAAGAACTTGAGTAAACTTTTGCATAACCTCCCCCAGGTCGGAGATATATGTAAACAGTTCACTAACCCATTAATAAAGACTATGTATCGTCATCATCGCCTTAGCGTTATTACTGCAACCTTGCTCATTTCTTTGAGTTGTCCGCTTCAAGTGGTGGGGAATCCTTGGGAAAGTAGTGCAGCTTTGGCGCAGGCGCAGACAAGGGAACAACGGAATAACCAGGCGTTGCGTCTGGTTCTAGTAGGCTTCCAGCAGTATCAACAAGGTCAGTTAAGAGAAGCGTTAGAGACGTTCCAACAAAGTTTGGCGATCGTTAGAGAAATTGGGGAACCTAAAGGTGAAGCGGTTACTCTCTACAGTATTGGGCTAGTTTACCACGAGTTGGGACAATACCCCAAAGCCTTGGAGAGCTTTCAGCAAGCTTTAGCGATTTACAAACAAATTGGCGATAAGCAGAAGGAAGGGGATACTCTCGGCAGAATTGGGCTAGTTTACCACGAGTTGGGACAGTACCCCAAAGCCTTGGAAAACTTTCAGCAAGCTTTAAAGATTACCAGGGCATTTGATGATAAAAAGGGGGAAGGGAAAATTCTCGGTGGTATTGGAGCAGTCTATCGCAACTTAGAACAATATCCCAAAGCCTTGGAGAACTTTCAGCAAGCTTTAGCGATTTACAAAGAAACTGGCGAGAAGTTGCTAGAAGGCGCAACTCTGGGCGGTATTGGAGGAGTTTACGAAAACTGGGGACAATACTCCGAAGCTTTAGATTTCTATTCTCAAGCTTTAGCGATTCACAAAGAAATTAGCGATAAACAAGGGGAAGCGAGTACCCTCAACAATATTGGAGCAGTTTATGATGTCCTCGGACAATACCCCAAAGCTTTGGAGAACTTTCAGCAAGCTTTAGCAATTACCAAGGCAATTGACGACAAAGAGGAGGAAGCGTCGATTTTCAACAATATTGGAATACTTTACTACAACTTGGGACAATACCCCAAAGCCTTAGAGTCTTTTACTCGCTCTTTAGTGATTGCTCAACAGATTGACAACAAAGTAGGGAAAGCAGCTACTCTTAGTGGTATGGGGTTAGCCTATCTCAAGTTAGGAGAATACCCTAAAGCTTTGGAAAATTTTCAACAAGCTTCAACTATTACTAAGGAAATTGGCTATAAAAACGGGGAAGCGGCTGCTCTAAATAATATTGGGTTATTCTATCGCAACTTGGGACAATATCCCAAAGCTTTAGAATCCTATACTCAAGCTTTAGCGATTACTAGAGAAATTGAAAGCAAAGTAGGAGAAGGTCAAACTCTTAATAATATTGGGCGCGTTTACTACAGCTTGAGACAATACCCCCAAGCCTTGGAGAGTTTTGAGAAAGCTTTAGCAATTCACAGAAAAAATAATAATAAAGCTGAAGAAGGAAATACTCTCAGCAATATTGGTGGAGTTTACAATACTCAAGGTAACTATTCCCAAGCTGAAACTACCTTATTCGCAGCTATTGAGGTTTTGGAGTCTCTACGAGCGCGAGACTTAAAAGATGACCAGAAAATTTCCATTTTTGAAACACAAGCTTCTACCTATCGCTTTCTGCAACAAGCCTTAGTCGCGCAGAATAAATTTACCCAAGCACTTTTAATCGCTGAACGCAGTCGCGGTCGCGCTTTGGTGGAGTTATTAGACTCTAAGCTGCCCCAAAACTCCAGCAATCAATCCAATATCAAACCTCCAACCCTTCCAGAACTTAAGCAAATTGCCTCCCAACAAAACGCCACACTTGTTCAGTATTCAATTATTAATGCTCCGTTCAAAGTTGAAGGAAAAGAAGAATGGCAACAAAAACTCTACATTTGGGTCATCAAACCCACAGGTGAAATTGCCTTTAAGCAAGTAGACCTAAAAAAATCTTTGAATAAATCCTTACAAGACCTCGTTACCAGCAGCCGTGATGATATGGATGTCAGGGGTAGGAGTCTTTTTGACGCAACTGTGGTTAATTCCCAATCCCAAAACCCAACCGAGAAATTAAAGCAACTCCACAAAATACTCATTACGCCCATTGCCGACTTGCTACCAAAAGAACCCAATGAGCGGGTCATGTTCATCCCACAAGAATCGCTGTTTCTCGTTCCTTTCGCTGCATTACAAGACGAGCAAGGAAAATATTTAATTGAAAAACATACTATCCTCACCGCACCTTCAATCCAAGTTCTAGATTTAACCCACAAGCAGAAGTACAACGGTCAAAGGTCAGCCAAGGATGTGCTAATTGTCGGTAATCCTACTATGCCTAAAGTTAAAATTGGAGATTTGGAGGCAAAGTTAACTGCCCTCAATGGTGCGGAAAAAGAAGCGATTCAAATTGCTAAATTCTTCAACACCGAAGCATTGACAGGTAGCAAAGCCACAAAAACAACAGTGATGCAGAAAATGCAACAAGCACGCATCATTCATTTGGCTACTCACGGCTTACTACATGATTTTAAAGGATTCGGTGTACCGGGCGCGATCGCTCTTGCTCCTGACGGTAAAGCTGATGATGCGATCGATGGTTTACTCACCGCCGGAGAAATATTCGACATGAAACTACAAGCCGATCTAGTTGTTCTCAGCGCCTGCGATACGGGACGTGGAGACATTAAAGGTGATGGTGTTATTGGTTTGTCCCGCTCTTTAATTGCTGCGGGAGTCCCTAGCGTTTTGGTATCGCTGTGGGCAGTTAATGATAATTCTACAGCCTTTTTGATGACTAAATTTTATCGCAATCTGCAACAAAATCCTGACAAAGCTGTTGCTTTACGTCAAGCTATGCTGACAACAATGAAACAGTATCCGAATCCTAAACAATGGGCTGCATTTACGCTCATTGGCGAGGCAGATTAAAAATTTACAAAGATTTCGATGTGATCGCATATTTATCATTTAGCTTCCCCAATCAAGGTAAAAGCTGCCCATTTTCTAGGTTCGGGATGTTTTTTCATTGTAGAAAGCATCGCCTGACGCAACGCTTGGGCTTTATCTGGGTTCTTTTGTTCAGGGGGCGACTACGCCGCTAAAGCGGCTGGTCTATAAGGTTTATAGCTCTCAAGCCTCGTTGATAAAATGACTTTTTATTCGCAATAAGACTGAGCATTTCCTCGACCCATTGTTGGCACTCAT
>JBARVL010000036.1:0-19036 GCA_049646245.1 Crinalium sp. | reverse complement strand
AATGCTCAACTTGAGCAGGGAGTTCCGGTTTATTTAGATGGTCCTTATGGTACACCAAGTACACATATTTTTGAATCTAAATATGCAGTGTTAATCGGTGCTGGTATTGGTGTGACTCCCTTTGCTTCTATCCTGAAAAGTATTTTGTACCGTAATCAACATCATTCTTCAAACATCAATTTGAAGAAGGTACATTTTTACTGGCTAAATCGAGAACAAAAAGCTTTTGAATGGTTTGTTGAACTGTTATCACAACTAGAAATTGAAGACACTAACAAACTATTTGATCTCAATTTATATCTGACAGGCGCACAGCAAAAGTCAGATATGAAGTCTAGCACTTTATTTGTGGCGATGGATTTGCTGCATTCTAAGACAGAGGTTGATTTAATCACAGGTTTAAAGAGTCGGACAAAAACTGGTCGTCCAGATTGGGATGAGATTTTCCGCGACTTAGCCAAACAACACGCACCCAATAAAGTTGACGTATTTTTCTGCGGTACTCCAGGGCTATCAACACAGTTAAAGAGTCTTTGCGCTAAATACGGTTTTGGCTATAGAAAAGAAAATTTCTAGCAAAAATTAGGGACATTCCGACTTTTCCGACGGCGACTTCCGACTTTTCCGACTTGATTCGATCTTAGCAAATAAGCTTTCATACAAAGGAAGGTTGATTATGCTATTTCGTTATCTAAAAATCAACTCATGGTAGTTGAATTATCAAAAAAGAAACTGCCCAATTAACTGAAGATTTTGGAAACAATTTTAGGAGAAATTAAACTGATGATCAGTAATGTAGCGATCGCACCTGAACAAATAACTGAATTTGAACGAGTATTCCAGTTATTTGATGCCAATGGCGACGGGTTTCTCACCCGCCAGGAAATCACAGAAGCTCTAGAAGTGTTGGGGCGGGGAATTTCGTTGATCGATCGCACAAAATTAATCAACACCATCGACGCTGATGGTATCGTCAAGAAAGACGCTTTTACGAACTGGATGGCAAATCGGGCAGATATGGATATAACTGCCGACTTAAAACAGATATTTAACCTGATTGATGTCGATCGCAGTGGTAAGCTTTCCCTAACAGAATTCATTCAAATCATTCGTTGTTTTAATACCACCACCAACGATGCCGATTTGGAAACTCTAGTTCGACAGGCGGATTTAGATGGGGACGGAGAAATTGACTTTGAGGAATTTCTCCACAGCCAATCTCAAATTTCTGACCTAAAAATTAGCATGACGGCGTTACGCGGCTTTAAAAAAACCTTGATGCAATACATCAAAGTCGCGGAAATCTCGTCCCTCGCCCTAATTGAAGTAGATTCTGAGTTAGGAGCAGGCACTCGTGGAGCTTCTACGGGTACTACAGCTTTGAAAAATGCTGCTATTGAGAAACAAGTGGCGCGAATGCACGCAGAAAATGGCATTTTGAGTCAGGATAGTCTGCGGATACAGACAGAAAACACCGCATTATCGCGTATACAGCTACATAAACACGCCAAGTATATTGATGCCATCTATCATGTGCTATCCCGCACAGCCGATTTAGTTGCAGACTCCCTGACTAAAGGGCTGTTCCCCATAGTGCTAGGTGGCGATCACTCAACGGCTGCTGGAACCATTGCTGGTATCAAAAAGGCGTTTCCCGATCGCCACTTGGGGGTAGTTTGGATTGATGCCCATGCCGATATCCATTCCCCCTTTACCAGTCCATCTGGCAATCTACACGGGATGCCTCTAGCGATCGCCACAAACAGTGATAATCTTGACAAACAAATCAACGATCTCGAACCTGAAACGGCAGAAATCTGGCGTATGTGCCAGCAGTTGGGACTAAGCAATGGTGCAAACCTGAGTGTAGACGACATTGTGTATGTAGCCGTGCGAGATACTGAAGAAGCCGAAGATCATCTGATTGAAACTCACCACATCCTCAACATCACCACTGAAAAGTTGCAAGAAATTGGGGCAGAAGCGGTAGCACAACGCTGTCTAGAAAAGCTCACCAACGTAGATTTGATCTACGTCAGCTTTGATGTAGACAGCATGGACTCCACGATTGCAATGGGAACAGGAACCCCAGTTCCAGGCGGTATTTTGGCGGAAGAAGCTCGTTTGCTCAACGCTACTTTAGTGAAAGATCCGCGAGTTTGCTGCTGGGAAATCTGCGAGATCAATCCCTTAATCGACACCCTCAATACGATCGTGGAAAACTCCCTGGGCATCTTTGAGAGCGTCGTTGATGCTGTTGCCGAGCGCCTAGAAAAGCGTTCTCAGTCAGCGTAGAGACGCGAAATTTCGCGTCTCTACATCATGCGCTTGTATAGCAGGAGTCAGGAGTCGGGAGTCAGAAGTAAAACTCTTACTGTGACTGGATTTTAGACCACCCTTGAATGCCCTAACACTGGCGGTTGCTATACATTTTTTAGGGAGAGAAAAGTTATCAAACCCTCTTGCCCTCTCTCCTCCCTCCTCTCTCCTCCCTCCTCCCTCCTCCCTCCCTAATATATGGTTAGCGATCGCATTGCAACACCAGGCGACGAGCCGCTACCGTTGCATGAACTCATCTCCCAAGTTCTCGGCGATGATGACTCATCCTCCCCATTCGTACTAAACCCACTGCGAGGGCTAGGCACGATGCAGTCTTTAAATCAACGCCTTGCCAAACAACCTCTTTTAGACTTCATCAATTCCCTCCTGCGGGGCATTGGTCAAGTTATTTTTCTTAACAATCCGATCAGTGGATTTCTGATTCTGACGGCTTTGTTTATTCAGTCTCCCTGGGTAGGATTTCTCAGCTTAGTTGGCGTTACTGCCTCAACTATAAGTGCGATCGCTCTCAAACTAGACCGAGATTCCCGCCGTAATGGCATCTTTGGCTATAACGGTATCTTGGTGGGAGCAGCACTAGGCATTTTTGGCTTACCAGGAAACGGATCTGGGAATCTCAACTGGGTAGTGGCGGTGATTGTGTTTGCAGCCTTAACTACAGTGTTGATGAAGACATTAGGCGTTTGGTGTGCGACTAAACTAAATGTGCCGTTTCTCACCGTGCCTTTCAATATTGCAACATTGCTGTTTTTGATGATAGTTTCGCTGCCTCAACCCTGGTTTGACTTGGGGACAACAGCAACGTCTTCAACCTCTGAAACATTCAACGGGTTGCGACTGCTGGCATCCCTGCCCATCGGCTTTGGTCAGGTATTTCTGGCAGACAAGCTGATTGCAGGTATTCTGGTACTGTTGGCAGTGGCGATCTGTACACCGATTGGTGCAGCAGTTGGCATCTTGGGATGCACTCTAGGAGTACTGTCAGGATGGCTGCTAGGCTTTCCCTTGGATACATTGTATGCCGGACTATGGGGTTATAATGCCCTGCTGGGGGCAATGGCGATCGCGGGAATCTTCTATGCACCCAACCTGCGTAGTCTGTGGATTGGGGCAGGGTGTGCGGTGCTATGCGCGGTCGTCGGTGGAATGCTGGGGCGACTATTCTCGGTTTGGGGACTGCCGATCCTCACCGTACCGTTTTGCCTTGTTACTATTGGCTTCTTTCTAGTATTAAAGCGATCGCTCCCTTCTTTAGTGCCTGTATCTCT
The DNA here is from genome assembly GCA_049646245.1 of Crinalium sp. Lineage (GTDB taxonomy): Bacteria > Cyanobacteriota > Cyanobacteriia > Cyanobacteriales > PCC-9333 > Crinalium. The sequence goes on along the minus strand of JBARVL010000036.1, from coordinate 15,428 downwards.
CCATACAGTTACTAGCCCAGAAGAACACTGGTATCGCTATCAAGCCGCCAAGGATGTGATCTCAAATTTTCGCCGCCAGTTGCAAGTTGCTATGGGTGGTAAGCTGGCTCAGTTTATGTTAGAGCAGGCATCGGAATCGGTTAAAGGAGACCTCCGCTACATTTTTGATGCCATTGATGGCGATCGCAGTGGTAATCTATCAACATCAGAACTATCCAAACACTTGCGTGCCTCAAATCAGGTGACTTCTGAAGCAGAACTAGCTTATCTCTTCAACTGCTTAGATGTAGATGGCAGTGGTGCGATCGACTTTGAAGAGTTTGGCGAATTAATGTTGCGGCATCGTCGCCTGATGGCTCGCTACGCCGAATTTCGCACTTACTTTTTGCCCATTGATATGAATGGCGATAACTCCATCAGTGTCGATGAAATGAACCTGGCGATGAGTAGTGTGGGTAAACTACCCACGCACTACGCTCACGCTACGTGCGGGGCTTTATCCCAGTTCATACCGCGCCTACGGAAACAAATTTAATTGTCCCTGTAACTGACAAGTAATCCCTGGAATTTCGGGCTGGTTTACACTCAACCCCAAAGCAGCGATGTTATTAGCCGCGTTTATATCAGCATCATGTTCAAATCCACAATGCCCACACTTAAACTTTTTACCATTGCGATACGACTTCCCAATTACCGGGTGAACGTGATGGCAACGGCTGCAAGTTTGACTTGTATAAGCAGGAGAAACAAACACAATTTTGACACCAGCACAAATAGCCTTGTAACTAACAAACAATCTGAGTTGGTAAAACGCCCAATTGTTAGTTCTACGCCGTTCAGTTTTGCTTCTAGGTTTCTCGTTCAGGTTATCTCTAATACCAGAAAGATTCTCAAAAGCCAGTGCTGCATTCAGTTGTTTAGCTTCTTTTACAAGTTGCTTACTGATGTTGTGATTAATCCATTTTTGGAACCTTTGTTCTCTGCCAGAGAGCCTTCTCAAAAGTCTTCTACTAGACCGAGTGCGTTTGCTTTGAACATTGGATCTGACTTTACTAAACCTATCCCTAGTCGCTTGCAACTTTTCACCATTCCAAGCCTTACCTGTACTGGTGGTTGCAATATCCCTACGCCCAAGATCAACACCAATCACTTTTGGAGTTTTACCCGTTGGTGGAGTATCAATTTCAACACAAATATTGATGTAATACTCACCTTGACGAGTCTTATTAAGCGTGGCGCTAGTAGGTTTTTGACCTCTCAGCAATGCAATTTGATAGCCACCAATAGCCAACTTAAAATCAACTCGTTTAGACATCAATGTTATGCCAACACTTTGAGTATCTTCTTTGTACTGAAAAGTACGGGCATCAAGACTTATAGAAGTTGGTCTAAATTTGTGGATTTGTTTAACGGCTTTGGCGTTACCAATAACTCTACGGATAGCTTGACAAACGTGATTGGCTTTCAGTCCCGTTGCAGTGCGTATAGGTTTATAAACCAAGTGATGCAATTTGGTTGTATTCCAACACTTTTCTCGTTTAGCTACCTCAAGAATTTGATTGCAAGCATCAGCAAACCCATCCAACGTGCGGTCAATTTCGCACCGCAAGTTATTAGGGACTATAAGCTTGCACTTTACGCTGAGGGTTTGAGTCATAGCTCTATCATAACTCATCCCAAGTGCGATTGAGCGTAGTGTGGAAATTTTGGCGGAGTTGACCGCTCAAAATTTCCCCGTTTTCCTCCCCACGTTCCGCTTCGCTACATATGGGGTCTCCAACGGAGGAGAAGATGAGCGATTATCCCATATTTGTATGCGATCGACAGTCTGTGAACAGTGAAACCATCGCCGAAACCGATCAGATGTTATTGCAACAACCGAATGAAGCCTCCATTGTCTCCCCTCAACAAATAGAAAAGGTTCCAAAGAAGTTAGCTTTCGCCGCCCTTTTCTTTGCCTTAGTCGCTATTTCAATCTCTGCAATTCTGGTGCGCTTAAGTGAAAGCGAAATCAGTTTCTATGCTACGGCATTCCATCGTTTCTGGATCACCGCTTTAATTCTGGGTGCATGGCTCGGTATTAAGAATATAAAGAGGGCTTATTCCTCAATAGAAACAGATGAAGAATCGCCCGCCTCTAGATCGCTGACAATTGATTTCTCGCTCATCTGGCGGTTGATTGCTGCTGCTGCGTTTCTGGCTGCCGATCTGGTTCTCTGGGCATGGTCATTAACGCAAACCACTGTGGCAAATTCTACCTTATTGGCAAACCTCACACCGATATTCACCTGTTTTTTGGGGTGGTTGATTTGGAAAAAAACGATTGATCGACGCTTTTTGCTTGGGCTAGGAATTGCCATTGCGGGTGTCGGTGTGATGGAAATTGATGGGTTTAGCGTCTCTGTAGTGAAAGTTTATGGTGATATTGCAGCCTTAGTAGCGGCTCTAGCTTTTGGATGTTACTTGTTGCTAATTGAGCAACTGCAAGAAAAACTTTCTACGAATACCATCGTATGTTTGACTTCTGCGATCGCAGCTATATTCACGTTACTGATGGTATTACTAGATTCAGGACAGGTATTTCCCACCTCTTGGCAAGGATGGTTCTTGGTTGTCTCCCTGGCAATAATTTGTAATGTTTTCGGTCAAGGTTTATTAGTTTACAGTCTGACTTGTTTATCGCCTGCTTTTGTTGCAGTTGTTTTACTGCTCGATCCAGTTCTTGCTGCTATTATGTCCTGGATTTTCTGTGCTGAACCAATTAGCCTTCTTACTTGGATAGTATTTCTGATCGTTCTCACTGGGATTTATTTAGCCTCATCTAGTAAATCTGCCCTGCACAAGCAGTTACCCCTATAGAGCTAGATCCGCTTCTCTCTATCAACGTTCGACTCATGGCATTTTGTTACCTGTTTGCTAATTGAAGAAGGCTCTTATAAGGAAAACAGAAAAACGTTTGCGACGAGGATTACTCCCTTCCCACGCTCAAGATTACCGATCGTATTCTTCTTCTTCCTTGGCGTTCTTTGCGTCTTGGCGGTTTTTCTCTCTAAGTCATTATTATTCAGTGAGGGTCTTAAACCCTTGCCCCCTGCCCTCTGCCTTTCAAGGGTAAAAATCCACAATTTAATTCAACAATCTCAAGTCATAAATCATGGAATTATCTACAATATCTAATTTTCCTGCTGCAACTACAAAAAACTGGAGACTCAAACCAGGTTATTTGAGTGCAGGCGGTTCAGATTTTGAGTCTGTTCATATTTTAATGGGTCGTTTTTTAGCAGATAGAACATCTGTTGATCCCTTGACAGAAAAAGAACTATTTGCTAGTGATGGCAAATTTGAATGGGGACACGCCCAGCCTTTAGAAAAAGTAATAAATTCACCAGAAGATTTAGATTTTCTGCTCAAAAATCCCAGTTTATTTCGTAATTCAATCACTATTATTGAACCTTGGGAACACGTAGGCGTTAATGATGCGGGCGAAGATGTGAGAGCTTCCAAAAACGTTGCTTTTATTGCTCAGAAAGTTGCGGATATGGACTCGATTTTGTTGCCTGTTTGGTCTAGTGGTGTTCTCGATCTAGAAAGAGTTATTCCGGCAATTACTTCTGGTTATGCAGTAATAGTAGAAGGAGGAAATCCATCAACCTACGATGCTGCGACTTGGACAAGTCCTGTTTGCCCGCGATCAGATATGTTTGCCTTAGTGGAAAAATTATTACTTTCGCGATCGCCCACTAGCGCACCTGCAATCTTTATCTGTGTAGGACACCAACTAGCTGCTGAATGCCATGTACGACTGATTCAACGTGCAGTCAAAGAAGTTTTAGCTATGACATATGAGGCTGGCTCAGGCGACTATATTGCTCTCAAATCATTACAAGAGGTATGCGATCGCATTGAAGCGATGGGTAAAACACTTGTAGTCAAAAAGCGTGATGGGCGTACTGTGGCAACTGGTTGGAATGATGAGCATTTTTCAGTAACGCGCAATGAATCGAAGGAAGTGGGCGATCGCGTATTGTTACCTTATCAATCTGCCGACGGCGATGCAATAGGTATTCCTTGGGAACTGATTCATGCCCACGATGTAACAGCAGACGCACATGAAGGTGTGATTGACACGACGATTCAATACGAGCGTGAAGTATCAATTTCGATGTTTCACTCCGATGAAGTCAACGAAGAAGCAATACTGTTTGCTAACTGGGCTTACCGCAGTATCCATGATGCGATCGTTCCTTATCGACACGCGATCGCTGCAAGTTCTCTCTCATGGCTGATACAACTGCCCGATTCCATAGAAATTCTTTGTTCGACAGCCCATGATGGTGAAATAATCACAGAATGTTCCGCTACCTGCATTAACTACAAAGACTTTGAAACTAAGAAAATTCGACGCTCCTTTACCTGCCAATTCCATCCAGAACTACTGTCAGATTTACGTGCGATCGGTAGTGGTGAAGCTCCATCCTATTCAACCTTAAAAAATGATGATGGTGTCCGCTTATTTGTACGACTGCTCTATGCAGGAATGCAAGAGTAAGGCTATGATATTGTGCCACACCAACTGTGGCACAAGTACAGCAGTAGCCAAAGAGGTTAGGGCATTTTAAATTTCTGAAACCGTTGTTAAAAAAGCTTTAAAAAAGCTGATAGCTGACGGCTGACGGCTGACTGCTATACTATCAATTCTTTAACTTAGGATGAAAACAAAAACACCAAACTGGTTTAAACTTGCTTTCCAGATCAAAGGGTCAGTTATCTCAGTTATTTATCAACGAGTTATTGGGTTTAGTCTCTATAGTTTTATTGTTTCTGTACTTTACTATTTCCAACTCCCTGTATCCCAACCTATTTTTGGAACTATTATTCCCAGCATCGTCTTAGGCTTATTATTAGTTTTCCGAACTAACACTGCTTACGAACGGTTTTGGGAAGGTCGTAGATTATGGGGAAATTTAGGCAACGATGCCCGTAATATGGCTTGGCAAATTGGGGCAATGATCAACGATATTGAACCAGAAGATAGAGCCAAAAGAATTGCAGTTTTACGCCTTGTAGCTGCTTTCCTGGTGGCGTGTAAATTGTATCTTAGGTCAGAACCTGTAAATAGGGAATTAGAAGAATTAATGTCTCCATCGCAGTATTTACAGCTAAAGACAATCAACAATCCACCATTACAGATTACCTTTTGGATAGCAGATTATCTACAACAGCAGTATCAACGGGGTAGTGATGTCTTACATTATAGTCATGTAGTTTTTCTGCAAACTACTGTCAAGAGTATGATGGAGTCTTTAGGACACTGTGAACGCATTTTAAGAACGCCCCTCCCCCTAGCTTATTCTATTCATCTCAAGCAACTGTTATTAATTTACTGCCTGTTATTACCTTTTCAGTTAGTTAAAGATTTGGGCTGGGGGACAGGGATATTTGTTGGTTTGATTAGTTTTACCTTACTGGGCATTGAAGAAATTGGGCTGGAAATAGAAAATCCCTTTGGTTACGATCCCAACGACTTACCCCTTGATGCTATTTGCGACACAATCAAATACGACATTGAAGAATTTATAAGTTTTAATACCCGCTTTCAATTAAAATAAAACCAATAAATGTACCTGTATTGGGTGAAAATTGCCAAATTTATTTGAGAGATATTTTCAAGATAGATTGATAATTTTAAATTTACTTAAAAAGGCTTTTGGTTCTGTTTTGGTTCGGTATCGAACTGAAACTACTCCCTCCCCCTAAAAGATTACTGCTCGTATTCTTCTTCCTTTGCGTCCTTTGCGTCTAAAACGCTGGCGCGTTTCGCTTCGCTAAGGCGGTTTTTAAAATAGGTATTCTTTAAGCAGGAAGGGAGTATCACAGCAAAAAACCAGCTATTGAGTGTTTAAATACCTGATGCTGATTCGCTATCAATACTTAACTTGTAAAGTTGTGGATAAATAGGCAGATTAAATGTATAACACCCTAGAGAGGACACCAGATGCGAAGCTTGCGCGCCGCCTTGCGGCGGTCGCGCAGCAACCCCCAAGAAGTCTCAAACTAATTTCGTTATTTCTGGCAATCTTTGCTTTATCCTTTGCCGCCATCTTCATCAGATTGAGTGAACGGGAACTAAGTCCTGTGGCGACAATATTCAATCGCTTCTGGGTAGCCACTCTGATTTTAGGATTAGGAAATCTGTTCACTCGCTTGAGCCAAAGACACTCCCCTTCCTCCCCCCTCGAAAAGCCAGATTACACCAGCAGCGATAAGGTCTTATTGCTGGCAATGAGTGTTTTTTTCTCAAGCACCTTAATCACCTGGGCTTGGTCTCTAACTCAGACCAGTGTAGCAAACTCTAATCTACTCCATAACGTCACCCCGCTTTTCACCACTGCGATCGGATGGCTGTTTCTCAGTCAATCTTTTGAAGGCAGATTCCTCATTGGCATGGTACTTGCCATCAGTGGATCAATCTTAATTGGACTCGGTGATTTACGTCTAGCCAGTGATAACTTTACAGGTGACTCCCTTGCCATGCTATCTGCCGTCTTTTCTGCCGCCAACCTGCTAACTGTTGAAAAACTTCGAGCCAAGTTTAGTGCGACAACTATACTTTTGTGGTGTTCCTTTTTCGGGACAGTGTTAACTTTCCCCATCGTCCTGCTAACAGAAGATGTACTTTTTCCCTCTTCTTGGGCTGGGTGGTTGGCAATAATTGCCCAAGCATTAATCTGTCAAGTTTTGGGTCAAAGTCTTCAAGCTCATAACCTCAAACAATTTTCTTCCGGGTTCGTGTCCGTGTTCTTGCTGCTAGATCCAGTAATTACTGCCATACTTGCTTGGATCATCTTTTCCGAAAAGTTAAATCCTCTCAACTGGTTGGCTTTTTCTGTAGTTTTGGCAGGCATATACATTGCCAAGTCTAGTCAAGGAGCCGAGAAAATTACTTTTTTGGCAAGTAAACCGTAAAAAATAATTATATTTTTTGCCTTTAACATTTTTGGTTTTTAAGTGATGGAAATCTTGAATTTTATGGAAATTATTTGGAAACACTTGCAGGAAACGCTACTTAATTCCCACATAAGTATTGCAGACATATCCCTAACTGAAATAGGTCTCATCGTCACTATCCTCATGCTCACACAACTATTGAGAGGATTGTTTTTTTCGATTATCATCAAGAGAATCAAGCATTTTACTAGCGGAACAAGTACCACATTAGACGATGAGTTTGTCCTGATTCTTGAGCAACCATTAGGCTGGCTGATTTTGATTGCTGGACTTTGGATAGTGCAATTAATTTTGGCAGATAACGTACCCCTTCAAGTGAGCGAGATGCTGAGAAAACTTCTCAGTTTGAGTGCTATTGTTGCAGGTGCATATATTGTTTACCGTGCCTCTCCACTGTTGGGAGAGATACTGAGAAAACTAACACTGCATACTAAAACCGAACTAGACGATTTGCTCGTACCCTACGTGCCTCGTTTGTTTCAGACAGTGGCACTCGCTGCTGTAGTTTTAAAAGCAAGTGAGGTATTGTTAGGAGCATCTACAAATGCGCTTGTGGGTTTGTTGGGTGGAGTGGGAATCACCTTCGGTTTATTAATCAAAGACATTATTTATGACTGGTTTTGTACCATTATTATTTACATAGATAATCTCTATCGACCAGGTGACTGGGTGATTGTGGAGGGAATAGATGGTAGTGTTGAAGTGTTAGAAATTGGCATTAGAACTACAAAGCTTCGCCTAGCCAAATGGGATTCTATCAAAAAAATACCCAATTCCAAAATGATTACTGGGATTGTAGAGAATTGGTCACAAAGTCCTGGCGATGAATCATCATTTGGCATTAATTTAACTCTCAATATTGACAGTATTTCGGCTGAAAAGACTGCTATGATTTGTCAGGCAATTCAAAAGATGCCTAGTTCGATCAATTCTTTACACGACCAATGTTTTGTTTGGTTAGACAGACTTGAGCAGAATGCTCGTATCATCAATATTCGCGCCTTTAATAACGATTTGGATTTATACTTTGACGCTTGTCAAGAATTAAATTTAGCCATTTTAACCTTACTAGAAAAAGAGGGTATAGATACCCTACATTTAGAATTTAGAACATACCTTGAAAACTATCAACAAATTTCGGACAAAAATGGTAAAGCGATAATTTGAAGTTGCACTTTACCAAAGATAGTTAACTAACTTCAATCTCACAAAAACTTTACTTAAAAATCGGAAAAGTACCAATGAAATTAAACAAATTTGTTCTTGCACAAAATATGGCATTTCTCATATCCCTGCCACCAGAAAGTAATTTAGCGAAGTTACTCTCCTTTTGCTTGGCAACAAGGAGGAGAAAAAATATGACCGGAACAGAAATATTAAAGCTCACCTGTGAGCTAATGGAAAATCCATCTAATTTGCCTTACTGGACACAAGACGTAATGGGACTTGATTTAGATTACAGCAGCGAAGAGTGGAAAAAATTGGGAGAAATGGGCATCAAGGATGCAGAAGAATTTATGTCCATTTTGTCGCAAGAGTTGGAAGATTTAAGTTTGTAAGCTCAATTTCTGGCTCTTATACACGCATTTTACAGTGAACAGTGGGTAGGGTGCGAAAGCGTTGCGTAACGCACCCTACAGTAATTAGGCTTAGGTAAAAAATATGTCTTTAAATGTTGAGCTTTTAGAGCAAAGTTTCGAGAAAATTAAACCCCGCGCTGATGAATTTGCCGCCAGCTTCTACGAGAATCTTTTTAGACTTTATCCAGAAGTGCAACCGCTATTTGCCAATACCGAGATGGCAAAACAACAGAAAAAGCTGCTTAATGCTCTAGTTTTAGTAGTAGAAAATCTCCGTTCTCCATCCGCTTTGGAACCAGTTCTCAAAATACTAGGAGAGAGACATATTGCTTATGGAGCGATCGCCAATTCTTACCCCGCAGTGGGAGAAGCACTAATAACAACCTTTGAGCAGTATCTCCAGCAAGATTGGACTACTGAAGTTAAGCAAGCGTGGATCGATGCCTACGGCGCAATTACGGACTTGATGTTAAAAGGCGCAGGTGTTGAAATTACACCTGAAGAAGTGCCATTAGAAACAGAGATAATTCCAGATCAAATTGTAACTATACCAGCTAATGACCAACTAGAATCAGTTCCCGAACCAGAGCCAAAATTAGCCGTTGACCTACTGGAAAGCAGTTTTGAAAAAATCAAACCTCACGCTGATGAATTTGCCGCCAGCTTCTACGAAAACCTCTTCATCGCTCACCCAGAATATCAACCTATGTTTGCCCATATCGAGATGGCAAAACAACGGAAAAAGCTGATAAATTCTTTGGTATTAGTAGTAGAAAATCTCCGTTCTCCAGAAGCTTTAGTACCAGTCCTCAACGCCTTGGGGGGCAGACACATCGGCTATGGGGTAATTCCCAAATATTATCGCCCAGTTGGAGACGCGCTGCTGATGGCTTTTGAGCAGTACCTCCAAGAAGATTGGACTCCTGACGTAAAGCAGGCGTGGACAGATGCCTACAGAGCAATTACTGGTTTGATGTTAAAAGGCGCAGTTGTAGAAACTACACCAAATGTTGTCCCAGATCAAAAACAAGTAACCCACACGCAACCAAAAGAATCACATACACAATTACTACAGGAATCTCAAGCGTTTCAACCGCCAACCGAGCAACTGAAAAAGTTTTTAGGCTCAATTAAGTTGAAGGGTGAAATTATCACAAGATTTTTCCAAAAGTTCCTTGATAATTTTTGGACACAACCCGCTTGGTTAGTGGCTAGTATTTCAGCTATTCTGTTCATCATCATTTATGTGGGGGCAGATGATAATTCTCTGATTGGGGAGATTTTAGAGAGTGCTGATGCTCTCAGTCTTGTCGTTGCTTTAGTTTTATTCATTAAAGAAGCGCCCGATCGCCGAAAGCAATTTCACTACCAAGCTTGGAGTACAGTTGATGCAGCACACGGCGTAAAAGTTAGCTTTGCCCGAATTTTGGCACTGCAAGATTTGAATGAAGATGGTGTTTCGCTTCGAGGTGTAGATGCTGTTGGTGCAGAGTTAGTAGCAATTAATCTCCCTAGTGCCAATCTTAGTGAAACCAAATTGAGTGAAACTGACCTCACTAATGCCAATCTAAGTCACGCTAACCTCAATAATGCTAACCTCAGTTTGGCTAAATTGAGTGGTGGTAATCTTAGTCATGCCAATTTGAGTTTTGCTTGTTTGAGTCAGGTTAATCTTAGTAGTGCCAACCTCAGTAATGCTAATTTAATTTGTGCGGATTTGAGTAACGCAAATATGAGCGGTGTCAATTTGAGAAATGCTAGTTTGAGTGGGGCAAATCTCAAAGGTGCGTACCTAAGTGGTGCAAATCTCAAAGGTGCTAAAGTTAGCATTTCTGACTTGAGTGGTGCTTTACTTGAAGGCGCTGTTATGCCTGATGGCTCAAAATATAAGTCTCCCGAAGATGTGGTTGAAAACAAATAAATGGAAATTTGCCCACATCTGCGATATAAAAACCAAATCTGTGATTTTTGCTGATTACTCCCTTCCCACTAAAAGATTACCGATCGTATTCTTCTTCTTCCTTGGCGTTCTTGGCGTTTTGGCGGTTTTTCAAATAGGTATTCTTTGGGCGGGAAGGGAGTAATTCACTCTGAAGCTAAATCGACACCGTTAAGACAGCGAATTGCCTCTAGTAAACCTCTAGCTTTATTTAGAGTTTCTTCATATTCTTTTTCTGGGTCTGAATCTGCTACCAAACCAGCACCAGCTTGAACTGAGACTGTATGTTCACCATTTTGATTAGGCTGTACTACCATTGTGCGGATGGTAATGGCGCTATTTAATTGCCCTTCAAAATCATAGTATCCATACACACCAGAATAAGGACCACGATGACAGCCTTCGAGTTCATAAATAATTTCCATTGCCCGAATTTTTGGTGCGCCGCTAACTGTTCCGGCTGGGAAACAAGCTTGAAGTAAATCCCAAGCGGTTTTTCCAGGTGCGAGTTCTCCGACAACGTTGCTGACAATGTGCATGACGTGGGAGTAACGTTCAATTACCATCAATTCATCAACGCTTACTGCACCACTGCGACAAACACGCCCTAAGTCGTTGCGCCCTAAGTCAACTAGCATGATGTGTTCAGCTACTTCTTTGGGGTCTTGTAGCAAATCTTGAGCCAGCGCGTCGTCTTCTGGGGGCGTTTGTCCCCGCTTACGAGTACCAGCAATAGGTCGCAGGGTGGCTTTAATTTGCCCTTCCGGGGTGCGTTCTGCCTTTACCATCACTTCAGGACTAGAACCAATTATCTGCCAATCCCTAAAGTTAAAATAAGCCATGTAGGGTGAAGGGTTAATTAATCGCAGGGAACGGTACAAGGAAAAAGGATCACCTGTGTATGTGGTTGATAATCGTTGCGATAAAACAACCTGAAAAATATCGCCAGCTTTGATATATGCTTTGGCTTTTTCGACGTTGGCGCAGTATTGTTCACGGGAAGTATTACTAATGTAATTAGAAGGTAAAGATATTTTCTTCTCCCCTGCTCCTCTGCCCCTCTGCCCCTCTGCCTCCCCTGCTCCTCTGCCCCTCTGCCCCTCTGCCTCCCCTGCTCCTCTGCCCCTCTGCCCCTCTGCCTCCCCTGCTCCCCTGCTCCCCTGCTCCCCTGCTCTCTCTGGGGGAGTCCATTCTAAAACTGTGTCTTTACCAGATAGGGGGAGTTGTAGTTTGCTGACAAGTTGAGAAACGCGATCGCACGCTTGTTGATAAGCTTGTTCTAAATTCCCACCAGATGATTGTAAATCTGCATAAGCGATCGCCCAAACTTTGCGCTTCACTTGGTCAAAAATCATCAAATTATCTACCTGCATCCACAACCCATCCGGTAAGTTATCTTCAGATGCAGGATGAACGGGAACACGCGCCTCTATCCAGTGAATTAATTCATATCCCCAAAATCCAAACAACCCCCCAATTCCTGCTGGTAGCTGCGGCAACTTCACCGGATGATAAACTTCTAAACAGCTAGATAAAGCTGCAAATGGATCGCCCTCAAATACTTTAACTGAGCCGTCGCGATTAGTTTGAGTGGTAGTATTTCCTCTGGCTTCCAACACCCACAAAGGATCACACCCTAAAAAGCTGTAACGCCCTAGTTTCTCCCCACCTTCCACAGATTCCAGCAAAAAGCTGTAAGGTTGACCAGCACATACTTTATACCAAGCAGACACAGGTGTATCTAAATCAGCAACCCATTCTTGGTATACAGGTATAAAATTTCCTTGTTGAGCCAGTTGGGAAAATTGGGAGAAATCTGGAAAAATCATAAGAATTTATAGATTAGGGCGTTCACGCCATGATTATTGCTGTTGACTACAGCAATAAAGTTTAACTCAGAAAGCTATCTTTTCAGTAGAAAAATTTTTGTACATTAGATCTTGTAGTATGATTCAAGTTTTAGATAATTAACTACAAATGCACACAGATAAACACAGATGAAATCACTGATTTTTGTAATAAATTTATCTATTTATAAATAACAAGTAGGGTGAACACTTGCCCACCCTACTAAGCTTTTATGGTGTAATTCGAGCGATTAAGCCCGATCTTATAGCGTAACGGAATACCGCGTCGCCATAATTTTCACGCCTAGCTGTAAACCCCGATGTTAGGCATTGTAAGTAGTCACACCGCTAAATTTGACCTTAGCAGGTTCTGGGTTGCTGCCAATATTGCGATCTTTTTTGCCCACATAAGGACGCCCTTCATTAACTTTTTCAGGGAAAACGCCATCTTTGGGATGTAAATATACAGTTTCACCGTTGGGGAATACACGGTAAATCTTGTAGTTGTTGATTTTGAATTTGGCGCGTAGTTGCTGACCACCCAAAGCAATGCAGTATTCTTTACGTGCTAAATAAAGGATGTTGTCGCCTTGGTGCATAATGGCAGAGCCGCCAGTAGGCATTTCAAATACTTGCTCTTTGGGGCTAGTCCAGGTGATCGCATATTTTTCTTCTGTTTCTGCTTTGGTTAGTAAGCCACCAGTGCCACCACCAAAAATGGGAGTTTGTCCAGTAAGTTGTTCTGCCATAAATTTATCTCGAGAGCGTTTTAGGGCATCCTACCACCATGACTATGCACGTCTAGAGAGTTTGTCAAGAACTGTAACAGTTCTATAAATATAGCGGTCAGCAGTCAGCGTAGAGACGCGAAATTTCGCGTCTCTACATCATGCGCCAATATTCCCAAAGGCATAAATTTACCCCTTATTGGTGTTTCCAGACCGCCTGGGTTCTGAACGACTGCTAATCATTGGGATAGTGAAGTGAAATGCACTACCTTGGTCTTTACCTTCTGATTCTGCCCAAATCTCGCCACCCCAATTGTTAACAATCTGGCGGCATATTGCTAACCCTAAGCCAGTACCGCCAGTGGTGCGGCGTAGCGCCCCTTCTTCTTGATAAAAACGGTCAAATACTACCTGTAGGCGATTTGGTTCAATACCACGACCTGTATCTGTTACTGTAACTTTTAACAAATTACCGTTGCTATCAGCTTTGATAGTGACGTTTCCTTGAGGAGGGGTAAATTTGCAGGCATTGTCTAGCAATTTTACTAGCACTTCTACCAGCCACTCTCCATCTGCCCTTACCAACGGCAAATCATCTGAAATTTGGCTACTAATCTCAGGTAGATCGTTATTAAGATTGCGGGCGCGGATACTGCTGATGGCTACATCAATACACTCATTAAGAGATAAAGATTCTGGATGCCATTCCACTCGACCACTTTCTAGTCGGGAAAGGGTGAGAAAGTCTTGAACGAGTTTACGCATCCTTTCGGTGTCTGCTAGAGCGGTGTTGAGCATTACCTGGCGTAATTCCAGGGACATATCCGGCTCAGTAGCCAAACTCTCTAGGCAGACTTGAATTGTAGAAAGGGGGGTGCGTAATTCGTGACCAGTAATAGCTACTAAGTTAGCGCGAGTGCGATCGAGGGCTTCTAGCTGTTGGTTAAGGTCTTCGAGGTTAGCATAAGCTTCGGCTTGAATTAGGGCAACGCCTATTTGTGTGGCGATCGCTTCTACCAGTTCTAGTTCATATTGTTTCCAGTGGTGCTGGGTTGGACTACTGTCGTGCAACTCAACCATCCCCAGCAGCCTGTCTTGATATAGTACTGGTACCATCAGCCAAGAGCGAATAGCCAATTGCTGTACTATTGCTTGGATGGGTGAATTGCTTAGGCGAGGATCAGTAGATGTATCTGTAACATAAACAGGCTCCCGCCGCTCTTTAATTTCCTGAAATAAAGGATTATTTTGTAAACCCCATATTTGTCCTAATATCGAAATGTTTTCTTGATCTAAGCTATCTGCGATATTGAGATATTCATGGGTAATAGTAGCGTTACTATCAGTAGCTTTGCAGTAGTAAATTAAACAACGGGTAGTATGAATTGTTAATCCCAATTCTTGTACTGCAACTTGCATAATTTCATCAGGGTTAAGCGATCGCCTGATTGCAGCCGTAATTGAATTTACCAATCGTTCTTTCTGCTCTTGGCTGGCAATGGAACGATAAGCTTTGATTAATTTATACTGACCTGCCTGTAAATATGTCACTAACCTCTGCACAAACGGGTCAGCATTCAAGCTAGAAGCCCCTTTGTGATTGAGTGTTAAGTTTTGAGAAGATAGCTGTTTCTTGCCTTGTTTAGTGCCTTTCTTCTTAGATGCCGCACCTAAAGATTCAGTTGGTTGGCTTAAATGACTAAGACCATAAACATTTTTTGCTTGCTGAATTTTATCGGCTAACTCTGGTCTGTAAACCAAAATCCGATTGAGCAACAGTTCAGCAGCAATATTGGCTACCTTACGGTCAAATGTCCAGATGCCTTCAAATCGGCGAGATGGGTCCATCTCTGATACCGCAACATGATCTGGCGCAGGTGCAATTTTTTCTCGGCAAATCAGGCAAGTAGAGGATTGCGGACTGAGAACAACTAAGTGCCACTCTTTACTAAGCCCGTCTGTAGGCTCAAATGCCACACTTTCATAAACGTCTGAACTGCTTTTGAAATCTGTTTCTGGCGCTGCCAGCACGTATACCTGGGGTGTTCGTGCGGCAATTCTGCGGTATCGGTGCGCTTCCTGACGATAAAAACGTTCTCTTTGAAAGCTGGCTATTACCAAAGGCTGCTCTAAACCAGCTAATACCTGATCTTCCATCGCGTGAGACAGGGCGGTTAAAGAAGACTTGAAATAAAGCTGTGGTCGCAGTTCTGGTGCTGCTTGCAGCAAGTCTGCCAAGATGGAAGTCAGGATGCTCATTGATATGTTTGTTTAGTTCAATGTCGCCGACAATTAGTAGGACGCTATTGAACGATCTAACAATAAA
>JBARVL010000035.1:0-3644 GCA_049646245.1 Crinalium sp. | reverse complement strand
AGTGAAAGTACTTATACTCCCTGTAGCGATCGCGTTTGGGCTAGGGAACTAGACTTTATTAAAGTTAAAGGTAAAGATCAACCAGTCAGGATTTATGAATTGGTTGGTTTGCGTTCTGAACCAATTTTACCAGAGAAAGAAGAAATTATTGAGCTTTATCATAAAGGGCGTGAGTATTACCTAAAGCGGAAATTTACCCGCGCGATGGGTGAATTTGGAGCAATTTTAGAAGATTTTGATAAAAATGATAAAGCAGCTTTATTATATCTCAAGCGTTGTCAACATTTTCTGCAAGAACCACCGCCTGATGATTGGGATGGAGTTTGGACGCTGACGGAGAAATAATTATGAAAATCAGAGCAATTATTCATCCAGCAGCAGAAGGAGGGTTTTGGGCAGAAGTTCCCGCACTTCCTGGTGGTTTTTTGGATTTTATTTTTTGCCGAGATACTGTTCTGGGTAGATAGAATTAGGGTATAAATTAAGAACACGCGCAGTATGAAGTTTGAACCCTTAAAACATAGGCAAATATAGACAAGCATACAAGGTAGTGTTGAAAGAAGGATAGCTATTTATACTAAAAGCGCCTTGCTGGTCAGTTAGATAAGCGCCAAAACCCTTCTCTATCAGCCAATTGCATAGCAATTTTACTTAACTAACCAGCAGATAATAACTCTGTCAGGAGTCATTTGGCAGTGTCATGTTTATTCTTAAAAGGCAGGATGTTGAAATTTCTAGTGTTCAGCACCCAAATCGGGAGCAGCAAATTCCCATACTTACTTATCAAGCGCAAACCTTTCGCTTGATTAATGTGTTTAGTGCTAATCAGGCAGAAGAAGCAAAGGCTTTCTGGCGAGATCTTACAGATCATCGTGGCAAAGCCTGCGTTCTGCTGGAAGAGCCAGACCGCTACAGTGTTTGGGGCAAAATCCGTTTAGACCAACTAGCAAATGAGGCTACTCCTGATGTCAAGATAGTGGCGTTTACGCAAGCGTGTTTATTGGTGTTACAAACGATCGCTCTTGATATAGAGGATTTACTGGGGACTAGACAAGCAGGATTATTTCAAAAAGATCTGGTCGCTGTATTTCGCCAATGGCATTTTCCTCAAGCTAATTCACCAGAAGCCGTCAACCATTTACTCACTATGGACCCGTTGGCAAGCTTACAGGTTCCACCTTGGGAAGAACATCATCTGACTACCCTCTTGCAAGAACTGTACCGCCTCGGAAAACAGTATTTTGGCAACACTAATTTTTCTGAGGGAGTTAGCGATATATTACAAGAGATGCCAGCAGCCGATCGCACTCAATTTATCACTTGGCTGAAGCAATCTCCCCAGGGTAAAGTATGGCGATAATCAATGAAAGTTTTAGGAACTTTACCGTTACTACTATGTAAATGCCATACTGGCATTAAAGCAGGTAATTTTTTACCACGTATTAATAGTGATTTTTTTGAGTCCTTATACTTAACAATTGTTAGCTAATATTTTGGAAGTCTTATGAGTAGCTCTGTAGAAAAGTCATCTAGTCCTAACTCTCTGCTGAGTGGTCAGAATGTTGTCTATGCAGGAATTGCTTGGTCTGTACTAGCTTTATTATTTTACCTGCTGTTTAGCATTTCTGTACCAGGCGAAGAGCGCCCATTTTGGTACTCAATTGGTACTTATTTTTTTGAACAAATACCATTTTTAGCCGCAGCTTTACTATGTTTGAGAAATTGGCGTAGCCCCCAAATTGCCAGTGGGCGTAATGTCTGGCTGGGTATCGGTCTAGGATTATTGTCATATTTTATTGGCAACTTATTCTTTGGCTGGTGGGAGTTATATTGGGGCTTAGATCCTGCCGTATCACCAGGAGATTTATTTTTTGTACTTTTTTATGTATGCCTTGGCTGGGGTCTGGTGTTAGCAATACTACCCAGACGTTTAAATTTAGAGCCTTGGCAATGGGCAACAGTGATTGCAAGTGCAGTAAGTGCGATCGCTCTTGCTGTCTGGCTTTTACTATCTGCACCAGCAGAGGCACAAGAAGCTAGGGCGATCGTACAGCCTGGGCGTAGCGCGATCGCCTCAACACCAACAACTCAACCGCTATCTCCTAATACGCCATCCCAAACCTTTCTTGCTCAAAAAGCACCCAACGTTAAAGTAACTCCAAAAGCACCAGCTAAAAAGGCTCCACCAGTACCAGCAAATACATCTAAAAATCAGCCCCCTGAATGGGTACTATCCCTAGAAAAAGTTCTGGAACCCTTAGCGACACCTCTGAGTTTTTTCTATATTGCTGGTGACGTTTTCCTTCTGATCATTGCTGCATTACTTTTGTTAGCATTTTGGGGTGGACGTTTTGCTCAATCTTGGCGGATGATTGCAGCCGCCGCCTTTTCGTTCTACATTGCAGATATGTGGTTTACTTATGCCACTGATCATATTACTGATTACCAAAGTGGATTTCTGCTAGAAGTATTTTGGGTGTTCAGTGGTGTTTTGTTTGCCATTGGCGCTGCTTTAGAATATGACAACTCCATCCGTTCTCGCCGCGCTGGGCGTAAACGGGCTTAGAAATCTGTAGCATGAGTCCAAGAAAACTCTCTGAATCAGACAAGCAAGACATTCTTACCCTGTATCGGCAATTACCAGAGACAACCTCAACTTTGGCAAGCCGCTATGGTGTAAGTAGTTCCACTATTAGCCGCCTCCTGAAAACCAACTTGTCAGAAGAGGAATATGAAGGGCTAATCCAACAAAAGCGTACTTCTCGCACTCCTAGTATTTCTGCTGAAGTTATCCCAGAGGTAACGGAATTAGTTGAGCCTGAGCCGAAAATATCTGTCTCAGCCCCAATACTTAGGCGCTTGCGCCGTCGTTCCTCGGCAGCATCAACCTCACTAGATATGTTTGAGGAGACTGAAACTGAAGCTACTGAACCACCCTTGGAACCTAGAACAGTTTCAAATAACATCAACAATGAGTTTTTTGACTCAACAATTGCTGATGAAGAACCAGCTAGTGTCTATAACGAAATGGTCGAGGATTCTGATCAGGCAGAAGTTCATGCCTTAGAAGAGATGATCGGGGAAGATATAAGTGATTTAGACGATGAGGATGAAGACTTACAAAACCTCGATGACGAAGATTGGGAAGATGATCTAGACGACGATGATACAGAGGACATTACCGATCAACAGCAAATAGGATCATTTATCACAGAATTTCGTGATAATAACATCCAAGTCTTACCTCTATCCCAAGCTCATCTTCCTAAAATTTGCTACTTAGTAGTTGATAAAGCTGCCGAGTTAATAGCTCGACCATTGAGAGACTTTAGCGACTTGGGTAGAATTCCAGTAGGGGAAGTTCAGCAAAAAACACTGCCAGTTTTTGATAACCATAGGGTTGCTAGGCGTTTTTCTAACCGCACCCAAAGAGTAATTAAGATTCCTGATAGTAGAATGTTCCAAAAAGCTTGTTCTCATCTACAAGCTAAAGGAATAACTCGATTGCTAATTCATGGTCAAGTTTATTCCTTGTTATAAATAAGAGCGCAGTTCAGCAAGCGTTCATCAACATCAAATAAACCCCATTTTGGGTAAAACAATCAGCATACAGCCATCTAATTATCAAGGCTGTATGCTGATTG
>JBARVL010000034.1:0-15462 GCA_049646245.1 Crinalium sp. | reverse complement strand
GTTTGTTTACTCCCGATCAGTTGCTTGTAACTGGTCAAATTGAAGGTAGCGATCGCGCTTTAGCAACTGCATCTTTGTTGTTTGCTGGTTCTCATCCTTGGATGCGTGATTTTTTCTAGTTTTTGGGTGGGAAGCATGGTTTTATTTTTTAAACGCATTAGCCGTTAGCGAAGCTGCGCGTTAGCGCTAGGCTTCCCGAAGGGTAGGACGCAGAGGTAAACGCAAAGGGCGCAAAGGGTAATAACTATTTTTTTGCTGGGTGATTATTCATTGGTTACTGATAATTGTTCATTGTTAATTGTTAATTGATCGGATGTTGCAGGCGAAACAGGTATTACAAGAACGCTATCAACTTCAACAGCAGTTAGGAAGAACTGCCCCAGGTCGCCAAACTTGGTTAGCTACAGATTTACAAACTAATGAACAGGTAATAGTAAAGCTCCTAGCTTTTAGTCCTCAAATGCAGTGGGAGGAACTGAAGCTATTTGAGCGGGAAGCTAAAGTTTTAGCAAATCTTAATCATCCCCAAATTCCTCGGTATCGAAATGATTTTACCTTAGCTCAGAAAGCAGAGGAAGGATTACTTTGGTTTGTAATAGTGCAAGATTATATTCCAGGTATCACCCTACAAGAATTATTAGCTGAAGGGAAATGCTTCACAGAAACCCAGGTTAAAGAAATTGCTACTCAAGTTTTAAATGTTCTGATTTATCTGCACGAACTTAACCCACCAGTACTACATCGGGATATTAAGCCGAGTAATTTAATTTGGGGAGAATATGAACAAATTTATCTGGTAGATTTTGGCTCTGTACAGGATAAAGAAGCGTTTACAGGTGTTACCTTTACAGTAGTTGGTACGAGTGGTTATGCACCTTTAGAACAATTTTGGGGAAGAGCAGTTCCAGCATCAGATTTATATGCTTTAGGGACAACATTAATTCACTTAATTACTGGTATTGCTCCTGTTGATTTACCACAAAAAGACTCACGAATTCAATTTGCTAATCAAGTAAGTGTTAGTTCTAGCTTAATTAGCTGGATTGAAAAGCTAATAGAGCCAGCTATAGAAAAACGATTTGGTAATGCGCGTCAAGCATTGGAATTGCTCAACTCTGGTTTACCGATCAAGTCTAGTAATGTTAATATTAGAAATAAAATTACTCAACCTGTTGCTACTCAAATAAAGGTAAATAAGTCTTCAGAACGGTTAGAAATTTATCTTCCTGCTGGAGGCAGCAGAAAACTAGGCAAATTTGGTTCTTTAGGGATATTTGCTAGTTTATATTTTGCGAAATGGTTAATTTCGTTACCTTTATTAGTAATTTGGGTTCTACCTTTAGGATTACTTTTTTCAGTAGGGATAAGTGTTGCATTATTGATGTTTTTTTGCGAAGGCAGGAATATTTATTTTGAGGGCGATCGCTTTTATTTAGAACGTCAACTATTTAGATCAGTTTATGGTAAGCAAGTAGGAGATGTTGAGGATATTTTAGGCGTTTTTTTGCAAAAGCAAGGTTTAGTTTATCAAGTTAGTATCCGCGCAGGTAAACAAGTTTATAATCTTGGTAGCGCTTTGAGTGAAGCTGAGAGTATTTGGTTAGCGCAAGAGATCCAAGATTGGATAAATTAGCAATGTAATACCTAAAAAGATTAGGTAAAATAAAAGGTATAGTTGAGAATTAAAAAGTTACTTACCTATGCACATTACACAGATAAAGTCAGCAGTTACACAACTTTCGCCGCCAGAACTAGCAGAATTTGTAGAATGGCTTGATGAGTTTCAAGAATCTCTTTGGGATAAAGAGATTGAAAAAGATTTGAAAGCTGGTAAATTAGACAACTTGATTCAACAAGCAGAACAAGCATTTATTGAAGGTAAGTGTAAGCAAATTTGAATCATTACAAGCATTTATTGAAGGTAAGTGTAAGCAAATTTGAATCATTTCACAACGCCTGAATTTTGGGAATGTTACCACCAAATGCCACGAAAAATTCAAAAACTGGCAGATAAAAATTATGAATTACTAAAGGCAGATCCGAAGCATCCATCACTGCGCTTTAAACAAATTGGTAGTTTATGGTCAGTGAGAGTAGGAAGAAACTACAGAGCGTTAGGTTTGGATAAACCAGAAGGAATTTTATGGTTTTGGATAGGTTCTCATGCTGATTATGACGCAATTCTAGCTCAGAGATAATTTATTGTTATTTTTATAATGTATAAAAACGAAATCCTTGAATAAATATACAACCATAGAGAAGAATATGCTCGATCATTTCAATATGATTTAAGAGCTATATTTAGCGATTTACAACAAAAACAGACGGCTCATAAAAATAGACTGATAAGACTCCCAATCAAGCGACGGTCTAAGCACCCTTCACGCAATCCCATACCATAATTTATTAGTCTAAGCGCCAAAATATACCGTCAGCTTGAGCTATGTCCCCACTTTTCAAATTATGATAAAGTGGAGATAATGCTACTAACGTAAATCCTTCATCAAATAAAAAATTTATCATATCTATTACTAATATTTCACCTTGATAATGTTCTTTGAATGATACTTCCACTTGAAGCCCAGAAATATACTTAAGAGAATTTTCAGCACCTTTTAAAATATTTTTTTCAGATCCTTGTGTATCAATCTTCAGGAAAACTTTATCCTCTTTTTGATAATATTTGTTAAAGATTGAGTCAAGTTTATGTACCTGTATTTTCTCTTGATATATATATTTTGAATCTGGATACATTTGATTAAGAAATGGTGTACTTTTCAACATAGAACTAAATACTGAGCTTTCAGAAACGTTAATTATATTTTCTCCGTCAGCATTGCCAAGCCCATAATTTAAAACTTCCCACATTGAATAATTGTGGGCATTTCTTTTTAAATCAATAAATGTTGATGATACAGGTTCAAATGAGACAATTTTACCTGTATAGCCAAAGCCTATTTGTCGCAGCGCATATTGACCTGTATTAGCACCTACATCAAAAATTTTATTGATACCATAATTTAAGTGAAAAGCAACTTCTGCTGTAGGATGTCTAACAACATCATAGCCAAATTTACGAGCTATCTGTCTCAAAGTCTGTTGAATTTTATTCATATTCCCTCTTTATTTAATATTTCTTGGTCTCCATTAGCAACATCAGCAGCTTTTTTCTTACGCCCAGAACGACCTGATGCCGATTTCCCACTAGGTTTATTACCACCTATCCCTTCACGCAACCCCACAGCAATTTTACTATGCTGCTCAATTTGACTCATTACCTGCCTAGCGCGTAAAATAACCGATGCTGGTAAACCTGCTAAACGTCCAGCTTCAATACCATAAGATTTATCCGCGCCTCCTGGTTGAACTTGGTGTAAAAAGATAATTTGATCAGGTAACTCTTTTACTGTAACCTGATAATTTGCTACATTCGGCAAAATAGATGCTAATTCGTTCAATTCGTGGTAATGCGTAGCAAAGATAGTTCTTGCCCTAATATCACTAGCTAAATATTCCGCTACCGCCCAAGCTATAGAAAGACCATCAAATGTAGCAGTACCCCGCCCAATTTCATCTAATAAAACTAGAGATTTCGGCGTAGCATGGTTGAGAATATTAGCAGTTTCATTCATTTCTACCATAAAGGTAGATTGACCAGTAGCTAAATCATCCACAGCACCAACACGGGTAAAAATGCGATCGCACACTCCCAACCTTGCTGACTGCGCGGGTACAAAACTCCCCGTTTGTGCCATTAATTGAATTAACCCCACCTGCCTTAAATAACAACTTTTACCACTCGCATTGGGACCCGTAAGAATAATTAAATCAGGACTTTCTGACAACTCCGAACTTCCTAAATTAGTCGAGTTTGGCACAAAGAAACCTGCTGGCAAAGATTGTTCTACTACTGGGTGACGACCTTCAATAATATTAATTTCTCGCCCTTGTTCCATTTGCGGACAACAATAACCCTGCTGTACTGCTACTTCTGCTAAACCACATAAAACATCGACAGCAGCGACAGCACGGGAAACATGACGAATTTGCTCTGCTTGTTCGCTAACTTCTGCCCGTAAAGCACAAAATATTTCATATTCCAGCTTGTTTAAATCTTCCCGCGCTGTTAAAATTCGCGCTTCTCTTTCCTTCAAATCAGGAGTGATGTAACGCTCTTCATTAGTTAAAGTTTGTTTGCGAATATAATTGTCGGGAACCTGATCCGCTTTCGATCTAGAAATACTAATGTAATAACCAAAAGTTTTATTAAAACCTACCTTTAGTGTAGAAATACCTGTGCGATTTCTTTCTGTAACTTCTAAATTAGCGATCCATTGCTGATCGCCTTCAGCAGCACCTCGCATCTCATCCAACAACTCATTTACACCAGGACGAATTAAATTTCCTTCCATTAAATGTTGAGAAGGCGAATCTACTATATGATTGCGAATTTGTTGCCCCAATTCCTGCAACATTGGAGGCACTTTTTGCACAGCTTTCAAAAATGGAGATTCACCAGTAGATGCTAATATAGCTAATTCTGGTAATCTTAATAATGAATCTGCCAAAGCGATTAAATCTCTAGCATTGGCTCTCCCAGAACCAGAGCGACCAGTTAATCTTTCTAAATCATAAATTTGGCGCAATAACTGCTGTAAATCTTGGCGTAAAGCCGTATTTTCTACTAATTCTTGAATCGTATTTTGTCGTGCTTCAATGCCTTTGATATCTACTAATGGTTGTAATAACCATCGGCGCAAAGCACGTCCACCCATTGCAGTACTGGTTCTATCTAGCGCCCATAATAGCGATCCATGTAATGTACCATCCCGAACAGTTTGAGTAATTTCGAGATTGCGACGAGTTTGGTTATCAATAATTAGATAATCTGCAAGGGTGTAAGTTCGTAAGGTTTGTAAAGGTACTTGATTACCTTTTTGGGTGTCTTCTAAGTATTCCAACAACCCACCCGCAGCACGCACACCAAGGGGAAGATGTTCACAACCCATCCCTTCAAGCGATCGCACTTTCAATTTTTCCAGTAATCTTTGTTTAGCTTCCGACAAAGAAAAAGGATATTGCGATCGCAACGCATAACAAAATGATGGCGGTAAACACTCCGGTAAATAATCTGATTTTTGCCCTGGTCGTAGAAAACCACCTAAATCGGGCGCATTTACAGGTACTAACACCTCAGCAGGTTGCAAACGCATTAATTCCTGGGTGAGATGTTCCAAATTATTTGATTGAGTTGTTAAAAATTCCCCTGTAGAAATATCTGCGTAAGCTAAACCCCAATATTCCCCAGCAATTACCACTGCTGCTAAAAAGTTATTGCGACGAGCATTTAACATCCCTTCTTCTAACAAAGTACCAGGAGTCAACACTCGCGTTACTTCTCGGCGCACCTGACGACCTTGCGCCGCCGCCTCTGCTGCGTCTTCTACTTGGTCACAAATGGCGATCGCAAACCCTTTTTCCACCAACAGCGTACAATATCTATCCAAAGCATGATGAGGAATACCCGACATCGGCACTCGACCAATATCTTTACCCGACTCCTTAGAAGTTAAAACCAGTTCCAGCGACTCTGCGAGCGATCGCGCATCCTGAAAAAACGTCTCATAAAAATCCCCTACACGATACAACAGCAACGCATGGGGATACTGCTCCTTAACTTCCACAAAATGCTGCATCATCGGAGTCAGCTTTTGCCTTTCCACTGTCCGATAATCAGCATTATTAGCTCTTACGCGAGTCATAGCCTCAATATGCTGACCCGCTCTACTATTTTGGGTTTCTGGATAGGTGAATGCTTCGATGTCTGCGCTCATGGATAGCTTGTTTGTCAAATGCCCTAACTGTTAATGACTCTAGCGCAAGCTGTTGATCCAAGGAGTTAAAAATTTGTTGCGAGAACCGCTTACTTGTTTAAAGCCAGACTTTTTTAGTGAATATAGAGCATTGTCTATATATTTAATTAAAATCATCAATAATGCGCTATAAGTAATTTTTATAAGTTCTATCTTTCAATTGTCTAAATCAAGTATTTACTTTATGAAAACTTACGATTAATCTTAGATTTAACGATTAAAACAACTTCAAAGGCGCTGGAAACTAGCAACTCTTGATAGCCAACTTAAAGTTGTAATTTAAATCACATTTTTTCGACAATTAATCTACTTTCGGAGTCACCAGAATTTTGTCATCTGGCTGCCCGTATTTGCTGCATCCCTAAACTGGCATTTGCCAGCTTAGTCAATATTCTCATAACTATTATTTGAGGAGCTATGAACCGATTACCTAAGCAATTTTCTCGCAGACAATTCTTATTTACGGCTGGAGCAACTACTGTAGGAGCTTTATTAGTTCATGGTTGTACAAGTAACTCTCAATCTGCTAATAATGTTCAGCAAATTAACGCTGTTCACGGTTCATCTGGCTTAACTCCCGAAACAACTACTGCCAGAGTTGGTTTTGTCGGTCAAACTGATGCTGCGCCACTAATTATTGCGAAGGTAAAAGGTTTATTTGCAAAATATGGAGTTCCAGATATCAGCTTAGTTAAACAGCCTTCTTGGGGAGTAACACGAGACAATTTACAACTTGGATCGCAAGGCGGTGGGGTTGATGGTGCAATGGTGCTTACGCCTACGCCATACCATATGTCATTAGGTACTGTCACCGTTAACAATAAAAAAGTCCCCATGTATGTAGTCGCGAGATTAAATACAGGAGGTCAAGGAATTTCTATATCTAATACGCACAAAGATTTAAATGTTGGCTTGAATTCTGGTGTTTTAAAGTTAAAAGCAGAACAAGCAAAAGCTAAAGGAGATGTCTTACGTTTTGGTATGACCTTTAAAGGTGGTACTAGCGATACTATGTTGCGATATTGGTTAGCATCTGGAGGAATTGATCCAGATAAAGATGTCGCAACTATAGTAGTACCTGGAGGACAATTAGTAGCGAATGTCAGGATTAAGAATTTAGACGGTTTTTGCGTAGGCGATCCTTGGCACGTGCGATTAATTAATGAAAAACTTGGTTATAGCGCCCTTGTTACTAATGAATTTTGGCAAGATCATCCAGAAAAAGCTTTAGGTTTTCGTGCTGATTGGGTAGATAAACATCCTAATACTACTAAAGCAATTTTAAAAGCATTAATGGAAGCGCAAAAGTGGTGCGATCGCATGGAAAACCGTGCAGAAATGGCAACAATTATCTCAGATGCTGAGTGGGCGAAAGTACCTGTAAAAGATATTAGCGATCGCCTGGAAGGTCGCATTGATTATGGTAATGGGCGATCGGTTGTACAAAACCCTGACAATATAATGCGCTACTGGGAAAACCATGCTTCCTACCCCTACAAGAGTCACGATCTTTGGTTTTTAACAGAAAACATTCGTTGGGGTCAGTTACCACAAAATTTAGATACCCAAGAAATTATTAATAAAGTGAATCGTGAAGATTTATGGCGCGAAGCTGCTAAAGATTTGGGTATATCTGCATCAGAAATTCCTCAAACTACATCGCGGGGAGTGGAAACATTCTTTGATGGCATTAAATTTGACCCCGACAACCCAACAGCTTATCTGCAAAGCTTGCAAATTAAACAAGTTTAGCTATCAGAAACATCAACCCCAGAGTTAGCCCAGTACCACAACATCCCAGATAAATATTAGTTCATCGAGGTAATCAACAAATGACTGCAAGTATCAAGCGTTCCCGCCGTAGCAATTCCTTCCAAGATTTGTTAAGCGATCCAAAATCAAGAAAAATAGTTGCGCCCATAATCGCACTTGCCGCTATTCTAATTGTCTGGCAACTACTTACTCTCAGTCCTGATGCTAACTTACCAGGGCCAATAAAAGTAATAGCCCAAACTTGGGAATTAATTATTAACCCATTTTTTGATAAAGGAGCCACTAACAAGGGTTTATTCTGGCAAATTCTCGCCAGCTTGCAACGAGTCGCTACAGGTTTCACATTAGCAGCAATTGTAGGTATCGCTATCGGGATTCTAGTTGGTACTAATGCTTTTCTCTTTGATGCCTTAGATCCAATCTTTCAGGTATTACGGACTATTCCACCTCTAGCTTGGCTACCAATTTCTTTAGCAGCATTTCAACAATCAAATCCTAGTGCAATTTTCGTGATTTTCATCACAAGTATCTGGCCAATCATCCTCAATACAATTGCAGGCGTACATCAAATCCCCCAAGATTACGTTAACGTTTCCAAAGTTTTGAAACTATCGCAAAAAGAATACTTTTTAGACATTGTATTTCCAGCAACCGTTCCCTACATCTTTACAGGTTTAAGAATTGGCATCGGCTTATCTTGGTTAGCGATTATTGCGGCAGAAATGTTAATTGGTGGTGTTGGTATCGGATTCTTTATTTGGGATGCTTGGAATGCTGCTAACATCAGTCAAATTATCTTAGCTTTGGTCTACGTCGGCATTGTTGGTTTATTACTAGACAAACTAATTGCTTATATCGCTAAATTAGTTGTTCCTGGCGAACAAAAATAGGGAGGAGAGAGGAGGGAGGCGTAAGAAAATTTTCCTCCTTTGGTTGTGAGTAAAAACTCATGCTCGCTTCTATTGCAAAAGTCTATATAATCCTTTGCGTCCTCTCCTCCCTCCTTTCTCCTCCCTCCTTTCTCCCCCCTCTCTCTTCTCCCTCCTCCCTCCTCCCTCCTCCCTCCTTTCTCCCCCCTCTCTCCCTCCCCCCTCTCCCTCTAAATTACTGCCATGTCTAACTTTGTTGAAGTCAACCAAATTGGAAAAGTATTTAACTTACCAAATGGCAATACATATATTGCTCTTAAAGGTATTGAATTAGAGATCCGCCAAGGTGAATTTATCTCATTAATTGGTCACTCTGGTTGCGGGAAATCAACGTTATTAAACATGATTGCCGGATTGGATTCCCCGACTGAAGGCATAGTATTAGTCGATGATTCTCCAGTGCAAGAACCAGGTCCAGAAAGAATGGTAGTTTTTCAAAACTATTCTCTACTGCCTTGGCGGACAGTGCGGGAAAATATTGGCTTGGCAGTGAATACGGTAATGAAGCATTTACCGAAAGAAGAACGCTCTGCCATTATTGAACAACATATAGATATGGTGGGACTGCGACACGCCGCCGACAAACGACCCGCACATTTATCTGGTGGGATGAAACAACGAGTTGCGATCGCCCGCGCCTTCGCCATCCGTCCAAAAGTTTTGCTATTAGACGAACCATTCGGCGCATTAGACGCTTTAACTCGCGGTAGCTTGCAAGAAAAATTAATGGAAATCTGCCAAGAAAACCATGTTACCGCAGTTATGGTGACACACGACGTAGACGAAGCCGTACTATTATCTGACCGCATCGTCATGTTAACCAATGGGCCAGAATCAAAAATTGGTCAAATATTAGAAGTAGATATACCCCGCCCGCGTAAGCGCATGGAAGTAGTAGAACATCCCAGCTACTACAGCTTACGCAGTGAAATGATTTACTTCTTAAATCAACAGAAAAACATTAAAAAACTCCGCGCCAGAAAAACCGCACCCATTGCCCGTCACGGTTTAGAAAAAGTCAACTTAGAAATCGGCTTTTTGCCCCTAGTCGCCTGTGCGCCGCTAGCAGTTGCTCAAGAAAAAGGCTTCTTTGCCAAACACGGACTAGATGAAGTTAACTTAGTACGTGAATCTAGCTGGCGGGGAATTGCTGACGGTATCGCTGGTGGGTTTTTAGATGCTGCTCAAATGCCTTCGGGAATGCCTATTTGGTTAACATTAGGAGGTTTAGAAGGAAAACCAATACCTGTAGTTAGTTCCCTGACACTCACTCGTAACGGGAATGCCATTACATTATCTAAACGCTTCTACGACCAAGGAATTTATACCTTATCAGATTTCAAAAACTACCTGCGAAAAACCCCCGATCAACGCCATACATTAGGCATGGTACATCCCTCCTCCATGCACAACTTACTATTGCGTTATTGGTTAGCTGCTGGAGGTATCGATCCAGATCGGGATGTTTCCATTCAAACTCTTCCGCCAGCCCAAATGGTTGCCGACCTGAAAAATGGTAGTATAGACGGCTATAGCGTTGGCGAACCTTGGAATGTTCGCGCCGCCGTAGAAGGAATTGGTTTTCCTGTCGCCACAGATTTAGAGATTTGGTTAGGACATCCAGGGAAAGTCTTAGGAGTGCGAGAAGATTGGGCAACAGCTTATCCTAATACCCATATTGCCTTAGTTAAAGCATTGCTAGAAGCTTGCGTCTACTGTGCAGATCCAAATAATGCCGAAGAAGTTCGGGAAATTTTATCTTGGCAGGAATATGTCAGCACAGACATGGACTATATCCAAGTATATGACCCCGACTTTTCTAGCTGTAGCTTAGAAAACCCCATGCAGGAATATGCTCATCATCAATTTTTTGGTGATAGCATTAACCGTCCCAGTCGTACAGAACATTTATGGATTATGACTCAACTAGCGCGTTGGGGAGAAACACCATTTCCGAGAAACTGGGTAGAAATTTTAGAAAGAACTTGTAAAGTTGGCGTTTTTAGTACCGCCGCCAGAGAACTCGGTTTAGATGTCAACTATAGTCGCAGTTCCATTCAATTATTTGATGGCATTCCTTTCAACGCCGACGACCCCATTGGTTATCTTAACAGCCTGAAAATTAAACGTGATTTTTCAATTGCCGATGTGATTTTAGACCCCAAAATTCAGAAAGTAGCCTAAGCGCCAAAGTCAGCAAATTCAAATTTCAAATAAGACTTCTTGCTATCAATCAGATATTCTATCTGTGTTCATCTGTGTTCATCTGTGTTCATCTGTGGTTAATTATCCCTCCATTTAACGAAGGCTACGATTTCTATCTGCCATAAAACCTGTGATTTTCGTACCCTACCGAAAGCGCCACGCACTTCTTAAAAATATCTCCACCCCTAACTATGTCAACCTTAAAATTTCAAACCACAACCTCATTAAGCCGAAACACCAAATCGAGAAGTCAAAAATCTCTCGCTCAACCTTTTTTAGAATTTAATCAAGTTTCTAAAACTTATGAGACTGCCAACGGCCCATACACAGTTTTAGAAGATGTTAATCTGACAATACAAGAAGGTGAATTTATTTGCCTAATTGGTCACTCTGGTTGCGGCAAATCAACATTACTAAATATGGTTTCAGGTTTTAGCCACCCTACAACAGGCGAAGTAAAACTGAAATCTCAACCGATAACTGAACCAGGACCAGATCGCATGGTAGTATTTCAAAACTACGCGCTGTTACCTTGGAAAACAGCTTTTGAAAATGTTTACCTTGCGGTTAACTCGGTATATCCGCGCAAGTCAGAAGCGGAAAAAACAGCCATTGTCCGTGAGAATTTAGCACTTGTAGGACTTACCGAAGCCGCAGAGAAAAAACCCACACAACTTTCTGGGGGGATGAAACAACGGGTTTCTATTGCCCGCGCATTGTCTATTCGTCCCGAAGTGTTAATTTTAGACGAACCTTTCGGGGCGCTAGATCCAATTACTAAAGAAGAATTACAAGAAGAACTGCTGAAAATTTGGAGCGATCGCCGTTGTACAGTATTAATGATTACCCATGATATTGACGAAGCGTTATTTTTAGCCGATCGCTTGGTAATGATGACTAATGGGCCACACGCTAAAATTGGTGAAGTTTTAAATATACCTTTTCCACGTCCGCGCGATCGCACTCGGATCATGGAAGACCCCGAATATTACCAACTGCGTAACTACGCTTTAGATTTCCTTTTCCACCGCTTTGCTCATGACGAGTAAGCTATTTCACATCTAAAAAATCCTGTTTTATTGAGGGGGAATTGGAGAAAGGTTAATCTACAAACTTTTCTCCTTTTTTTGTTTTGCGAAACAGATACTTACTCCTCCCTCCTCCCTTTTAAAGCTATGAATCATTTATTTAAAAACAAAATCGCCGTTATCGCTACTCAACATCACAAAGAAAAAGTTATTGCCCCGATTCTACCAAAAGAGTTAGGCATAAAAACAATTGTGCCACCAAATTTTGATACTGATATTTTTGGTACTTTTACCAGAGATATAGAACGGATGGGAAACCAACTAGAAGCAGCCAGATTTAAAGCTTTAAAAGCATTAGAAATAACAGGCGAAACAATTGCTGTAGCTACTGAAGGAAGCTTTAACCCTCATCCGGAAATTCAGTTTATACTGTTATCTGCCAACTTCTGCCATCAAATCATTAATTTATAAATGTCGGAAGTGTGGCTTTACTGAAGAAAAATTATTTCCCGATAATTTACAATACGCCGATCCTGCTCAATGCCTATATTGCAACCCTTAAATTTAATTGCTAAGGATTAGTGAAGAGGGGCTGAAAAAATTAGCCTCAGATACCTATTGAAATCTTGCTAACTCCCAACTCCTGAATTATTACTTCATAAAATCTAACAAAATTTGTTGATGAGGACGACCTAAAGGTTTTTCTTTACCAGCTTTTTGAGAAAAACAACTACCGCGTCTTATATCTTCAGGAGTTAATAAACCCATATCCCAACCTTCTTGTAAAACTAACTCCTGAAGCTCCACAATTAGCGGCGCATGATAAACATAACGAATTACTTGGGAATCTTCATATTCATCAAACTTAGTTATTGTAGGTGGAATATAACTAATTTCCTCGAAGAGTTCCCTTTGCATAGCAACTTCTGGACTCTCACCTGGTTCAATATGACCACCAAATAAACCCCAATGACCAGGATAAGCAATCCCAGGAATATCGTCTCGTAATTGCATCAGAAATTTCCCTGAAGAGTACAGAATAGCGATGCTAACAGCACGCTTGATTGACTCAGCTTCTACAGATTGAGGATTCATGGTTTTTTTAAGGAAAATGGCAGTAAGCTATTTTTTACTGGTTTGCGTTCTAACTGTTGCTGCTCTTGCACGTAAACCTCTCCCACTGCCTTTCCACCTGCTGCAAAAATTAAAGGCATACTTTGATGTTCCACTTTGCCCTGAATTATTAATTCCTCCCCCTTTTGGGGTAAAGGTTGTTGAGTCAAAATCCATATACTGCCAGTAGTATCTTGTAGTTCATACGCACCACCACCTACAAAACTAGCTTGATTGCCAACGTTACCTTTAAGATAGACTGTAGAATTGACTTGCTGAGGATTTTTGACATCAGTAATTTTTTTGATAGAAACATTTTGCAGAGGCGACCTAAATAATGACTCAGTAATTTTGCTACAGCTAAAGAGTCCAATAAACAAGGAAAAGTAAAAAGGTAAAAGTAAAAAGCTTAAATTGATATAATTGTATCTTGCCTTTTGAGGTTTCATTGTATTAATTATTAACCAGCTTATCGCCACAAGGATTGACCAACTAAATCTATGTTACGAGCAAACCTTGACACCCTACTGCCTTTATATGATTCCGTGTTGAGGAAAATCTGCAAAACTGTAATAGTTGTCTGGTTGAATATGGGCAAGCAGACAGGAATACTCAACGACGCTACTCACACACAATGGATTCTACAATCAGCCACATATTAGATGGCAAAAATCTAGCTCAAGGTATTCAAACTGAACTGCAACAGCAAGTCCAGCAATTGCAAGAGAAGTTTGGGAGAACTCCAGGACTAGCAGTGTTAATGGTAGGAGACAACCCCGCCAGCGCCGCTTATGTCAAAAATAAAGAAAAAGCTTGCGCTCAAGTAGGTATTGTTTCTTATGGTAAGCATTTTCCTACTGATACGGCTCAATCAGAGTTAGAAGCAGTAATTGAGGAACTAAATCAAGATAGTCGAGTTGATGGGATTTTAGTTCAGCTACCATTACCAGAACATCTAGATGCGATCGCACTATTACATAAAATTGCCCCACATAAAGATGCTGACGGACTACACCCAGTTAATTTAGGTCATTTACTGCGCGGCGAGCAAGGTTTACGCAGTTGCACCCCCGCAGGCGTGATGCGCTTGTTAGAAGAATACAAAATTGACCTCAAAGGCAAAAATACAGTTGTAGTAGGACGCAGTATTTTAGTAGGAAAGCCTTTAGCTTTAATGCTACTAGCTGCCGATGCCACTGTAACTATTGCTCATTCTCGTAGTCAAGACTTATCCGCCATTACCCGCAGTGCAGATATCTTAATTGCCGCCGTCGGTCGTCCAAAACTGATTACTGCTGATATGGTTAAACCAAAAGCAGTAGTTATTGATGTTGGTATTAATCGGATTACTGATGAAAATAGCAAATCTCGTTTAATTGGGGATGTTGACTTTGACTCCGTCAAGCACGTAGCTGAGTTTTTAACACCTGTACCCGGTGGCGTTGGCGCAATGACAGTTGCCATGTTGCTCCAAAATACAGTAGAAAGCTACATCAAATCAATGAACAATTAACAATGACCCGCCCTCATGTTAAGTGGATTTCCTCCCAGCAACTTACCCCACAACGGAAGTTGGGGCAAGACCATTGAAATGGTAATTTGTAATTGATAATTGTTCATTGATAATTGATAAATGACAACCACACAGGATCAAACAACCATCACCACTGATCAAGTGAATCTAGCTAATTTTAACTTATCCAGTTATTTAGCCGAGATACAGCCACAAGTAGAAGCGGCGCTGGATAATTCTCTGCCAGTCGTCTACCCAGAGAAAATTTATCAAGCCATGCGCTACTCACTACTCGCAGGTGGGAAGCGTTTACGTCCAGTTCTCTGCCTTGCTACTTGTGAAATGCTTGGCGGTACAATCGCAATGGCAATGCCGACAGCTTGCGCGTTGGAAATGATCCATACTATGTCATTGATTCACGATGACTTACCCGCAATGGATAATGACGACTATCGCCGAGGTAAGTTGACGAATCATAAAGTTTATGGTGAGGATATAGCTATTCTCGCTGGGGATGGCTTATTAGCATACTCTTTTGAATATATTGCTAGGGAAACTCAGAAAGTACCAGCAGAAAGAGTTTTGCAAGTAGTTGCTAAATTAGCTCATGCTGTGGGTGCTGATGGTTTAGTTGGTGGTCAAGTTGTTGACCTAGAATGCGAAGGTAAACCAGATACTACCGTAGAAACCTTAACTTATATTCACACCCATAAAACAGGCGCTTTGTTAGAAGCTTGTGTAGTTTGTGGTGCTATCATTGCAGGTGCATCAGCAGAGCAATTACAAAAGCTATCGCGCTACGCTCAAAATATTGGGTTGGCATTTCAAATTATTGATGACATTTTGGATATTACAGCTACTCAAGAACAGCTAGGAAAAACTGCTGGTAAAGATTTGCAAGCGCAAAAAGCAACTTATCCTAAACTATGGGGTTTAGAACAGTCTCGTATCCAAGCTCAAAAATTGGTTGACGAAGCCAAGGGTGAACTGGCATCCTTTGGAGAGAAGGCAAGACCGCTAATGGCTCT
>JBARVL010000033.1:0-2478 GCA_049646245.1 Crinalium sp. | reverse complement strand
ACTTTGGGGAGATTGCGTAGGGAGCGTAGAGAGTGAGAATTGTGAGAAATGGGTTAGGGCGAGGAAAGTATTAAATGAAAATAACAGTTGGAATTGATCCAGGCGCGTCACTTACGAAAGTGATTGCTGAGGTGGAAGGTGAAAAGGAGACTTATTTAGTAACAATGACACCGCAAATATCTAGAGTGTCAAGATCAGCTTTAGAGAACTATAGAGCAGGGAAAGGACAATTAGGTAGTCCCAGACCAGAAGATGAAGCTTATGTGGAGTGGGACAATAATATTTACTTAGTAGGTTCTTTCGCTCGTGATTTTTCTGGTGATGCAGGACTAGGCGAATTGAAGTATGAAAGAGCGATTTATAAAGTAGCAGCAGTGGTAGGCGTGATTATAGAGAAAGCTAGTTCTATTAAGCGTAATGTCAGTAATATAACGTTGGAACTGGTTGTTTTATTGCCTTGGACTGAGTACGAAGATCGAGATACTTTAAAAGATGAGTTAACTAAAATCTTGGCTGATTTTAGTTTTCGAGGTCAGCCGTTAAAGGTGAAATTAACTAATTTTTTATGCCGACCTGAAGGAAGTGGTTTGGCAATGGTACGAGTTAAGCAGAAAGGAATGGATTGGTTTCGCGATCGCACGTTAGCCGTATTGATGTTTGGGCATAGGAATGTAACAGCTTTACAGTTTAGTGGTGGTCGGATGGTGTCAGGCGAAAGTCCAGAATTAGGCTTTATGAAATTGGAGAGTAAAGCATTAGAACGTACCAGTGGTCAAAAGCCATTTGAGTTATCTGGGGCAATTTTTCAGGCTGATTATGTTAATACGAATCGTGATAAGGGTTCGCCTCCAATAAAACTAGAAAATAATCCTGTAATTCAAGGTTTAGCTAGAAGTAAAAAACCTGAGTTACGTGCAGGGGAGGTTTTAAAGATTGCTAATGCGATTACTAGCTCCCGCGCAGAATATTGGGCTGAGTTAGAGCAATGGTTGGATAGATGTTTGCCTAATAGACTGGATGAAGTGATTATTTGTGGTGGTGCAGGAATTTATTTAAAGCCGGAGTTAAACAAGTATTTTGGAGTGCGTGAAAGGTCTACCTTGCCTGGAGTGGCACAGCCATTTGATAGACCAAAAGTTCCTATTTGTTGGGGGGCTGATCTGACATCTGTTGTTGAAACAGCGTTTGAAAGTTTGACTAAAAAGCGTCACCAAGAAGAAGCGTTAGCGTTCCGGTTAATTGATATTTTTGGCTTATTTGAACATTTTAGAAGTAAAGCAGCAGTGTAATGAGCGATAACAATGATAAAGAGCATATTGATTTTAGATTGAGACTACGACTATTAGCTAACACTCATGAAGGTGTAGTGTTATCGTATTTAAGTTCTCAAGGTTCACGAGCATCTAAAGATTTGATTTTACAGTTTTTGCGAATGTGTGTTTTGCCATTAGCATATAAACAAAAAGGTGATTTATCCGATGAGGAATTAAAGATAATAGCTTTAGAATCTTGTGATGCTTTAGAGAATCGTGCTAGGTATATTCGTACCTTGTTTGGTTTAGAAAAACCGACTCAGCAAACACAGCACGTTGTAATCAACAATGGTCAACTCTCTGCACAAGCACAACCATTATCTGCGCCGGAACCGGAACCGGAACCGGAACCTGAACAGCCACCAAAAAGGGAATCAAGAATTAAAGGGGTAGGTACTTATGAGGAGGCAGAAAGTCTCTTTGGGGGTATATAACGCTAGTTAATGTTCTGACGTTAGGTAGAAGCTTTTTTGTGTTTATTCAAGTAAACCTTTTTTATGCTCTAATAGAGTTTTTTTTCTTACTGCTGTTGGTAGTTCTCTTTTCCCAATGGATTTTTGAGAGGAATTTTATGCCAAAACCTAAAAGCACTGGAACTGGAATTAGAAAAAGGAACCAGCAGGTTAGCCAGAGCGCGACAGAAGACAAAACCGAGGATGATAGCAGTGGTTTTCATTCATTTAATCAAGATGAGCCTACTGACTTAAAAGGGGGTGAAGTAGAAGATGAGTCTACTGATTTAACGGAGGATAAAACTGAAAATTTAATAGAGGATGAGTCTACTAATTTAACTTCAGGGGTAGTAGATCTTCGTGTAGTAGAGGATGAGCCTACTAATAAAACAGAAGATTTGACAGAAGCAATGACCGAGCAAGAAGTAGTAGCTATGGAGGTAACAGATCTTGAGGTAATAGAGCAAGCAGAGCAAGATGTAATAGAGCAAGGAGAAATCTTGAACGACGGTAGTGATGTTGAAGTTAAAGTTCGTGAAAGTGAGGAGAATAAGCCCGTGGAAAATGCAGTAGTGGTTCAACAACAGCAGACTGAGTTGCATTCTTCTGAGTTGGGTCAGGTGGATGAAGCTAAGTTCTCAGAGGGTGAATTGGAGACTGGACTTCATTTTACAGATGGTGAAAAAGGTGGCGTTGGTAAAAGCCTGTTTTGT
>JBARVL010000032.1:0-10921 GCA_049646245.1 Crinalium sp. | reverse complement strand
GTAGAAATTAATGCCTTGTGGTATTCTGCCTTATGTTGGGCACTTCGCTGGACTGAGGAACTTGAAAAGCAAGAAATTTTTAGTATTATAAGTTGGCAAGATCAGCGAAATGAATATACTCAACTCGCCACCAAAGTCAAGCTTTCTTTACAAAAGTTTTGGAACCCAACCCAACAATATTTTTACGATACAATTGAGCCTAACGATCAACCTAACTCTCAAATCCGACCTAATGCTGTGTTAGCTCTTTCCTTATATCATTGCGGATTTTCACAAGAGCAAGGAAGGGCAGTATTAAACGTAGCAAGCGATCGCCTCCTCACACCCTACGGTCTGCGAAGCCTCGATCCAGCCGATCCAAATTATATTGGTAACTATGCTGGAGATAGATACCATCGTGATTCTGCTTACCATCAAGGCACAGTTTGGAGTTGGCTAATAGGTTCCTTTATCCGCGCCTGGGAACGTTTCTACGACTCAGAACCAATTCCCTTTGATTGGCAACCTTTATTAGACCACTTCCAGCAGGAAGCTTGTCTTGGCTCAATTTCCGAAGTTTTTGATGGCGATCCACCCCATTCACCCCAAGGGGCATTTGCTCAAGCTTGGTCTGTTGCTGAATTAATCAGACATTACCCTTCTCACTAAAAGATTACTGATCATATTCTTCTTCCTTGGCGTTCTTTGCGTCTTGGCGGTTTTTCAAACAGGTATTATTTAAGTAAATAGGAAATCAAGGAGGTTTTTAGATTAATGCAATTATCCCCACAAGAAAAAGATAAATTGTTAATTTTTACTGCTGCTTTAGTCGCAGAACGTCGTAAAGCTAGAGGATTAAAGTTGAATTATCCAGAAGCAGTAGCTTATATTTCGGCGGCAATTTTAGAAGGTGCTAGGGATGGTCAAACTGTTGCAGAATTAATGAGTTATGGTACTACCGTGCTAACGCGAGATGATGTGATGGAAGGAGTACCAGAAATGGTGCATGATGTGCAGGTAGAAGCTACCTTTCCTGATGGTACAAAATTAGTTACAGTTCATAATCCTATTCAATAGTAGAGGTAAAAATGATTCCAGGTGAAATCATTGCCCAAGAGGGAGAAATAGAACTAAACGCGGGTCGTCCTACCTTAAAAATAAAAGTAGCAAATACAGGCGATCGCCCAATTCAAGTCGGCTCACATTACCACTTTTACGAAGTTAACACAGCTTTAAAATTCGACCGAGAACAAGCTTTAGGAATGCGCCTCAACATCCCCGCCGGAACAGCAGTGCGTTTTGAACCAGGCGACGAAAAAGAAGTAACATTAGTACCCTTCACAGGTAGTCGTCAAATTTATGGATTTAATGCAAAAATCAACGGTCAATTATAAAAAACAGTAACCTAAAATCCCGACCAGCCAATTATAAATAACCTTTGCGATCCTTTGCGCTTCCCTTTGCGATCCTTTGCGTTAAAAAAAACTAACTAGGAGCTATTATGAGTTATAAAATGGATCGTCGTGCCTACGCCGAAACCTATGGCGCAACAACAGGCGATCGCATCCGCCTAGCAGACACAGAATTATTTATCGAAGTCGAACAAGACTTCACCACCTACGGCGATGAAGTTAAATTTGGTGGTGGTAAAGTTATTCGAGATGGGATGGGGCAATCTCCTATATCTAATGCTGATGGTGCGGTAGATTTAGTAATTACTAACGCTTTAATTCTCGATTGGTGGGGAATTGTTAAAGCCGATATTGGTATTAAAAATGGACATATTGATAAAATTGGTAAAGCAGGAAATCCTTATATTCAAGACAACGTAGATATTATTATTGGTGCTGGTACAGAAGTTGTTGCTGGCGAAGGAATGATCTTAACTGCGGGGGGAATAGATAGCCATATTCATTTTATCTGCCCACAACAAATAGAAACTGCGATCGCATCCGGTATTACTACAATGATAGGCGGTGGTACTGGTCCAGCCACAGGTACAAATGCCACAACTTGCACTCCTGGCGCTTGGAATATTTATCGAATGTTACAAGCTGCGGATGCTTTTCCTGTAAATTTAGGCTTTTTAGGTAAAGGTAATAGTAGCAAACCTGAAGGATTAATAGAACAAGTATTTGCAGGTGCAATGGGATTAAAATTGCACGAAGATTGGGGAACAACACCAGCAACAATTGATACTTGTTTAAGTGTCGCAGATGAGTATGATATCCAAGTAGCAATTCACACGGATACATTAAATGAAGCAGGTTTTGTAGAAGATACAATTGCTGCTTTTAAAAACCGTGTAATTCACACTTATCATACTGAAGGGGCTGGCGGTGGTCATGCACCAGATATTATTAAAGTATGCGGTCAAGCTAATGTTTTGCCTTCTTCAACTAACCCCACGCGCCCCTATACTTTAAATACTCTAGATGAACATTTAGATATGTTGATGGTGTGTCATCATCTAGATCCGGCAATTCCAGAAGATGTGGCATTTGCAGAGTCAAGAATTCGTAGAGAAACTATTGCTGCTGAAGATATTTTGCACGATTTAGGCGCATTTAGCATAATTTCTTCTGACTCTCAAGCAATGGGGAGAGTGGGAGAAGTAATAATTCGTACTTGGCAAACGGCGCATAAAATGAAAGTGCAAAGAGGACATTTACCCCCCCTAACCCCCCCTTATCAAGGTGGGGTTGAGAATGATAACTTCCGCGCCAAGCGTTATGTTGCTAAATACACTATCAACCCTGCAATTACTCACGGAATTGCTAATTATGTGGGTTCAGTAGAAGTTGGAAAATTAGCAGATTTATGTTTATGGCAACCAGCATTTTTTGGGGTAAAACCGCAAATAGTAATTAAAGGCGGTATGATTGCTTGGTCGCAAATGGGAGATGCAAATGCGAGTATTCCCACGCCGCAACCTGTATATATGCGACCGATGTTTGGCAGTTTTGGAGGTGCTATTTCTGCTACATCTTTAACTTTTGTATCTCAGGCAGCATTAGATCGAGATATTCCTACACAGTTAAAGTTACAAAAACACTCTGTTGCCGTATCAGGTACACGCAATATTAGTAAGCGAGATCTGAAGTTGAATGATGCCTTACCACAGATAGATGTAGATCCAGAAACTTATGAAGTTAGGGCAGATGGGGAGTTATTAACCTGCGAACCTGCAACAGTTTTACCGATGGCACAGCGTTACTTTTTGTTTTAATGGGACTTAAAGCACGGAATAAGGGGCGCGCACGGGGGCAGCGCCCCTACGTGTTTTTTATGCCATATAATACCGATATTAATGATTGCCCCGATCAATGGCGATCGCCGGAATTTGGTAGGGGCAATCCCCCCGTGGTTGCCCCGATTCATGGCAATCCCCCCGTGGTTGCCCCAAGATTGATGATTACCCCGATCAATGGCGATCGCACAAACCAAGGGGCGCGCACGGGGGCAGCGCCCCTACAGGTTGTTTATGCCATATAATCCTAATATTCATCACCGCCGTTCTATTCGCCTCAAAGGATATGATTATTCTGAGGCAGGCGCGTATTTTGTGACTATTTGTGTTAACCAACGGCGATCGCTACTGGGTAAAATTCAGGAAGGTATAATGTACCCTTCACCCGCAGGAGAAATGGTACAAATTGTTTGGGATGAAATTCCTACATATTACCAAGGAATTGAAATTGATGCCTTCGTTTTGATGCCTAACCACATACATGGCATTATTATTCTTGAACCTAATACCTCCATGAAATTAGGCGATGTTGTCCATCGTTTTAAATCTCTAACCACTGCTAAATATCGTCACGGAGTTTATCATCAGGAATGGTTAGCTTTTGAAAAAAGACTATGGCAACGCAATTATTATGAACACATTATTCGTAACGAAGAAGCCTGCGATCGCTTGCGAGAATATATAAGAGATAATCCCTTATTATGGGATTGCGATACCTTTCATCCCAACAATCCCGAAAATTTTCCCATGTAGGGGCAATCCCCCCGTGGTTGCCCCGATTTTAGGGATCTCAATGTCAGATTACACAGCTAAAAATCGCTGAACCACATCCTGACTTAATTCGCTAGTAGCACCAGAGGCAACAATACCGCCTTTTTGCATGGCGTAATACCAATCTGCTTGGCGGACAAAATGCAGATGTTGTTCTACTAACAATACAGAAATTCCAGTAGCCTCTATAATTCCACGTACTGCTGCTTCGATTTCCAGAATAATTGAAGGCTGAATACCTTCTGTGGGTTCATCTAATATAAGTAACTGAGGTTTTCCCATTAAAGCACGAGCGATCGCTAATTGTTGTTGCTGTCCTCCACTTAAATCGCCACCCATACGCGACAGCATTGTTTTTAAGACGGGAAATAAGGCAAATATTTCTTCTGGGATTTCTTGATTTCCTTTGCTACCGTCGCGTCTTGCTTCTAAACCTAACAATAAGTTTTCTTTTACAGTTAAACGCGGGATGATTTCGCGCCCTTGGGGGACATAGCCAATTCCCAGTTTTGCCCGTTGATCCGGTGATTTATTGGTTATTGGTTCACCAGCAAAAGTAATTGTGCCAGTTCGAGGCTTGATTAATCCCATAATTGTTTTTAGTAGAGTAGTTTTACCTACGCCATTACGTCCAATTAAGCAAACCATTTGCCCTGCTGACACAGTTAAGTCTACATTCCGGAGGATATGACTTTCACCGTAGTAAACATTAAGGTTAGATAGTTGCAGCATTAGCTGGTTAGAAGGAGTATTTTCGGGTGTGTGTGCGATCGCGCTTATTCCTTGTGTCATATTTATACCTATATCCAAAATCTCAAAATAGTCACTTGTCTAACTGACCACTATTAAAGTACTACTTTTAACCAACGGCTAGGGATTAGAAGAACTGTTTTGTAGACGCATACAGAAAGTGGTTACTACTCACCCCCCGTCTTAGGGTAGTCAGGAAATACTGAAATCAATCGAGTTCAGTGATTCCCCAAACAAAAATGAAACTTACAGGCGCTACCAATAATTCCTTCTCTTCTGTTGTTAATTCTATTAAATCCATTGCTACTAAATTACCTCTTAAAGTTGTTGTCGCTTCGGCTTTATTACTCGGCGTAACTGGAGGTATGGTGATGGAGTCCTTCGTACTTACTGCACCAAGCTATGCCAAGACTGCTTCTAAAAGCAAAGTTCGTAAAGCTAAAAAGCGAGTTGTAGCTAAAAAGCGTGTTACAGCCAAAAAACCAGTTATAGCTAAGAAACCAGTTGTAGCCAAGAAACCAACTGTTAAACCTATTGCTGTCAACCCCATCAATCTCCCACCAACTTTTCAAAACAATAACGATTCACAAGTTATCACACCCAGACCCGTAGGTTCTTCTTTGTTTGGTCAACAAGAAGTTCCTCAAAATCAATTTATCCTTACGGCTGCACCGTTAAGTGGAAATCGTTATCAACTGGTGATTTTGCAACAATTATCCAATAAAAGAGCGTGTTGGGCTGAAAGTGGCAACACAGTTAAGCCGCTATTATTAGACTTTGATTTTACAGGCATTTGTGGACGTTTTACTGATAGTAACGGTTATTCAATGCGGCAAGCAGGTGTTGATTTAGGGGCGCAGTATGATTTCGATATTGTACAGCGTGGTAATCAACTGGTGCTGTTAGGAACTAAATCAAGAGATTTTAATGCTCAACCGATTGAACTTGGCAGAAGCAATGGTATTGGTGAAGGATTCACTAAAATCAATTTAGATTCTAATTGGCGGTTAGCAAAACGCACTTACAACGGTAAAGCTTTAGGACACATTTATCTCACCACTGATTCTGTAGCAAGTAGGTAATTGATAGCAAAAAAGTGAATTTTTTATCATGGTCAATCAAGTATCCTGCCCCGATCTTTTAAGGGTAGGATTTTCCATATTTTGGTTGTGCGACGGTAATACTGAAAGCTCTATATCTTGCGCCATGTTTCCAAGGGTTTCAAAAATTTCAAATGCCCTAGCCCTCCTGGCTACTGCTATACCTGTTTATAGAAAGTGAGAGAACTAAACTGCATACAAAAAATTATAAATTTGCGTAAACTGCTTTTAGTCTAATGAAGTATATCTTAGAGTAACAATTTACCAGTGCAAAGCTGCTGTAACTGAAGTTATTTTCAACAGAATTTATGAGAGGAAAGATAATGACAAATATATCGCTTTTAACTAAATTGAAATACACCAAGGTATTTATATTTCTCTTCATTTTGGGATTGAATGGTGCGTGCAGTCAGCTATCAATGCAGGCATCAGCTAGTACTAACACGCAGCAAGTTATCAGTTCAACAGTTGCTAAAAATATCGCTACAAGAACGCTGTTTATTATTGTACAGGACGGGAAGTGGGGCTTGATGGACAAGGCAGGGCAGGTAGTTGTTAAACCTCAGTTTGATTATATTGGTGATTTCAATGAAGGGCTGGCACGAATAGTAGTTGGCAATAAGTTCGGCTTTATTAACAAAACGGGGCAGATAGTCATCAAACCTAAATTTGATCATGCCTTGAGCTTCAAAGAAGGGCTGGCACTAATAATAGTTAACAATAAGTTCGGCTTTATCAACAAGTCAGGACAGATAGTCACAAAACAGATGTTCGATCGCGCTCTCGACTTTTCTGAAGGGCTGGCATCAATAAAGGTTGGCTATAAGTACGGCTTTATTAACAAGTCAGGGAAAATAGTGATCAAACCGACTTTTGGTGATGCTAGGGAATTCAAAGAAGGGTTGGCAGCAATAAAGGTTAACGGTAAGTTTGGCTATATCAACAAGTCAGGGAAAATTGTTATCAAACCGACTTTTGATGAAGCTAGGGAATTTGAGTCAGGGCTGGCAGCAATAAAGGTTGGCAATAAGTACGGCTATATCAACAAGTCAGGGCAGGTAGTCGGCAAACAGATGTTTGAAAATATTGGTTACTTTAATGAAGGGCTAAGAGCGATACGGATTGCCTATAGGTGGGGCTTCATCAACAACTTAGGGAAAATTGTCATTAAACCGACTTTTCGTGATGTTTATTTCTTCAATGAAGGACTGGCACGAATAAAGGTTAACGGTGTGTATGGCTTTATCAACAAGTTAGGACAAGTAGTTATCACGCCGACTTTTGGTAATGTTAGGGAATTCCACGAAGGGCTGGCAGTAATAAAGGTTGGCGGTAAGTACGGCTATATCGACAAGTTAGGGCAGGTAGTTATCACACCAACTTTTGATGCTGCTTGGGATTTCAAAGAAGGGCTGGCAGTAATACAGGTTGACGGTAAGTGGGGCTATATCGACAATACGGGGCAGGTAGTAGTCCAACCTCTGTTTGATCCGCCTTATCATGTGAGGTACACTGAGCCTCCTCGATAGATGGTTTCACCACTTTAGCTACAAAACCTTCCT
The DNA here is from genome assembly GCA_049646245.1 of Crinalium sp. Taxonomy (GTDB): domain Bacteria; phylum Cyanobacteriota; class Cyanobacteriia; order Cyanobacteriales; family PCC-9333; genus Crinalium. Next base: position 3,509 of record JBARVL010000032.1, on the reverse strand, counting down.
GCGTGTTCTTCTTTCGCTGTATCTGAGGAAAAAACAATAACCATGAAAATCAAGATTTTAATTTTATCAGTTATATCAACGGTTACTCTTGTCGGTGTAGGAGTTTTACCTACACCCTATTCGATGAATAGAGTAGAAGCTAGTTCAGCACAAACTGCTAAACAATTTAAAACCTATCGCTCGCCTAAAGTATTCTCAATTCAGTACCCGTCAGGTTGGAATGTTAATAAAACCCATAACAAATATGTGGCAATCACTAATTACAAACCACGAGTAGGAGGGGGGACTAATTTTATTAAAACTGAGATAACCTTTGCACAAGGCTCAATGGAAAAAACTTTTAATACAGGGATTTCCAATAATACAGAACATAATGCAATAATAACAAAAAGAGAGAAATTGACTATAGGTGGACGGCAAGCCTTGAGATTTTGGGTGACGGATAATTCTGGCTTTGACTTTCCCAATATTATCAGAACTTATATTCGCTACAACAATAATCAAACGGCTATTGTTTCAAGTTATTACACAAGCAGCAATACATCAGCCGTAGGTACTATTCAACGGATACATCAATCTTTCAAAGTGATTAAATAAGCAGGAATTAGGCACAGAAGTTATCTAAAACATTGGGCTTTCATCATAGATAATACAGGATCAAATAGCTCGGACTAAAACAGATCAAGTGATGCGCTAATTTTCACGTATCCTGTCTGCAACCCTAACATAAGCGCAAAAAGAGCAAACTTTTATAATGAAATCTACAATGAAAGCCGTATTGTTGTCAGTATTGATCAGTTGTGCGATCGCACCACAGACACTTGCACAGCAGATTCCCAAGACTGCAATTAGCGCCAAGCCCAACTCCTCTAAAACCGCACAAAAAAAGACAGCCCCTACAAAATCCTGGTCACGTCAAACGCTGCGCGTCTCAATGCCTTCTACTGCCACCCAATTCAAATTTAGTAGAGATGGCAAAACGCTATTTACAAATGGAGCCAATCAGCAATCTGCCGAACTGTGGAGCTTGACGAGTGGCAAACGACTTTCAGCGATGAAAGCTAAACCTGGCTTTGCCTTCTGTGATGTCGCCCTCAGTCCTGATGGGCAATTTGCGGCTGGTTTGATGTATTCTGGCGATGCTTCAACCTCAACTAAGCGCAATATCGAACTTTTAGTTTGGAATCTTAAGACTGGGCAAACTCGGTGGACAAGCCCCATTCAAGATCACACGATTCAAACCACTGAGAGCATATTTTGTCAGGTTGAGTTCAGCCCGAATAGTTCACTCCTCGCCACGAGCATCACGAGCATCGATAGCAAGTTGCAATCAGGAGTCCGCATCTGGAATGTCAAAAAAGGAACGTTGCAACAAGTTGCTCCCAGGGCTATAGCATTCAACAGAAGTCACTTTGCATTTAGCCCAGACAGTTCTATGTTAGGGGTCGTCACTTTAGTCAACAATATTTCTCAACTGCATTTGTGGAATTTTTATACCCGAAAACTGCAAGCCAAGCTGCAACCCAAACTACCAGCAGGATATGAAAGTAATTTGTTGTGGATTTTGGATATTGTTTTCAGTCCCGATCAGCAAGACGTAATGGCATTTACACAGGATCGAGAATTAATGAGCTACATTGCTCGTTGGCAGATTAAAACGGGAAAGTTACAATCTTTGTCGGAGCTTCCTATTGATAGAAGAGGTGGTCTTTTTGCGATGAGTCCCGACTCTCAAACCTTTGTTCATGGAGGACACGGGGTTGGATACCATATCAGTAATGTTCAAACTAACAAAAACTGGAAGTTGACTCACGGTCTTAGTGTTAATCCGATGAATGAGCTAACGCGGGTGGTTTTTAGCCCCGATGGTCAACAGATAGCGATCGCGAACAATGACCAGATTAATATCATTCATTAATTCAGGGTTTTTGGGTCTTTCGTACTTAGTACCCTAAATTGAATTGGAAAGCATTATTAAACCCTTTTATAGCAAAAGTTGGGAGAATTTTGAGCAATTATTTGTCGATCATTGTTGTCCTAAATATACTTCAATTACACGCGGATCATTTTGTACTTCTTCAATAGTGCCTTCACATAACACCGAACCTTCATGCAAAACTGTCACTTGACGGGCAATTTGTCTAACAAATTCCATATCATGTTCAATTACTAAAATTGAATGACTTTGCGCTAAGGCTAAAAGTAACTCGCCAATGTTATACGTTTCTTCATCTGTTAATCCTGCAACAGGTTCATCAACTAGCAACAAATCTGGTGACTGTCCAACTAACATTCCAATTTCTAAGCGTTGTTTTTCTCCATGAGAAAGTAAACCTGCTGTAAGATCGGCTTTTGCGGATAAGCCAATAGTTTCTAGCAATCCTGTAACTTGGTGTTTTTCGTCTTTTGAGGAACTACTAAATAAGCTGCTAAAAACATCTTTCCTGCGGTTGCAGGTAATTTCTAAATTCTCGCGGGGTGTGAGGTTGAGGTAAACTCGCGGTGTTTGGAATTTACGACCAATACCTAATCGGGCGATTTGATGTTCTGCCAGTTTTTTAGTGTTTTTTCCTTTAAATAGTACTCGTCCTTCAGTTGGTTGGACTTTGCCTGTAATTACGTCTAGAAAAGTGGTTTTACCAGCACCATTAGGACCAATAACTACTCGCAATTCACCTACATCCATGCTAAAGGTTAGGTGGTTGAGTGCTTTGAATCCGTCGAAGCTGACGGTGACGTTTTCGGTTTCTACTATTTTGGTGTTCACGGGATTTTTTTAACGCAAAGGACGCAGAGGTAAGCGCAAAGATCGCAAAGGAGAAGGATTAAATTTATCTTTGTGTTTATATCTAGTTTTTATTATTCATGTTCCAAAGTTTCGCGCTCAATCTGTATATCTGGGTCTTCTTCTAAGCTTGGGTAGGTAGCTACTTGTTTGCGTTTTCCTAGAAGTGATTTAACTAGATTAATGCCTTGCGATCGCATCCATCCCACAATTCCATCTGGTAGCACTGTGACAACAATTAAAAATAACGCTCCTTGAAAAAATAGCCAAATTTCGGGAAATTGCTCGCTTAATAAACTTTTACCGTAATTAACTAGCAATGCTCCTAAAATTGCACCAATTAAAGTTGCTCTACCTCCTACAGCTACCCAAATCACCATTTCTATAGAAAAGGCAATATCCATTGCTCTAGGTGAGATTGATTGGCTTTGTAGGGTATATAATGCGCCAGCAATTCCAGCTAATCCAGCCGAAACAGCAAATACTAATACTTTAAATTCTGTAGGATCATAACCTGAAAACCTAATCCGACTTTCATCATCACGCAGCGCAATTAGTAAGCGTCCTAATCTGCCAGTTGTTAACCAACGGCAGAGAGCATAAGCTGCTACTAAAAATATTACTGTTAGTATATAAAAAACTACTTGGGTTTTATTGTTACCTACATCAGCACCTAATAAAGTTTTAAAGTCTATTAGCCCGTTTGTACCATTAAACAGTTTTT
>JBARVL010000031.1:0-2540 GCA_049646245.1 Crinalium sp. | reverse complement strand
GTTGAGTTAAATTAACTTGAGCCGGATTCACACTTTGGCTCATTTTAGGATATGCGATCGCATCTGCACCAGATAAGGTTGAACTTTCCCCCATCCAGTTAATTCCCACCCAATTGCGGGATCTTTTCGTATCATTCAGCTTTTTACGCACATCGCTGATACTTTCCCCTAAATTCCCCTGCGCCCAAAAGAATTCCCAAGCGTGATTTGTCCAGAAATTCCAATCTTTCTGCCATTGGTAATCTGTTTTTATTTGCTGTTCAATCCAATCACGGCAAGTACGAGTGATACTTTTCCAAGCATGGTTAAATGCTTGTGTAGTATCTTGATATGAAAACGCACCTTGAATAATAATTTGGTTAGGTGTGCCTTGAGTAAGGTTAATTAAGGCAGGAGAAACAACTAATAAACCTTGAGTTTCCGCCGCCTCGCAAAGTGCGCGTGCGAGATAGGAAAGAATAAAGGAACTACCGTATAAATCTCGCAGCTTACGGGATTTTTCAATAAATCCTTGCACTGGTGCAAAGGTGATAGCTGTGTAGATGCAATTATTGACGCTCCTCGCCCGCGCATGGTCGAGGATTCTTGGTTCACTGATGGAACTTAAATAAGCAGGATTGCTCCAACTCACCCAGAGGCTCTATCTCCCCAAGCTTGTAGCTTTCGACGCGCCCCGCCGTAGCTAATCCTTTTTGTAGAATGTTGATCGCAGCGTTCACATCTCTATCCTCTACATAGTTGCAATATGGACAAACATGAGTTCTTGTAGATAGAGATTTTTGAACTTTTTCGCCACAACTAGAACAATTTTGGGAAGTATTATGCGGTGCAACCGCCGCAGTTACTTTTTGATATTTTTGCCCAAAATATTCTAGCCATCTACGAAATAAGCTCCATCCTACATCACTTATCGACTTAGCTAGATGTCGATTTCTAACCATGCCTTTGACGTTTAAATCTTCATAGGCGATAAAGTCGTTTGATTTAATTAAGCGGAGTGCAATTCTCTTTGCAGTCTCTTCTCGCTGCCTACTTACTTTTAAATGTTTACGGGCATATCGACTTCTAGCTTTGTGATAATTTTGGGATTGAGGTTTACCTTTACGGTACTTCTTGGATTTTTGTCGATTAAGTCGATTAAGTTGTTGTTCAGCCTTTCTATAAAACTGTGGAATAGGTTCAATATTCCCTTGCGAATCAGCGTAGAAATATTTTAAGCCTACGTCTATTCCAACGGCTTTTTGACTAGGCTGTATTGGCTTAATCGTAACGCTAGGATCGACATCAATAGAGAATTGAACGTAATAACCATCGGCTCTACGAACAATCCTTACTCTTTTAATTTGCTCAAGCTGAAAAAATAGTAAATCTCTAGAGCCTATCAGCTTTAAAGTACCGATATTTTTTTTGTCGGTGAAAGTAATATGCTTTCTATTTTCTGATAGTTTCCAGCCACTAACTTTATACTCAACTGAGCGAGTATTTTTCTTAAAACGTGGATACCCTTTCTTCCCTGGCACTTGCTTTTTGCAGTTGTCGAAAAACTTATTAATTGCTCTCAATACTCTTTCAACTGCTGTTTGACAAGCATGAGAATTTAAGTCTTCAACAAACTTAAATTCTTTTCTCAATAATGTATTGTATCTAAACAACTCAGTTTTACCAACGCCACGATTATCCATCCAGTAACGCAGGACTTTATTTCGGACAAACTGAGATGTCCTAATTGCCTCGTTGATGGCTGGTATCTGTAGCGGTTTTGGCTTAACCCTGTACTCTAGAACAAACATTTGATACTAAGACAAGTGGTATCAAAAATATATTAACACAAAAAGTCGCCCTAGAAGGGCGAGGCTTGAAACCCATTATTTTTGGTCAATGAGAAATTATTTGTTAAACGGACATCAACTTGTCAACGCGGACAAATAATGTGTCACTGTACAGATAAAGCGGGAGATGGGACTCGAACCCACGACATTCACCTTGGGAAGGTGACGTTCTACCACTGAACTACACCCGCATTTTGCTACTAAAGCAACTAAGATCTAAATTCTATCAGAAAACACCTAAAATCGGATAGTGAAGATCCGCACATTCAACCCTAATCCCTACTTATCACCATATCCTGATAAGTACATGATTTCTCAGGATATTGATCTGAATATAGTTTCTATAACTACAATTATTAGCACACCAACAAAGCTACAATATCCATTTTCAGGGACTTATAGACTTTTACCTTAAAAAATGTGATAACAAACACAACGCAACGTGATGACTCACAGCAATTTTAATTAATTTTTGTTGCATCCTAAAATTAGCAGCATCTATAAAATCATACCCAATACGACCAAACCAAAAATGTTTAACGCGACCGAGATTCTAATTGATGCCTTTGTTGAGAAGCTTCGGGAAGGTTATAGCCGCACCTACGGCGGATACAAGCACGACTATGAGGACATAATTGCTTGGGCGGGTAGTATGGCAATGGAAAACATTGCTAACAGTGATGCCCTATACCACAACGTCGAACACTCCAT
>JBARVL010000030.1:0-4167 GCA_049646245.1 Crinalium sp. | reverse complement strand
AGTCGGCTATCATGCTTGATCTCCTGCTTTTGACGAGGATACCAAGCTTCCCAGACATTAACAGCTTGTGTATATTGCAAGGTATAACCTAAAGGAATTTCGTGTTGCTCGTAGGCAATTAAACCTGATTTTTCTGTACCAACAGGTAGAAAGCTGCTTTTTTGGAGAACTTGCTCTAATAGCTCGCCATATTCAGATTTTTGACAAACCAAAGCCGAGCGTGTTTTATTAACTAGCCTGATGATAGCAAGTAACTTTTTGCTGGTTGAAAACAACTGAGATTTGGTACAATCACCTTCTATACACAAATTTGAATTAGATAAAAATTGTGTTGTACCTTGGACAAATTTGTGTATAATTGTTAAATCATTAACTGTGTCCATAGCATCACATTTAAATAACTACTAAAAATTACTTTAAATATTTTTTTTGTGGCAACTATTTTAATAGTATATCGCGGAAATATTTCCGATAGTTCTCACTCTCAAGCTATTTATTTACTTGCCAGATTTAGCTAAAAGAAGAGGAATAAAAGCTACTTTTTTAAGGTAATTTTAATTTTGCCTGAGTAGCTGCCTAGTAAATAGCTTCTACCGATATTTGCACGTAAAAAAGCTCGATCATCTTTAGGAGTCGCTAGGCGAACGCATACAGTTACTTTTAGCTTTATCGCCAAATATACTCAGGCACAAAACCGCCACTATGCCCATGTTGCCATCCATACCAATCGCAGGCAACTTCATCTGTACTGCTGATCTTCTTGCCATAAGCATCGTAGCTTGTGCGAATCCGTTCTAAACGTAGTTCAAGAAACTGTTCATGGCTATAAGTTTGTAACCACGAACGCCGATCTTTAACGGGTTCTGTAAATGATTTACTCAGGAGAAAAATCACTCCTTTTCTAGCGTACTGATAACCCATCTGTACAAATAAATGCACAATTGGCTTACCTCTCCTTTTACCCTCTGGTGGTGCAGACGTGAACGGCGGACTACCGATGACCCAATCAAAACCACCTGTACTGCGTTCTATCCATTTCCAGGACTCTCGTAAGGTCATATCAAAGTGAAAATCTGCTGGCTGTAAGGAGTCAAGATCGTTACTAAAAACATGAATACGATTGGAAAAATCTTTAATTACTTTGGCGATCGCATTTTCTCCACTTGCAGGATCTAAAATTACGTCTCCATGTTCTAGGGGGAGCCTGGGTAAAAGTTCTGCTGTTGCCCATTCCACAGTTGGATAAAAGCAGAGAGTACGTGGAGAATTTATTGTCTTAATTTGTTCGGTCATACTATGTTACCGACCTTAAGAAGTTATTGGTATAGGGGGTCTCATACCTATACCAATAACAGTTGAGATCGAGGAAAATCAAGCTGGGGTGTGTCTGGAGTTTTTTCCTGATACGCAAATGATTTAAGGTAATAATATAATAAGGGTGCATTGCGTCATGATTTTAGGGTTGATTGTAAACAGTCTTCCTCCTCAACCTGATTTCGTTATACCTGCTATTAATGCTGTTCAACCTACAGTCAATGGGGTGAAAATAGCTAAAGCTTGTGGAGAAATCACCAGATGGTATGCGTGGACAAGATGCGGTAATTCGACGTGTTGCAAACTATACATTGCCTGCTCAAACGGCAGCATAATTACTCAAGCCGTAGAAGGAGCTTACTGCCATTAGAAGCTCACCTACTTAAAACTACAATAAAGCTGATACCAACAGCGCTGCTTTTAATGATTGCTATGCCTAAACAACTATCGCCAGAAGTTCGGATGACTGGCATTTTGCAAGAACAGTACGCATTAGTGCAAGAGCTAAAAACGGCGGCTCCTGTAAGGCGACTGCAAATCCAGGCTGAAATTGTCGCGTTGTCTGAAGAACAGTCACAGTTGCTTCAAGAAGCGGGTGGAGTTAATTGCTTTATCTTTACCAATTCCAGTAATCGTGGTACTGGCTGGATTGAAGAGGAGCGTAACTACGATGGCTCAGTTAAGCAATATCGCTATGGCTACTATGGTAATGGCAAGAGTAACCGCCGCTATTTGTCAAAATTCTTAGTAGCTGATGTCCAGAAAATGATTGCTGCTGGGGCTAGACCTGCTGAAATTGTCGAATTTTTAGATTTAAGTAAGGCAAATAAAACAAAAACCCTTACTGCTTTATCACAGTAAATATCATAAGTGGTAGCAATTTTATGATTTTTTCATAGGGGGTAAACTTGTCTTAAAGAAATTTTACTAAGTTCTATGTGAACTTAGGTTAAGTAAATTATACGTTTGAAACGTGGGATTTATTGGCTTTATCCGAGGGATTTTTATATTTTTAACAATAAAATTTGGATCAGCAACTAGCAAGAGGCATTGCCCATAGTTGCTGATAGTCCTGATCGAGTAACTTGAGCTACTTATTTACTGGGATTCCAAATAAAATTGCCCCTTTTATCAATATAGCCAGAGTTGTCACCTATCCTGATTCTGGCAACACCACCAGAAAAGTCCTCAGCATGATCAAACATCGGTCTAATTTGAATATTTCCCGTAATGTCGATATAGCCGAACTTATCGCCAGTTTTCACACTCGCCAGATTTTCAGAGAATTTAGAAGCTTGATCAAACTGAGGTTCGATCATAGTAGCACCAGATAAGTTAATGTAGCCCCACTTTTTGTCAATCTTCACTGCTGCAAGTCCTGCTGAGAAGTCTTCAGCCTTAGAAAAATCTGGTTTGATTTTAAAATTGCCTTGTTTATCTATATAACCCCACTTATCTGCGACTTTGACTCTGGCGATATTTTCATAAAAGTTAACAGCATCATCAAATTGGGGAGCGATCGCCATATTTCCACTTTTATCAATGTAACCCCACTTGCTGCCAACTTTTACCCGTGCCAGCCCTTCAGAGAAGTTCCAACCTAAATCAAACTGTGGCTCGATCGCCATAGCACCAGTTGGATTAACATAACCCAACTTTTTGCCAATACGCACCCCTGCGAGTCCTTCGGAAAAGTCTTCAGCTAGATCAAACTGGGGTTTGATCACAATATTTCCAGCTTGACCCATATAACCCCACTTGCTGCCTACTCTGATCCGTGCTAGTCCTTCGGAGAAGTCCACAGCATCATCATATTGGGGATTGATTACAATATTTCCCCTTTTATCTATATAGGCAAAATTACCGTTAATCATCACCCTTGCCAGTACTTCTGTGAAGTTCCAAGCAAAATCAAATTTGGGTTCGATGATCATCTTTCCTGTATGGTCAATATAACCATACTTGCCATTCTGGGTAATAATAAACATTTCTCTTGCTTGTGATTCAGGAAAAAAGGCTTGACGCACCTATTTATCCTCTATATTGCCCAGGTTTAGGCAATATACAAGCTATAGTTAAAAAAAATTACATTTATAGCAGTCGCGCCTTGTGGTTAGGGCATTTTTTATTTTGAAACCCTTGTAAGCATTGGCTTTTAAAAAAGCTGACGGCTGATAGCTGACGGTGCAGACCGCTATATATGACTCTAAAAACCGCCATTGTATAATATAGTTCCATGAAAATTAAAAAAAATCCTTGTTTTGTTTTCCTCATCGCCTTGAATTTATTAATTATTGGAAGTGCTTGTAGCCCCAATAATGAAGATAATAATTCTCCTGGGTTAGAGAGGCAATCAGAAGAACAAAATTCAGAAAATAGCTCAGAAAATCAGGAAAATAGATCTAACGAAGAAGATTCTGAGGATAATGAATCAAGCCAACAGGGAGATAATGAGGGTAGCAACAAAGACAACAATAATAATAAAGATAATGATTAAATGCTTTGATTAGTTCTCTCCCGTTAAACCGTAGGGTTAACGGGAGACCCCTGCCAACATCAAGTTGGGCTTATTTCTTAGTTTTCAGTCCTTACACTCTTTCAGCAAAGCGTCTTTAACTAATTGATACATTGATTTAACTTGCGATCGCAAACTTTGCGCCCCTACAGTAGTACCACTACGCCCAATAGACTCCAACTCCTGGCAAATACCCGAAAGTTTCATAGCGCCTAAATTAGCACTAGATGAACGCAGCGCGTGTGCTGCCTGAAATAAGTTATTAGCATCGGCGGTATCTATAGCAGCATCAATCTCACTTAGCAGTGGCGGGGCAATTTCAAAATAATTATTAATAA
>JBARVL010000029.1:0-3320 GCA_049646245.1 Crinalium sp. | reverse complement strand
GTGATTCCTCAGTTGATCGGCACACCGTTATAAACAAGTTTATTGTTTCATCGCCTCTTAAAAGATGAAAAATTCCCATAAATTCCGCGCTTTAAAGCTGATGACGTAACGCTTCTAGGTACTGGTCACTGGTCACTGGTCACTGGTCACTGAAATGACTGGCTTTTCAGGTATTTATGTTGCCGAGTTGGAAGAATATTTTGCTGTGTTGGACATTGTTTTCACTGCCGTAGCTGGTTAAACTAAGCGATCGCAGATGAGATAAGAAGGGTTTACCAATCAAATCTACTACTTTTAAAATAGGCAATTGGCGCTCTAGAATCGGCTCAATATTTTGCCACTGTAGATATACATAGCCATCGTTGGGTTGTGGTAATGGTGCGATCGCACTTTGGAATTTTTTACTATTGAGCAAAGAATTATCACTTGCTTTGAGTGCTTGATCTATTGCTTCTACTGAACTTGCGAAAATCTCATATTTACCTACGGTGGTGTGGACTCCTTGAACTTGTGCTTCTAGTTTCATCAACTTTTGAGCTTTCCCGTTACCATGAGGAACGGTGATCAGTTTTGTCCAACCAATAATTGATTGATTATCTAATGGTAACAAGCCAACGTTAAATTCTTGCTGCTTGGCAACAGTGTCTAGATGAGCAATTCCCTCGTCAGCAAGATCTGATTTTTCTGCCACAAATATCCAATCTGGTTCGCTGCGATCGCTATGCGGTAACATTCCTAAAGCATATTCACCTTGCACCCAGCTAAAAATATCTTCTGGTAAAGAAATTTCCCAAGACTTTTGTAGAGATATTATTGATTGGTTGAGTAGCTGCGATAAGGTATTGTCGGTTTTCAGTGTTGCTGATATTTGGTTCCAAAATTGATTTAAATCGTTACCAGCAATGCCGAGAAAGCTTGAATCTGGTAAATATTTTAAGGCTGTAACTGGCTGAGACAATGCTGGAGGGGTAGGCGAAATATTTTCTTGATTTGCTGCAATTAAAGATGTATCTGCTATTAATCCTTGGCGGTTTATTCCCAGTGCGATCGCTAAACTTCCAAAAGGTTGAGAATTTTCTGCTGTCGAATCATCATTTCCTAGCCCAGCTTTAACTGCTGGAAGATTAACAAATGTTAAACCTATTTTTTGATCAGTTAATTTTTCTAAAGCTTGTTGATATTGAATAGAATTAGTGAGATTAGCAACTTGGACATTATTAATCGCATCGCGCAACACTTTAGGATGATTGCCAAATAGCACAAAGCGATCGCCTACTACTGCGGTTGTCAGACTTGTTAAGGATTTAGTACCACTAACTAATACTGGCTGATTGCTGTAAATCAGCTTTACACCTTTATATTGTTCAAAAACTAAATCTGCTCCCGCAACTGTTTGTTTTTCCCAAAAAAGTTCTAAAAACTGACGGCTACGTTCAGCATCTTTGGTAGTAACTGCTAGTAAGTATCCTGGTTGTACTCCATTCTCGCGGTTGCGGTCAATGTCAGGAGTAGTTAGCGCCCAAGTAATTTCGTCACCTAACCAAGGGTGGATATCTCGGTAGTATTCTAAATCTGTACCTGCTAGTAAACTTTGTTTAATTTGGTTAAGTTCAGCACGCGATCGCAATCGCTGTGTTACAGGGGCAACCACTTGGCTAAATGCCTCCAAGCGTTCTGGATTTACTAGCAAAGACACCATCACAGGTGCTTGTTTTGGTACAAAAACAGCCGCCGTTGGGTTAGTTGTAGCACCTCCAGAAAGGAGATTGAGCGGACTATTAGAAATCAACCAGTAAAAGCCACCAGCGCCCAGTAAAAGCAGCACTAGCACACCAGCTATCAAAGCAGAGAAAAATAAGCGTAGTTTCATATTGTGAAATTTAGTAGAATCCCTGCGACTTGAGCATGGGGAGTGTCAAAGAAACTCATACATCTAGAACAACATCAGCAAGTAACTCATCCACTTCAGCACTCATTTCCTCTATATAAGGAACAAGTTGGGATGGATTTTTCATGGCATCCTTGATTAGGGTGTCGAGAAAAATGCTGATTATCAAACTTTCAGCTTCTTCATCATCCTCAATGTTGCCAGTATCTAGCATAGATACAACTCAGTATTAATTTATGTCTGCTCAAAATTTTAGCCAACCTGTTACCCAGATTAGTGTCGAAGAGTTAGCCCAACGGTTAGCATCCAAAGAAGACTTGCAATTAGTGGATGTCAGAGAACCCCAGGAAGTTGCGATCGCATCAATAGAAGGATTTGAGGTGTTACCCTTAAGCGAATATGCAGAATGGTCTGACCAAATCCATAGCCGCTTCGATCTAGAAAAAGAGACAATAGTAATGTGTCATCATGGCATTCGTTCTGCTCAGATGTGTCAGTGGCTAATGAATCAAGGCTTTACTAATGTCAAAAATGTGGCGGGTGGTATTGACGCTTACTCAATTTTGGTAGATCACTCAATCCCTCAATATTAACTACTCTATTCTGCGGCTAGAGGAATTAGCCGCTCCTTGATCTCCTTCCCACTATCAAGAGACTTAAATAACTTATAGTTAAACAAACATCTCGGAATAACCTCTGGTTGCTAGATTTACGAGTACCAGCAACATTTAATACACCCAGAGGCTCTAAATATATATAAGATGTTTTTGCTTGGCTAATTTAAGAAGAGGGGGCAATATATTATCACGGATCACAAGAGCATTTTGTCAATAATTCCAATTGTTTTAAAAATTTGATTCAATTTAGCTGCTTTAACAAAGTCTATGCAAGTTAGTTTGACAGATCGGCAACAACGTATACTCTGGGCAACTATCCGTCACTATATAGCAACGGCAGAACCAGTGGGTTCTAAGGCTTTGGTAGAGGAGTATAACCTCAGCGTTAGCCCCGCGACGATTCGCAGTGCAATGGGAGTCTTAGAAAAATCAGGATTACTTTATCAGCCTCATACTTCTGCGGGACGAGTACCGTCTGATTCTGGATACCGGATGTATGTTGATAAATTAATTAAGCCTGAAGATAAACTGGGTCTTCAGGTGGAACAATTATTTACAGAGCGTCTAAATTGGGACGATTGGAGTTTAGAGGCGCTGTTGCGAGGATCAGCGCAAATTCTGGCAACACTTAGCGGGTATATTACCCTAATCACAATCCCTCAAACTCGTACCAATCGCTTGCGCCATCTACAGCTAGTGCAGATTGAGCCAGGGCGGGTAATGCTGATTGTGGTGACAGATGCTTATGAAACTCAGTCTGTATTAATGCAGTTACCGCACTTCAAATTAGGTGATACCCAACCGGATACAGAAAT
>JBARVL010000028.1:0-14463 GCA_049646245.1 Crinalium sp. | reverse complement strand
ATGCGCCAAAGTTCTACCGTAGCTTGGTAACGAACACTTTCAACAGAGTTTTTTAAGTCAGCAAGTAACTGATTGATTGATAATTCATTCATCGGTGTAGGGCTATGTATGCAGCTTTGACTAGCTTAGGCTATTAAGTATAAATCTAGTAGTACAATTGTACAGAGATCATAGCTACTTATCAGCAATAAGCATGATGCGCTGTAGCTATAATCACAATATAATAAGTAATTTAAAAAAAATCTGACCTAAGAGCGATGCACTATTAAAGTGGGAATTATATAAAAAGCGAAAGCTATCTTGACCCCCAAGTTTACTGATATAGCAACTACCAACAAAGTAAATTAATTTGTCAAATAAAAATTAAACATACGTTGCCTACTGCACATAACGCAGTGGCTATTCGTTATTTTAGTAGAAAGCCATCTTGAGTTGTTCAATTGCCTAAACAAAGGAACTCGCGTGAATACCATCAAACCTGTAAATTTTTGTTCCCGTTGCGAAAGTTTACCAGAAAAAATTGAAGATTCTGGTAATTTATACCTATGGTTTCCATCAGGTCATAGCTTAATTAAGGTAACGCATTACTTGCGTAAAGCACAATTGGATTACCAACTTAAAGATGAAGGGCAATGTTTAGCAATTTCTTTACAAGCAGAGAAAATCGAAAACTGTATTAATACCTTACCAGGGATTTTAACTAAGAATGAGTTGCACAACACACAAGCGTTGTTTATGACTCATACTGGAGAACCTCAACTGCGCGATATATCGAGAACAACCTTATTATCACGTTTTATTAGTCTGAGACAATCTAGTTGGGTTCTAGATATGTTAGCCGCAGAGCGTGTTACTAGCCAATTCCAACCAATTGTATATGCAGAAGATACAAGCTGTGTATTTGCTCAAGAAGCATTGCTACGGGGAGTGGCAGAGGATGGCAGTTTAATTCCTCCTGGTAAATTTTTTCCATTAGCCGCGAGTGCAGGTATCCTAGTACAACTAGATTTAATGGGACGGCGCACGGCAATTCGTGAGGCAATGCGACATCAAATTAAGGATAAAATTTTTATCAATTTCTCCCCTACTTCGATTTATGATCCAGCTTCTTGTTTGCGTTCAACTATGAGAACAATTGATGAAGCAGGTATTGCCCATGAACAGATAGTTTTTGAAGTAGTAGAATCAGATCACGTCCAAGATATTAATCATCTCAAAGGTATTTTAGATGTTTATCGAGAAGCTGGTTTTTCGATGGCATTAGATGATTTTGGGGCAGGTTATTCTAACTTAAATTTACTACACGAGTTGCGTCCCGATTTAATCAAATTAGATATGAATCTAATTCGCAATGTACATCAAGATCCTTACAAAGCGATGGTGACGGAGAAAATTTTAGAAATTACGGGGCATTTGAATATTAAAACAGTCGCCGAAGGCATTGAATGTATTGAAGAATTTGAGTGGGTAAAGGAGCGAGGAGCAACTTTTGTCCAAGGTTATCTCATCTCTAAACCAATGACACTACCTGTAACTAAAACTCCTCAACTAAGCAGAGAAAATTTAGTTGCTAGTTAATTTTAACTTGTACAAGTCCTAACTACTGATAGCTAATTGTCAAGTTCAACTGCCAACTGTTAAGTCTTCAACCAGCAGCTAAAGTCAAAATTATGTTTCATGTCCAAACCGCGTACTAATAACCGAGAAAAACTTGGTAAACTGAAGCAAGTAGAAAAGCTCAAGCGCAATTGGTAGAAGCCTTACGCATCAGTGAACAACGCTATGCCCTGGCAATATCCGCTACTAATGAGGGAGTGTGGGATTGGAATTTAAAAACCAATCAAGTTTATTTTTCTCCTCGTTGGAAAGCCATGTTGGGTTATCAGGAAGTTTTTCCCCAAGATTATCATCAATTATATTGTGATGGAAGAATAAGAGCCATTGCCGATGTGGAAAAAGGTGGAATTGCACCTTGTTTAGTAGAATTTTTGCACTATTTACAAGTAAAAGCGAAATTGGTAGTCGCCATATTACAAGGGGAAAAACTTTGGGGACTGCTCATTGCTCATAATTGTAGTGCGCCGCGAGTATGGCAACCATTAGAAATTAATCTGCTTTCTTCCTTAGCAACACAAGTAGCGATCGCTATTCAACAATCAGAACTTTATCACCAATTACAAGGAGCAAATCAAGAGTTACAATCTTTAGCATCATCAGATAGTTTAACTGCTATTGGTAATCGTCGCTGTTTTGATCAAACTCTTGAGCGACAATGGCACAGTTTGAGGGGAGAGCAACAATCTTTATCTTTGATTCTCTGTGATATAGATTGTTTTAAACTATATAACGATACCTACGGACATCAAGCTGGTGACTATTGTTTGCAGCAAGTAGCTAAAGCAATTAGTCGAGCAGCTAAACGCCTAAATGATTTAGCTGCTCGTTATGGGGGAGAAGAATTTGCTATTATTTTACCTAATACTAATTTTGCAGGTGCGGTGAGAGTTGCAGAGGAAATTCGCTCTTTTGTTGGAGAGTTAAAAATTCTCCATGCTAATTCAACTGTTAGCCAATATGTCACCATCAGTTTAGGAGTTGCTTGCACAATTCCTTCTTTAGAATCTTCAGCCACCATGTTAGTTGCTATGGCTGACGAAGCTCTATATCAGGCAAAAAAACAAGGGCGCGATCGCGTTGTTTATTTATAATCATCACAATTTTATATCAAGTTAATTTTTTACGCTACAAAAGTGCATTCGTGCAATCAGCCATTATAATGCCTATACCTCTCAATGTGTATTTATTGACTCCAGAAATACTCGAAAGTTATAATACTTTCTCTGCTGAGAGTATTGATGAATCAAATTAAATCTCAATCATCAGAGGAATAAATATTTAAATAGCAAACAGGATGATGAAAAAAATGCTAGTCACTCATCATGGTAATGATAGTATGGTCAACTCAAAAAGCAACATAGATATACAAGAATGTCAGGAAAAAATTTATAAATTTTGGCTAGATTTAATTAAAACATGGTCGCCAGAAGATGTTTTAATTGAGTTTAAACACTTATTTATTAATTGCCAACCAAACAATATTAATCAAGACGCTTTGGCGAGCTTAAACGATCTCGTTTTCACCAATAATGAAACAGAATTTTTAAATACCATCAAGCGAAGTTGTTATATTTTAATTAATAATTGGGATGCTTCCAGAAATTATAAATATATTAAAGAGTTATTAGAGCTATTTTTAGACAAAGAAATTAGTAAAAAAAGTTTATCTATTAGTCTAACTAGACTGAGAAGGTGGTTGAATACCTTTGTGAATAGTAAGGATTATCAAGCATTGCAAGTATTTGTCTCTAAATATGAAATAAATAATCAAACTCATTGGACTAATCGCTATACCCCCTATCTCTTGGTTACACAATATGCAGATCTCAATAATCCCATAGAACAGCGTGAGGCAGCTAGAGCATTGTATAAAAAACTTAAAGAAAAGTTTAAATTTGATTTAGCTATGTATACAGTACGCTCTCAGTCGGCTGCTTGTAAGCATGATCTGCCGGAAAATCCTACTAGCTTAGGAGATGAAGTTTTACACATTATCAAAACAATTGTCGGGCAAAAAACTTTATTTGATTATAGCAACTTGTCAAATATTTTTTTAGAACAAACTGATAATATATTGTATAAATATTTCAAAATTAATTTGATTAAATATTTAAAGTTTGCATCAAGCAATCAAGAATTTGCTGAAGTGTTAACGGAAAAGTTAACAGATAAACTCCTTCAATTATATGAAGAGTATGACGAAGATGTGATTGATGAATCTTTAATGCTTAGAACTTGTAACCGAGTAATTGAGTATATTACTACAGAAAATAAGCAAGAACCTTCGCAATTATTTATTTTGTTAATTGCTCATGGTAGTCCTCTGAATTTAGTGATTGTTTTACTAAAAATAATTTTGATTTCTCGTAATTCCCGAACCCACATGGAAAATTGTATCGGAAATCTCATTGAATATTATAGGAAGCAACCGGAAGAAGAGTGCAAGTGGATAATCAGTTTTATGGAAATATTTAATATTACCTTTGCAATTTATGCTGAAGATGTCCACTATAATTTAGTAAGCATGGAAGATGAGGTATCAGACACCCAATTGGATGAGCAGTTAGAAGCTTATCGGATTTTTGCTCAAATTAAGCCACAGAAAAAGATAGAAGTTTCTCCTGAGCAGATAAGTAAGCTATTTAATCAAAAATAATGGCTCTACTAAAATAGCTACTCCAGCAGCGATCGCTTCTGCTAAAATACTGACAATACGGAATAAAGCCACAACACTAATTAATAAACCTGGGGAAAATTGTTGATCTAAAAGTGCGATCGCACTAGCTTCAAACACTCCAATTCCTCCGGGTGCGCCAGGAATAACTAAACCCAACACCCACGCCATACTAAACGCACTCAACAACTGAGGAATTTGGTTAAAATTCACAGGTGTTAGCGCCATCAAAGTTAATAAAAAACCACCTCCACGCAACACCAAAAAGCCTAACTCCCCCAACAACGGCAAAAATGGATATTGTTTTAACTTAAATATCTCCCCGTCACTTGCTTTTCCCTTAAAACGGCTTAATATTTGAATAAATAAGTTTAAAATGCGGGGATGAATTCCCACACCTACAACAATTAAACAAAGAACTTGCAAACCACGACTTTCTATATTAACCTGACTTCCACTAACAGCCATCAATAAAGCAGCAGCAGCCATTAATAATGGTTCAAGTAAAACGCTTAAAGTAGCAGCGCCTATTGTACCTCCGGCATTTGTCACCGCCACAACGCGCCCGTAAAAGTGCCAAATATTACCAGGTAAATACTTCGCCAGATTAGTTTTCAGGTAAACCGGAATTACCCATCCCATCCTCACAGGTTGATTGAGTGAATTCAAAATACCACCCCAAACCCAAGCAGACCAAGTATGAGCGATAATTGTCATTAAAAGTGCGATCGCTAAACTTACCCATCCGGTGCTACCAATACGAATTGCTGCGACTTCCGAAGCATGATCCTTCAAAGCTTTGAGCAAAAAAAACAGCGTCCCGCCAATAATTACCCAACGCAGGTAAGGCTTGAAGTGTGACCAAATTTTTTTCATCACAGCAAATTAATATCTAGCCACGAATTTAGAAGCTTATGATACCTATAATTAATCTTTATACCTAAAGTCATATACAAATCAGTTTAAGGTTCAGATTGAACAGTAGCGGCTGATTTTAGCCTGATAGCGATTAACCGATCAAACTATCAAATAACAGACAATTAATCGCATAGTTATAATCATTAAATTAGCAGTAGCAATTATCTACGCCTTCAGTCATAGTTTAAACCATAGTATCTTTATAGCCCTAGACGGATTTGAAATTTAGTATAAACCCATATCCTGATTTATAGATTCCTAGCTGACTCTTATCAAATAACACAACTTATTTAGCTGTTGGCAAAAGTTTTTCAAGGTTTAAGAAGAGGAGAATCTTTTAATATGAAACGTACTACTTTATCAAAATTTGTCGGTGCTGGCGTTCTTAGCATGAGTTTGGCTATGGGAACCTTAGCAATGCCTAGTTATGCTCAAACTGGCACTGGCACTGGTACTGGTACTGGCACTGATACCACCCCTGGCACAAATCCAGTTGTTGTAGATACCAATAGAGAAGGCGATCGCGATTTTGATTGGGGCTGGTTAGGTTTACTCGGTCTGCTAGGTCTAGCTGGTTTAGCTAAGAAATCACACTCTGAACCTACACGCTACCGCGAACCAGGCGAAGTAGGAACCGGAACTGGAACCCGTTACTAAAAATAAGTCCTAAGCATTATTGCTATTTAGCAGCCAACGGTCAGACAAACAGTCAACCGTTGGCTGCTGGTTTGCTTTTCATCCTTGAATTAGCTAATTCCCCATAGTTAATTTGTTGTCAACTCCTGGCAAAATAACTATTACGAATTATCTCTCTCTAGTTAGAGAAAAGTCATTTCAGTATGACTGACAATGTGACTTAGGCTAGATGAATCAATAGGCTTTTGTTATTTAGTGTTGATGGTTGATTATGTAATTGGAGGAAGGTGTGAAAGAGTTAAGTAATTTATTCAAAAAACTGCGAATTCGTCAAATTTTAAGCGTATTTTTCGTAGGATTCGCACTATTTGTTACCACAGCTTGCAATAGTGGTACTGCAACAGGTGCGCGTCCTGAAAACCCCCCTGTGCAAATGGGAGGAGCTAACAATCCTCATAAAGGTGATGGGGATGGTTATACAAATTACAAGATGTCTACCGACCCTAGTGTAGGTGGTAAAAGCAGTGCCAAGGGCGATCGCGCAGACTTACAAGTAATTTCTCCACAACTGATTGCAGCCAATAGCGACCAGTTACTTTACCCAGGTACTGGTGGTAATAACAGCAATCGTGAAATTACACCTGGTTCTGCAAAAGTACTAGAAGCCCCACAAATTCCTGCTCAACCCCAACCCCTCCTCAAACGCTCTGAGCCTGATGCCGACATCTTAGAGCGAGTAGGTGATACCTTCAAAGATGCTGGTGCTTTTATCAAAGATAAGGCTGATGAAGCAAGCGCAAGACCTGAAGCGAAAAGAAATCCTGCTTTAGAGAAGTAATTACAAAAGCAGGGTATTAAGTTAACCGTTGAAATTTAACATCTATCATTTGCCAACAAATGCAATAATTGTTTTTCAAAACTTGTAAAAGTTGGCGATTAAATTCACATCATAATCACAAAAGGAGTTGTTTGATGAATAAACTAACTAATTGGTTCAAAAATCTGCGTCTCGGCAAAGTAATTACAGTATTTTTGTCTGCACTTATACTGTTCGTTAGTACAGCCTGCGGTAGCACTGGAGTAATGGCAAAAACGGCGGATCAAGTTAGACCAGAAGTACCTTCTGAGGCTCAAACTTCTCGCTTTAAAAGTGGGATGAATGACTTTAGTGATGTTGATCCTCGTAAAGATACCTCAGAAGCTAATGCTAAAGCTAAGGCTCTGATCGATAATGCTGAACGTAACGTTATTGATCAAAGCGGTGATGTTGGAGACAACACCAAACGTATTCTTGATAAGAAGGGTGAAAATGCCAGAGATTTTGGCAAGAACATTGATCGCAGTACCGATAAAGCACAAGACAAAGCTCAAGGTACAATAGAAGATTTCGCTCAAGGTACAAAGAAAGGAACTGAAAATATCAAAGAAAATACCGGAAACGCTGTAGAGGGAGCTAAACAAGCTGCGCCTGATACTGTTAACAACGGTTTGAATGCTGCTAAGAAAGGCTTAGATAAAGTTTCTGACGCAGGTAAAGAAATCGGTCAGAATGCTCAAGTAGATACAGCAGAAGACGGTTCCAGTGCTATTCACAATAAAGTTAAGACTAATGGTCGTTAATATCAACGTGAATTAGCTCAAGTTTGTGATGGTTTTGATTGATAACCACTAGGCATTAACAAGCTTAAAGCAAGAGTTCCTATCCAGTCAGGTTTGCAAAAAGCACCTGGCTGGTTTTTTAGCTAGTAGGTTGGGTTGAGGAACGAAACCCAACACTTCCAAGACTGTGTTGGGTTTCGCTTACGCTCAACCCAACCTACAATTATCCTTAACTAAAGAATACCTATTTTAAAAACCGCCTTAGCGAAGCGAAACGCGATCCTAGTTTTAGACGCAAAGAACGCCAAGGAAGAAGAAGAATATAATCGGTAATCTTTTAATGGGAAGGTAGTAATTGTTAATTGTTAATTGTTAATTGATAATTGTTAAGTACTATCTGATGAATTTCGCGCCAAGGAATTTGATTTACCCTTGCTAACTTGGCACAATCTTCATATTCTGGTTGGACATTTTGAATAGTTTTTTTACCAAGATGCTCACTCCAAGCAACTTTAACGCGCACTAAACCAAATTCTGTCTGTACCTGCTGAATTTCTCTTTCTAAAATTGCTCGTTGCTGAGTAAAACGTCTAATACCTAATGTAGTAGTTTCTTGGAAAATAACTGTTTCACACGCAGACAATTTTTCTGGATGGCAAATAACTGTTAATAAAATACCAGGGCGAGACTTTTTCATCCCGATTGGTTGAGTGAAAACATCCAGCGCACCAACAGCAAATAATGCTTCAAATACATAGCCGATCGCTTGAGGACTCAAATCATCAATTTGGGTTTCTAAGACTGAGATAGTTTCTAAATGAGGTGATTGGCGATCGCTCTCAAACCCAGTCCCCATTCCCCAGTCACTAACCGCTTCTCCTATCCACAGTTGCAAAATATTAGGAATAGGTAAATCACGGGAACCAGCACCATTACCGATGCCTTGAATAGTCATTGCTGGGGGGGAACCAAATTTAGTTGCTAAAGTAACTGCGATCGCGGCTCCAGTTGGTGTAACTAATTCTTTCTCAATGCCATTACTGTAAACTGGAACCTGACGCGATTCATACAACTTTAACACTGCTGGCACAGGCACAGGTAATACACCATGAGCCGCCTTAACCGTACCACCACCTGTCGGTAAAGCCGAGCAGTATAATTGCTCAATTCCCAACCAATCCAACCCCAAGCAAGTCCCGACAATATCAACGAGCGCATCTGTAGCACCCACCTCATGGAAATGTACCTCTTCAGGCGCTACCCCATGAACTGCCCCTTCTGCTACAGCCAAGCGTCGAAAAATCGCCAAACTCCACTCTGCGGCTCGTGGTGGTAAATTAGCTTGATTAATTAGTTGTTCTATTTCTGGTAAATGTCTGTGAGCATGAGAGTGATGGTGATGAGCGTGAGAATGTTGGTGCAATAAATCTACATATACTTTTGTCGCCAATTGATGATTACGGTGAACTTTTTCTGCTCTTAACTCGTACTCAGACTCAATGCCCAAACAGAGGAGCTTTTCAATTAAATATTCCAACGGAACACCGACATCTACCAGCGCCCCAAGGAACATATCGCCAGCAATTCCCGTTGGACATTGAAGATACGCTAACTTAATCATAGGTCAGTGTTAATTGATAATTGTTAATTGATAATTGTTAGAAATGGCTACTCTTTACACAATTCATCCTGATACTCCGCAAACGCGCCGAATAGAACAGATTATTGATGCCCTGCGAAATGGTGCGGTGATGTTATATCCCACTGATACTGTCTACGCGATTGGCTGTGACATCAACTCCAAGTCAGCAGTAGAGCGTGTGAGACGAATTAAGCAGCTATCTAATGATAAGCCCCTAACATTTTTGTGCCATTCTTTGTCTAATATTTCTCAGTATGCTACTGTAAGCGATCCTGCCTACCGCCTGATGAAGCATTTAATTCCAGGTCCATATACCTTCCTGCTGCCTGCTACTAAATTAGTACCTAAGCTAGTCCAACATCCCAAACGTAAGACAACTGGGATTAGGGTTCCAGATCATCCAGTGTGTATGGCACTGTTAAAGGCTTTAGAGAATCCGATTATTTCTACTTCCGCCCACCTACTTGATGATGATGGAAATTCCCCTACATTAAGTATGGAGCGAGTCCAGCTATTTGACGAGTTAGATAAATTGGTAGATGTAATTGTGGACAATGGCACTGAGTCTGCGATGGAAGTGTCTACTATATTAGATTTGACAAACGAGGAACCTGTAATGGTGCGTAAAGGTCTAGGTTGGGAGGCAGTAATGAATTGGGCGACACCAATAGGCAATCTCTAATCAGTTATCGGTTATTGATAATTGATAATTGCTCGTTGGTCATCGGTAATCAGTTATTGATAATTGTTAATTGCTAATTGTTAATTGTAGATGACTGACTACAAATAAATTATCAAGCCACTTCTGCTGAGTGTCCACTACCAAGGCTGTAAACGTCTTGGTTTTTGCGGGTATTGAGCAAGTTATTAACAGCCGGAATGCCTTTACAGTCAAAGCTTACAGCTATATACCGCATGATGTAGCGAGTTTGTGGCTTGGCAGAGCGTAATAGTGACTTAATATTTAGTGACACAAGCTCTGCCCGAAAAAGATTTGTAAGGGCATACAGTCGAATTGTAGACAGTTGAGACGGTGAAACCTTGTGGAGGGAACCCACAATTGCAATCCC
The DNA here is from genome assembly GCA_049646245.1 of Crinalium sp. Taxonomy (GTDB): domain Bacteria; phylum Cyanobacteriota; class Cyanobacteriia; order Cyanobacteriales; family PCC-9333; genus Crinalium. The sequence continues at coordinate 4,307 of JBARVL010000028.1, read as the reverse complement.
TCTAGGCGTGTCGCTGCATTCGATTACTGTAGTCATCAGGGGCGCTACCATGAATACCAACACAGCAAATTTAGTCACGGAAACTTCCACAAGTAATACTAACCCTCAGCCATTATCAGTGAGGGAAACACAGATGCAGAACCTGACTGAGTTGTTGGTTGAGGAACTGCGATCGCAAATCGGTTCGGCATCCCGAATGCAGTCAGTAGCAAGCAGAATCGCAATGGAAGTGGATCGGATTTGTGCTAAGAGCGATCGCATTCAGAATTCTGGCGAGGTTCGTTCTTGGCAACTTTCCTTAGCACGTCATCGCTTGCAAAAGTGCTTATCGTACTACAACTTAGGCTCTAAACAAGGGCGTATTGAACTACACAGCATCCTCAGTGCTATAGTTTATCGTTATATCTCGCCGCCACAATCCCATCTAGGTTTTCAAGCTCGCTACAGCTTAATTGAAGATTTTATGCAGGAGTTTTATGCAGAATCTCTCAAAGCTTTCCGTCGCGAAAATCAGTTACCTGATAATTACACTCCTCGCACACTCCTAGAACTCTCAGAATATATGGCGTTTACCGATTTATACGCCAAGCGCCGGATTACTTTACCAAATGGGTATAGCCAGCAGCTAATTGTGCTACGCGCACAAAGTTTTGCGAAACGCCAGCCCGCAGAAACTGCTATTGATATTGAACAGGCATTTGAGTCAGCTAAAAGTGAGGAAGGTGAACTGCAACAGCGTTCACCAGCAATGCAACAAGTGCGATCGCAGTTAGTCTCATCGACACCCGATCCCACCGATGCAGTATTGCGCGATCGTGTCGTCTCTGAATTACTACAATACTTAGAATCTCAAGGTCAGTCTGACTGCGTAGATTATTTAGTCTTAAAAATGGCAGACCTCTCAGTGCCAGAAATTGACTCTATTCTAGGTTTGACACCACGCGAACGTGACTACCTGCAACAGCGTTTTAAGTACCATGTCGAAAAATTTGCTCGTGCTTCCCATTGGGAATTGGTGCATCAATGGTTAGGTGCAGAAATTGACCAAAAGCTAGGTATGCCAACTCAGCAGTGGCAAGCATTTTTCGCTCAACTTTCCCCCCAACAACAGCAGTTATTACAACTTAAACAAGCTCAAAAAAGCGATGATGAGATTGCTAAAACCCTCAAATGGACAGCTAAACAAGTGCAAAAACGTTGGTCTGACCTGTTGGAATTGGCATGGAAAACCCGCAACTCAGAAATTCAAAAATAAAATTTTGAATTAAATAAATAATTCCAAAATAGCCTATAACCCAGAGGTTTTAGACAAAATATGAAAAGCAAAAAGCAGGTGAAAACCTGCTATAATAGCATAATTTAAATACAGTAAACAAAATCATCCTAAATAGCTTTATTAGGACTTACGCACCGAAAGCCTAAAACCTAGATCAGAACTAGCAGGGTTTAAAAAGGGGGGAAATTCCAAGTCCCCCTTTTTAAGGGGGATTTAGGGGGATCTCTGCGTAAGCCCTGTAATAAAATAAACGAAACCTTATTAAATTTGCGTGAGTGAAACAACTTCTGATTTTAGTTTAGGGATATGGTTTCAGCGCCTGTTAGCCGCAATTTTTTTGGGCGGGCAGGTGCTAATTCATGTACTTACAGGAAAAATTAATCGTTACAACACCATCGACCAAATGGCAGCAGTTGGTCCAGGGTCACTGTTAATTGCCATGCTAACGGCGCTTACCGTTGGCATGGTTTTCACTATTCAAGTAGCACGAGAGTTTATTAGCTTAGGCGCAGGCAACGCCGTCGGCGGTGTCTTAGCCTTAGCACTAACCCGCGAACTCGCTCCGGTACTGACGGCTGTAATTGTAGCAGGGCGAGTCGGCTCGGCGTTTGCGGCAGAAATTGGTACTATGCGCGTTACAGAGCAAATTGACGCACTCTATATCCTCAAAACTGACCCAATTGATTATTTAGTTATTCCCCGTGTAATTGCTTGCTGCTTAATGCTGCCAATTTTAACTATTTTGTCAATAATGATCGGCATGAGTGGGGGAGTCTTTATTGCTACCAATTTATACGATCTTTCACAAAAGACATTTCTAGATTCTGCACGTAACTTTTTAGATACTTGGGATTTATTGAGTGCAGTAATTAAAGCATTTTTCTTTGGCTCACTCATTTCTGTAATTGGTTGTAGTTGGGGTTTAACAACTACAGGAGGAGCAAAGGGAGTTGGTCAATCTACAACTGCTGCGGTAGTGACATCTCTACTGATGATTTTTATTTCTAACTTTTTCTTGTCGTGGATCATGTTTCAGGGAACTGGTAGCGCAATTATGAAGGGATTTTAGTTAAAAGTCAGGAGTCAGGAGTCAGGAGTCAATTAAACTACACGATTCTGGCGGATACATTCTGCATACCAATTAGCACTCGCTTTCGGAGTGCGTCTTTGAGTTTTATAATCTACATAAATAATTCCAAAACGGTGATCGTAACCAGAAGTCCACTCAAAGTTATCCATAAAACTCCACTGATAATATCCCTTGAGTGGATAACCTTCTGCGATCGCACGATGAGCAGATTTTAAATATTGCCGCAAATACATGATCCGGTCTGTATCAATTACCTCAAATTTATCGTTTAATTGATCTTGTGTCGCACAACCATTTTCTGTAATAAATACAGGTAAATCCTTACGCCCTAACGTATCACTAATATGGCGAATACCCCAATAAAGGCTTTCAGGCACAATATAAAGCCAAGGCATATCTAGTTTGGGATAACATGACGGAAGAGCTAAAAATTCAAACCCATTTTTATTGTCCGCCGCACGCACATAAGAGCCTGTGTAAATATTCAGACCGATATAATCTAAAGGCTGATGAATTATTTCTAAATCACCTGGTTGAATATCAGGGGCATTTTTACCTAACTTTTCTAACATTGCGGGACTATAAGCACCCGTCAACGCTGGAAAAATTACCGCACCATTCACCCAGTTAGTATGCAAAGCTTTTTGCGCGGCGGTGATATTTTCTGCTGACTCTGTAACTGGAACTGTCACAGACATATTATCTACTAGCGCCACAGAACATTTAACAGGAGAAGCAGCACGAATAGCTTGACAACCTAAACCATGCGCTAACAAAGCATGATGAGAAGTTTGCCATAATTCCTCTTCTGTTTTAAGGCGGGTTCCAGGTGCAAATACTCCTTCAGTGTTAACACCATAGCCAAGATGGGTAAAGATGGCGATTTCATTTAACGTCATCCAGTCAGTAATGCGATCGCCCAAACGACTCACAACTGAATAAGCATAGTCAGCAAAATCTTTTGCTATCTCTCGACTACGCCAAGAACCATATAAATCATCTAAAGCTTGCGGTGTATCCCAATGATATAAAGTCGCGTGGGGTGTAATTCCATATTCCCGCAGAGTATCAACTAAGCGTTTATAAAAATCAATACCTTCCTGATTTACTTGACCCCTACCATCAGGAATAATGCGCGGCCATGCAATACTAAAACGATAATGTTTAACTCCCAATGCTGCCATTAATTGCACATCGGATTTATATAAATGGTAGTGATCGTTAGCAACTGCACCTGTATCGTTATTTTTAATTTTTCCTGGTTTAGCACTAAAAGTATCCCACACACTCGGTTTGCGACCACCTTCTGATACTGCGCCCTCTATTTGGTATGCGGAAGTAGCAACGCCCCACAGAAAATTATCTGGAAATTTATAACTATTCACAAAATTTACAATATTTTTACTAACTTTTTTGGTAGTTAAGTCTGATTGAACTATATTCCGTGTTTGCGAACTAACACTTTGTATCATTGGGAAATAAATTGTTAACCCACTAACAGCCATCGTAGCTAAAAATTTACGCCGTTTCATTATTTTTTATAAAAAAACGTTTTGTATATAAAATTTTTAGAAATTCATTAAATTTCTAACTGATTATTTGCATTTAAAATCATCCATTTATATGGCTAGATTTTATTTTTACATATAAATCTGTATCTTTTGTAACAACTTAGTCAATTAGGGGATTTTATCAGCAAATATTTTTAAAACTTATATTTACTTATAAAAATTTTAATCATTCTAGATTTTTACCTGAGAATTCCCGATAACCCTTGACGGGTTTATCTTCCGTTATGCCAAAAACCCATGAAAGTCATGCAAAAAAATCATCAATCGAAACATTTTGTAAATATCGATACTTATTTACCTACTTAATACGCATAACTTATCTCCAAGGGGGGATTACTGCTTTAAACCACTCGGAGTCAGCAGAGGATAT
>JBARVL010000027.1:0-188586 GCA_049646245.1 Crinalium sp. | reverse complement strand
CATTTGATGCTTTACAACACTTTAATGATACACCATAAAACTGATATTAAAAAAGCCCAGGAACTACATCCTGGGCTTGGTATTATTCGCCTGTCTTGACAAAATGGTCAATTCTTTGGCAAGTAATATCTGCCATTTCTTTTTTCAAGGCTATGATTTTTTCTTCGGTAGCTACTTGTGTAGAAGTTAGGTGTCCATCATTTTCAAGGCTAGATCTCTCTATCCTTTCTTGAATAGAATATGGTAGTCCTGAATCAGAATCGCAAAGATCTATTGAGCCAAAGTCTTCCCATATTAATGTGTCAACTTCTTCAGAAAGATCTCGATACTTACTAGCGTAAGGTTCGCACCATCCTGATTGAAGAAACAGTTTATTCGCATCTTCCGTGTCAATTCTCAAGGCAGCCATAGCCCTTTCCTTTAGCGGAAACCAAAGAGGTTTATTTCCACTGGTTGTGCATTGCTCTAAGGCTTCTAATATACCTATTGAGTGTATAACAGTGTATCCTGCTATGCAGGCAATTGTTCCACAGTCATTGGTTTTTTCTAAGCTTGCTTCGAGGCTAAATCGCAACGGTTCTGACGAGATACTCTTTTTGACTAACTCAATCAATTCTATGTTTAAAGACATTGTTTCGCTTTCGATACAACACTTTAATGATACACCATAAAATTAATATTAAATAAGCCCAGGATGCAATTCCTGGGCTTATGTTTATAGGTAGCCTAAATCTAAGGTAGGAACCCGTTTATGCGTATAAATGCGCTCTCCGGTAGCTCGTCCGCTATTATTGCCGGATGTTCTCGCAAAAACTCCAGAAGTTTCTCGCCTTTCATTGATGCTAGAAAATGTGGCTGGTGATTGTAATGTTTTACCCATACGCCAGAATTTTTCTTGTGAAATAGAAGGTTGAAGTACTCATGTTGTTCTCGGTAGTTGTTATTGCTGCTTGGCGATGAAATGATCTAGGCGATCGCACCCAATTTTCGCTACTTCTTTCTTCAGTCGCAAGATTTTGTTTTTAGCGGTAGTTTGTTCACTGCTTAGTTCGGTTTCTCCCCACAACACTTCTGCAAGCCCTTTCCTGATTTCTTTGCCGGAAACAGGGTCAATACTCCAGAAGTAATCACGCAATAGATTTTCAATTTGAACTCGTCTATTGCAGTAATCATCATAGTACGGGTCGCACCACAGTCCCAAGAAAAACAGAAGATCTGAGTGTCTCCTGTCTGTGATACCTAGCGAGGTCATGGCGATTTCCTTAGCTTTGCCCCATTGACTTGTGCCTAGTTTCGGATCTTTTTTGACATAAAGTTCCCACGCTTTTTGAGCGTCACCTACTTGTTGAATGGCGATGTACCCAACAAAGCTGGTAATCATATTGCCGTTGCCGACTAATTCGATGCTTTCCTCTGCGTCAAACTGCATGGGGGATGCAGTTATCCATTGTTTCAACTGATCGAATTGCTTTAGGTTTAGTGCCATGAGATTCTTTCTAATAACTTCTTAATGATACACTACACGCCAACGTGTTGATCAACACGTTGGCATTAAAAAACCCCAAAATTAACTTCTGGGGTTTTGGTTTATTTGCGTGTTGCGATAAAGTGATTTATTCTTTTACACACTACTTCTGCCATTTCCCGCTTAAGCTTGATAATGACATCAATGGTGTCTTGATCTAGGGGTTTGCGACACTGGGGATTGACTCCGGCGATCGCTTGCTTAACAACAAATGACTGTACTTCACTAACAGTGGAATCGGGGTTGTAATACCGATGTATTAATTCATCAACTGTCCCCCTCCTACGTGCATACTGGCTGCAATAAGGCTCGTCCCAGTTGTGCAGAATAAAGAGCTTATCGGCTTCTGTTGAGTTTAGCCCCAAAGCTACCATAGCTGTATCTTCTACAAAGCCCCAGTTAAATTCACCTTCAACTTCACACAAGTCCCAAGCCTTTTGCTCACTGCCTGCATGAAGAATAACCGCGTGACCTGCGATACAGGCGACTGTACCGCATCCTTGCTCGATACTTGCGAAGATGTCGAAATCAAGCGGTTCCGCCATGATCCGAGCTTTAACTTTTTCAAGCAACTCAATGTTTAACGTCATTTTGTACCTCGACTGTTTCGGTTCCATTTGCCGTGTTAATTAATAACTTCTTAATGATACACCATAAGCCAACGTGTCGATCAACACGTTGGCTTATGGTGGTTTTTATCTACCCGTCTTTACAAAATGGTCTAACCGCTCACAAGCGATCTCAGCCATTTCCTGTTTTTTGTTTAAGATGGCTTGCTTGAGTTTGAACTTTGCGGGATTGTTTTCTTCCACCTCGTTAATTTTGTTGTAGAACACTAGCGAGTCTTTATCAGCCTTGGCTTTTCCGAAAAGCGATTTAGTAAGGGCTTCGACTTCATCCATCCGAACGATGTACCGTTCCTGGAACGGTTTGCACCAGTTGGATAGATAGAACAACCTTTCGGCAAGTTCTTTGTCGATGTCCAGCGCGATCGCGGCTAATGCGATTATTCCCATCCAGGGACATTTTCCTATATCCTCGATACTTCTATGCCCAACGGTTATGTCTCCTGCTTTCTGAGCTTTCTTTAGAACGATTAAGTTGATGTGTCCAGCAAGACAAGTAACCGCACCGCACTGCGTTATAGCGAAAGGTTCTGCCATGTCGAAATTCAGCGATTCCGCGACAATTGTTTGCTTGACTTCTTCGATCAGTTCGCGATTTAGCATTATGTTTTTGGTTTAATCCGACAAAAACTTACGCCTGACTCACTGGAGTAGGCGAAAAAATACGCGATGAGATAGCTAAATCTCATGCTATACTATTTATAGTAAACCACATTCACTCTAATTATTAAAAATATGCTAAAAGCCATCAAAGTTAGGTTGTACCCCAATAGCCAGCAACAGCAGTCATTAGCACAAGCTTTTGGCAGTTGTCGCTGGCTTTGGAATTACTGCCTAAACTTGATGAATCAAACATACAAAGAGACAGGGAAAGGACTGTCTGGGTATGAAGTTAAAAAGATAATTCCTCAATTGAAGAAGGAATTTGAGTGGTTATCATCAACCTATTCTCAGTGCCTCCAGCAGGTCTGCTTGAATTTGGGAGTATCATTCAACAACTTCTTTGAGAAGAGAGCTAAATACCCTAAATTCAAATCAAAGCATGGTAATCAGTCAATCCAATACCCTCAAAACGTTAAGGTTGTTAGTAACTGCCTAACCATCCCCAAAATAGGAGATGTATCCGCAGTTATTCACAGACCCGTTGAGGGAAAGATAAAGACTGTTACCATATCTAAAAATTGCTCTGATCAATACTTTGCAGCTATTTTGTTTGATGACGGGAAAGACAAGCCTATTTCAAGCGCAGAAGGTAAGGCTATAGGCATTGATCTCGGACTGAAACACTTTGCTGTGACGAGCGATGGCTCTAAGATTGATAACCCTAAAATATTTAATAAGTATGAAAAGAATTTAAAAATTAAGCAACAGCAACTATCCAGAAAGCAGAAAGGCTCCATCAATCGAGCCAAGGCTAGAAATAAAGTTGCTAGAGTTCATGGGAAAATAACTAATTGTCGTGAAGATTTTTTACACAAGCTGTCTCGTAGGATAGTTAACGAAAACCAAGTTATTTGTGTGGAGAATTTAAACGTAAAAGGCATGATGCAGAATCGAAAGCTTTCTAAAGCCATTCATCAAGTTGGATGGGGAATGTTTTGCACTATGCTCAAGTACAAGGCAGAGGCAGAAGGAAAAATCTACCAGGAAGTCGATAGGTTCTTCCCTAGTTCAAAAACCTGTCATGTCTGCCTTAATCAAGTTGAGAGTTTACCTCTTGATATAAGATTCTGGACTTGCGAGAATTGTCAAACCAAGCATGATAGAGACATTAACGCAAGTATCAATATTAGAGATGAGGGGCTACGAATTCTGACCTCTGGAACGGGGGATAAAGCCTGTTGCCCAGATGTAAGTCGCAGTCGAGGAGGACGAAAGAAATCCACGACTGCGCTTTCTGCTGAACAGGAAGCTTGTACTGTACTGTCAGGTCAGTGTAAGTAGTTCACTACCATGTTCTTAGGTTGTACAAAGTATTTATAGTTAACTAAAAAAGCTCAGAGAGTTAATCTCTGAGCTTTTCCTATTTATCAATCACCTGTTTCGATAAAGTGATCCAGCCTGTCACAGGCTATCTGAGCCATTTCCCGCTTTAGTTGCAGGATCTGCTCTTTAGCTATCCGCTGTGCTGGTGTTAATTGCTCATCGGTAGCTTTTGCGAACATTGTCGGAATTGCCGAAATTGCCGAAAAAAAAGGTCTTTCTGAAACACGATCATACTTGTTGCCAAAGTGTTTAAACAACAGATTGGCGGTTTTAGCTCTTTTGATTTTGTAGTCCTGCTGAAACGGCTCATCCCAGTAAGGGAGATAGAATATCTTTTCGGCATCCCGTCTTGACTCAAGCCCTAGCTCAGATGCTGCAATCTTACTTATTACATCCCATCCACCAGGCGAAGACTCATCTTCTGATTCATGGTTTTCGTCATTGTTTTCGCGATATAAATCAGCCGCAGCTTTTGCCGAACCCAGTTTGTCAATTACTAGGTGTCCCGCGAAGCAAGCAACGGTTCCGCACTGGTGTTGTTCAACGATCGCAGCGATGTCGAAGTTGATCGGATCTGCCATCACCATGCGCTTTAATCTAGTGAAAGCTTCCATGTTCAAAGGACGAACGCTCATTGCATTACCTTGCTCAACTGAACTATTTCAATGATACACTATACAAATTAAAAAACCCAGGAAGGGCTTCCTGGGTTCATTTTATTCCCCTGTCGTAATATAGTGATTTATTCTGGCGCAGGCTACTTCGGCTATTTGCCGTTTTAGCTCTAGAATTTCAGGGTTGGCGATCGCGTTGCTAACCACACCTTCTCGTAAAGAATTTGATCCTTCTCTTCAAATTCTCCTTCGTTGAAATCTTCGTCCCACGCAAAGAAGTTAGTGTAATCGTTCGGGTCGATTAATTCATGCGCCTTGTCAGCTAATTTCCTGTATTGCGTTTGATACGGCTCACACCAATGATCCAAAAGGAAGAGTTCACCCCCTGTCGTAAATACTTTTATTTCATTTTTTTCAATTGTTTTCCACGTCCGTATCGGAGGAATTCCCAGCGATCCAGCGGCTACGCTATAAATTAAAAAACCCAGGAAAGCTTTCCTGGGTTGAATTCTAATTACCTGTTTGGATAAAGTGATCTATGCGATCGCAGCCAAGTACCGCTATTTCAGATTTTTTCCCTGTTTCTACAATTCCACTAGCTCAACTACCCACTGCTCTTTTTCTGGGCTATCGTAATAAGAGGTTTTTATCTTGTGCTTGGAAGCGACAATAAACTTTGTCCCTGGTGGATACAGGACTTCTTTCTCAGCTTCGTTGTCGAACAAAGCTGAGATATCTCTACCGACAGTACTATTCAGCTTGGGACGAATAGTAATCAAAGTATTCGACTTGGCAGCAAAACTGGTTTCCAGTTCCTTAGAGGTACTCATAAAAGTAGGATCTACAATCGCTTTTCCTGGCTGGTAGTTTCGTAGCTGCACGTCGCTCAAGTTAGCTCCACGATACAAGCTTACGGGTAATCCGTCCTTGAGCGGGGGAGTGTATCGCGGCAATCTGCTTAAGCCAGAATCGGCTAGGTTAATAGCAGCTTCCAGTGCTTCTTTGTAAGCCTCCTTGCCACCGTCCTGTTGTTTCCTTAATACTAAGGGAGTAGTGGTATATACGTCGTCATTATCTGTCAAGAGGCGGTTCATGGGTTTGTACCCTGGGCCTGTGTAGTAGCTTAGTGCTAGCCACTCAGGAGTGCTAAGATTAGCTGCTTTTGCCCTCTCCTCAGCGTGTGGATCAGCTAGTGCTTTGGGGAGGGAAGAATTGGCATTAACAAATTCTTGAGCGTCTTTGTCTCTATCCGTATCCGACAGGGTGTGACTGACATCCTTTGAATCTTTGGCGGCGTGGCTGCGAAGGGCTGCGTAAACCTTATTTCTCGCTTTTTCGCCATAGTCTTTTGGTATCGGAGAAACTTCGCTCAACGCATCCATTACTCGAACAGGAAACAAGCTAACGGCTAAATCAAAGGCTTCTTGTAGTTTTTTGTCATCAGGAATTGAATCAAGTGAGTCGCTAATTGCAGATTCCTTTGTGTCCAGTCCTACAAGCTCAAGTAATCCTTCTGATAAATTACCTTGTGCTGCGTTAATTAGGAGCGCTGCGGGATCGATTCCTAGACTGCCTACGGCTCCAGTTCCTCCTGCCGCTTTAGTAATACCAGATGACAACGTAACCAAAATCCCCAGAGGAACGGATGAAGCGATCGCAACGGCTGTCGAAACGATTCTTGGGTGTTCTTCTGTGGTTTTTTTCGCGGAGCGCAGGCTTTTTTCTAGGGTACTACCCAAAAACTTAGCGGCACTTGCTAGGTTAGGTTGAGCAACTAAGTCCTTATTTAGTTTAGCTTGCTCTTTTACAACTTCATCCGCTAGTAGTCCAAACCCTTCAGATAGAGACTTAGCTACTCCTGCCTGTATTTTTGCCGCGTACCCCCCAGTCATCAAATCCATGATCTTTGACTGGGATTCCTTGTTAACCCGTCCCAGGCTTTTCGCCGCCCGATCCGTAGAGCCGCCCGATCCATCTGAAAACTGCCCTTGAGAATCGCGCTCAACCCATTCTGGGTCTTTGTCCCAACCTTCGGCGGACAGGTATAGCAATAATGTGTCAATTTGAGCTTTTATTATTTGAATCTTCGTCGCTTGCGCCTGTATCTGGTAGTTCATTTGCCACTCGCTTGAAAACTATTTTCCCATTTGATTGTCGGCTATACGGCAGGGTGTCCTCAGTCCAGGGATTTCCCTGATCGTCCATGCCGACAGGATGATCCATTCTTTGCTCAAACGATGACTTTTTATTCTCTTCTTTCATTTATTTATTAAGAATTATGGTCAATATAGCTTACTGATATAACATATTCTGACATTATTCCTCTACCAAGAAACCAAAAAACTGAAAAAACTAATCAAAAAAATCGCGCCCAGCCCAGTCACGGAGGCGCGATTTCTGTATCAAAACTTGCTATTGCCCCGTTTTGACGTAATGGTCTAGGCGATTGCAGGCTATTTGCGCCGCTCTACGTTTTAGCTCTAGGACTTGGGGTTGTTTTCGGGCTGCTTCGATAGCTCTCGGACTATATTCGTTGACGTAGCCAAATCGTCCGAACCGTTCTTTAATAAACACCTTTAGCAGTCTCTGGCATTCCTCGTATTGTTGCTTAAACGGCTCACTCCAGTAACCCAGTCGGAATATTTTTTCGCCTGCTTCTAAGGCGTTTTCTTCCATCTCATCAATTCCTAGTACCTTAACGGCGTAAGGAAGTAGGTCGATACTGTAGGTTGGGTGCGGGTTGTAATAATCTGGCTGGAAGTGTATCCCTCCCTTCCTTTCCTGGATCAGGTAAATGTGTCCAGCAAAACAAGCGGCAGTGCCGCAGTCGCGAGGGTTGTATCCAACCTCCATATCAAAGAAGAAGGGGTCTTCCGTGATAACTGCTTTCAACTCTTCGATCAATTCTACGTCCAGTCCCATGTTATTCTCCAGTTGCAACGTAATGATCCAGGCGATCGCAAGCGATTCGCGCTAATTCCTTTAGATTTTTCAGGATTTCTGCGTCTGTCTCTGAGTTTGAGATCATTTTTTGATACCTCCGGTAGTCTCCCTGGAATGGTTCCGGCCATCCCTTGAGCAGGAAAAGCTTTTCTTTTGCTGAGATATCGCCTGATTCTGAATCGTTCTTAAGACCTAGAAGCTCAAAGGCTTCTGTGCTTATGTCATACCAGTCAAGAGTTTTAACAATCCCTTTAACTTGTTCGTTGAAATTTATTGGATCAATTCTCTTGAGTTCAGCTTCTTTGCGGATTAGAACTATGTGACCTGCGAAGCAAGCCACCGATCCGCAAAGATCGCTTTCGTTGATGTCGAAATTCTGTGGCTGTGATAACAACCGCTCTTTCAACTGTTCGATCAACTCAATATTTAAACTCATTTGTTTGATTATTCAACAATAGTTTAATGATATACTATCAAACATGAAAAAGCTCAAGAGGTTCAATCTCTTGGGCTTTTTTACTTACCTGCCGCCAGGTAATGATCGAGGCGATCGCAGGTAATATTCGCTAGCTGTTTTTTTATTCCCGCGATTTTTTTGTCTACATCTTCTGCATCTATAAGCATTTCTCGATGAAGCAAGAATCTCCAGTCACAGCGCAAGCTTGACGGGAGAGTGTCAAGTAGTAGTCGTCATACAGTGCTTCTAAAGTCCGCCCATCTAGCTCGTCCTGCAATAAAAAAAACGCCCATTTAGCTATTGCTTGCTTGGGCGTTTTTGTGATTAAAAGTTAACGAACGTCGGCGGGACAAAAAGTGTCTTTGCCTCTTTCCAGGGTTTGTCTTCCCCTGGTTCTAGAGAGCGCCAATGCCCTCGCCTAACGTGAGGCGAAGGTGATGAACCATTCCCGCCGTTGCCGTTTGAGCGTTCCCGCTTGTGCTGGTAGTTTTTCCCCAGCCATCGGGGGTAGCGAATAATTTCCCTTTCTGCTTTGGTTGTAAACCCCTGCCCTGGTTTCACTGCTTCAGAAGGTTCTACGGAACTAACCATAGAGTTTTTAACCTGAAGCATCAGAACGATATTCAGGGCAAGGTTCCGCACTTTAGCTAAAAACGCTAAATCGTTTTTCGTGATAGCGCTTTTGCCGCAGTTTTGGTTTTCCGAGTAAATTATCTCCCCTGATTCTTTGACTCCCATCCCCGTAAACCAGGTGCATTCGCCTTGGTCACAGGTCGAAACCTGAATGTGGAACTTCCATTCTCTAGGCAGAAACGGCAATTTGTAATCACCCCACCGCCCTCTCTCCCATTCAGGAAAGTCTACGTGAGATAGTTGGACGTTTAGGTAGTCTACCCTTGCCCCATCGCTAGAAGACAGCGTATTTGGGGGTAAAAATAGCAGAAAGTTTGGCAGTGTTGGATGCCAAGCTTTTAGAAAATCCTTCTCTAGTACGTCGGTGTTATCTATCGCTTCGTAAAGCTCTGGCGTAATACAGTAAATCGGACTATTCTGGCAAAGCCATAATCCTAGTCGGTGGGCGTGAAAATAAGAAGCTAAATCCACATTGGCTTCAAATGGATCTAGTACCGCGATCGCTAGTGCATACGCCAAGATACGGCACATCGCATCCCAACTGGTGTAACCCGCAGGAATGCGGTAATTTGTCTTTGATGAAATATCGGCAATGCTTTTCTTTAACCATTTCAGATCATTGGCTTGCCTGATCATCATGCGATCGCGGGGATTATTCTCTTCTGGTTTCAACATCTTTTAATTGCTATCACTGCTATTGATGATATACTATTTAATAGTTTGTTGGAGAATGATATGGTTTATTCGGTTTATACTGAGCAAACATTTACGATCATCAGGGCTGCCAAACCAGATGTCCAACTGTATGAATCAACAAATCTCGCTGGATTGATCTGGGAAAAGTTAAGTAGAAGCATTGTAATTAATTCGTCTAGTGGTACAGAAGAGTATGCAGGCTCTCGCCCATTAGAGGTCGGAGTGAATTACGATTCTGGTTGGGTCGATTCAAACAAAAAAATTGGATTGAAGATTGAATCCAAGTTCAGTAACCCCAGGCAGACTGTTAATGCTGTTCTTGCGATGTTGATTGCAAGTAACTGGCGAATTCTCTTGGTGTTGGACAATTTAGTACTAAGCGGCGATATACCATCGGTACAGGATAAATATTAACTATGCCAACAGAGAAGCCAAAGCTGTCTGCTTACTTGCCTGCGCCTTTGTACGAAAGATTTCAGGAATTTTACTCTGAGCGAGACTTATCTATGTCGTCGGGAGCAACAGTGATTTTGTCTGAGTACTTTGGATTGCCAGTTGAAACTACTGTAGAAACTACAGGTGGCGTAACACTGGAGCGACTTGAACAGGTAGAAAAGCAGCTTGCTGTTATAGCAGCACGAATTCGTGAATTGAGTCGCAAACAAGCTAGGAGTGATGAAGATGGCACACATTAGCCTTACTGGACAAGCAAGATTCCCTTTAGGTAGCCTAGCCGAAATGGATATGATTCTCGCTGTCGGTTTCGGTCAGGCGGAGATCAGGAAGGATGGGAATTTGGTTTACGAGGAGCCACGAGACGAAGAGAACTATAAATCTTTGTCGGATTTTGAAAAACTAGCAAGAGAAAGCCCAGAATCTGACTGGACTTGCCATTTAAATGCCCCCTTGTGGTCTGCTAAGTGGCAGCGACAGGGCGAAGACAAATGGGTTTTAGTAGAAGGTGGCGAAGGATTCGCTTAATAATCAATTACTTAGGGGCGCTGCCCCTTTTTTTTATGAAATTCAACTTGCCACAGAGACAAACGGGAGTGTGGGAGCCACGTATTTTCAAATCGTGGAGGAAACACGACACGGGCGAATTTATTCGCCGTCAATAATGCTATAATTGGGGCAAACAGGTCATAAGAATCGACCCTACCCCCGGACTGGGGGAAAGTTATGCTTGGAAGTTATCGATCCCTAGTGGGTGGAGTCCAGGAACCATGTCTAGAGGCGAGCAATCGTCTGACAGTTGGAAATCCAGCAAATACGGCAGAAAATCTGGAGAATCCCCGTCTCTTTAGAGCGGGGAGTGTCAAGTTCGGTGGACAATCTCAGGGGGACATTGCTTTACAGCCCTCTGGGAAAGATAAGGCATAAAGTCGAGACTCCTCATGGAGAGATAAGGCGAACATCGAAAAGTCAGTATACGGCGATCGCCTACCGTGTCAAGGGTGGTGTAATCATTCAAGCCACTTTTTCTGGCAATTTGGGGAGAGTCTATCAAATTGCTCATGACTGGTGTAAAGCCTGTGAAGAGAGCAAGGTTTACTATGGCGAACCAATCTTTGAGCGTTTGAGCTAAACAAAAAGGCAGGTAAATCTTTGACGAGGCTTTACCTGCCTTTTTTTATCAATCCCAGAAGGGTAAACTATTGCTAAAGGTAGGAATAAAAATATGTACTTAATATCAAGAACTATTCGCCAGCAACAAGGCTTGGTGACGATTGAGCGAAGCTTTACGTTCGCAGCACTGCGCTATAAGCGGCTGCTGGGGGTAGGAAGCCCTGCTGTAGCCGCTCGACTCGCTAGAGCCGCCAGACCTGCTACCCCCCCTAGTAATAATCACCCAGGTAGCCCTGCTGTTACGGCTTTAGATGCTAGTCCTGCGATCGCATTAACTCCAGCCAATCCATTCTTAAATAAGTTGTGCCGAATTCAATTTACTTCTAGCAATGGCTTCTCTGAGATGGGAATGCCTGTGCTGTACTTTGAAATTCCATTACTTTACGATCTAAAGGCATTTTCAGAGAACGGCGGTAACTTGTTTTTGTCGGTTAAGTCCCCCGATACGGCTCCAGACACCGATCTGATGGGAGGAGTATTACCTTTAGTGGCGAACAATCCTTTGCCTTTACCAGCAGAGCCAGCTTATATTAACAATTTGCAGGAGTTTTTAGGTTGGTTGTCCTGGTTGATTGCTCAAGGTGCGATCGCGGAAAACCTTTCCGACATGATAAAAATAGTTAATTTAGACGACAAAATGCCAGATCCGGTCTTATTGGCGTGTGTCAAAATCCCCTTAGACTGGAATACTTATCTTTCTACTGGTAACTTGGTTGCGGCATCCAAGCAAGTGATCACAAAGCTTTCGCCTCCAGCCACCCCCAATTATCAAGTTAATCCTGGTGGGCTTATTACTGATAGCTCCTTGTTTAGAAATTATTTTGCTGCTCTCTAGATACATGAAGCAAAAAAACAGTCCGACAACTTAAATTGTCGGACTGTTTTTGTTTAAAGTTTGCCCATGATCGTTAAGGACGTTGCCTCAACTGGTGCATCTAAGACCTCCCCTTCAAAGTTGTGTTGCAGGAGAGCGATAATCTTACGATTGTTTTCGATTGAAATCGCTGGAACTTTCCAAACAAGAAGCCCCTTTATCGTCAAAGGGACTTCTAGCAGTATGTGGATGCCATAAATCGACTCCATTGATTGCTGTACCCTGACTTGGTGTGTTGTTTCTCCTTCTACTCCTAGCTCTGTTATGGCTGGCACAACTATTTTAATAATTATGCCAGGAAGAAAATCAATTAATTCAAACTTCATGTTCGTCCTCAAACTTTTTGATTTTTATCTTCTTTTCTTCAATCAGATTTTTTATTTCTGATTCCGGTACTGGAACTAAGCGGTAGACCTTCAATGAATTTAGGTCGTGAGTAGGTTCGTCTAGAAGTATCTGGGCAGCGACCTCTGCGATCGCTTCTTTCCCTACATAAGCTTCGCCCTCACCTCCTACTACCATGTAGCTTTCTATTTCAGATTGAGTAGAGAGATACGAAAGTAGGGAAAAATTAATTACAACGTACAGTTCTTTATCTTCAGGCATTTTGTTCACTAATTATGGTTTTTGAAACACAAAGAACTTGTCGTTTCCAAGACGCACACGGTCAATCTCATTTCTGAGCAAGATACCGATGAAGTCGTTCATGAACCAGTCACGAGCGATCGCGCTCCAGTTAAAGTGAGAGCGATGTAGCTTGAGATCATCTACTTGCTTCCCGTGTGTGCCAAGTAATTCGCTTTGAGCAAAATGTTCGTCGGAGTCGAAGCAGCCTTTGTATAGATTGTCAAAATCAAATACTATGTCGTTGCCAGGGATTCGATGTATGCCGTGATGTCCGCAGTACAGAGCGTAAGCGATCGCTGTTTCCGGCGATACTTCTTCCTCTGGAGCGTGTTTCCTCATCCATGCCATGTAAGACGTGGCAAAATCCAACTGACTTTCGTTCAATAGGTTGAACAAAGCAGGTAGTTCTTTCTTCTTAGCCATTTTGCTTATGCTAATAGTTTGTATGTTTCTATGAATTAGTATATCATTGTGTGTATAAATCTGTGGAGAATACCTGTGGAAAATCTAGAAGCTAATCAGCAAGTCAGCGATCGTAAAGACGAAGTAATTGCAATGGCGATCGCTTCTCAACATTACCTTGCACGTAAAGTTGCAAATGGTTGCCAAGTCCTTGTCCGATTACCTAACGGAGAAGTGGAGGAATTACCTGATCGCCAGCTTAGGAAATACAGCCAAAAACAAAAAGCCGATTAACGAATATGTTAATCGGCTTTTTGTTTAAGATTGCGATCGCTAGACTCTCCGCACCCCTTTTCTTTTCCTTCTATAGGTTTTGATTTTGCCTTTATTCTCGATCAAGAAGTCTTCTAGTTGGTCTGGATGAATGTTCGCCGTACTTCCATCAGCGAAAGTCAGGTGGATGGATGATGGAATAGTGGGATCGACTGGAGCGCGATCGCTAGAATTTTCTGCTGACATATTTGTATTTTCTAAGCTACAAAACAGCACTTTTAGTCGTCAAAGCCATCTAAATCGTCGTCATCTTCATTGAACTCATCCATGCTATTCAATCTGTCGGACTCCCCTGTTAAGTCTACTAAGTTGTTCGCAAGTTCCTGAGCGAGTACGGCATTGCTCAGTTCCGGCTGCTGTTTTACAACATTGAAGCCTAAATCACGGATTTTTTGAATCAGTTCCTCTGAGTTTGTCCCCAGAGCTTCTGATAGTTTCTCTTTATCCTTAACCCCCAAGGCTGCATCTGCGCCCTCGTTATCAAAGTCATCAGGACTAGCAATTGATTTCGCCAATCGTTTGTCTCTAACTTCATAGTCAAGCGATCGCAGCTTACTAATCAATTGTTCCAGGCTGTAATTGATACCCAAGTACTGCATCAACTTGCTTAACGCCCACTTCTTATCGTGCATCTTCACGGTTTTTGTGACCATGCCTTTGCTTCTGCTTTCACTTACTTCAGCGATCGCAGCCATGACGTGTTCGTTTAATTCTTTAGAGTCACGGACATTGATACCGCCATCGTCCCATGTCAGGACATCACCAATATTGCTGTATGCAATCCTGGCAACTTCTAAGAGGACGCGATCGCCAGTGATTTCTAATCTCTGCGATCGCTTTTGATGCAGTTCCGATAGATAGTCTTGGACATCCTCCCTCCCTAATAATCTAGCTGCACTGGCTGCGATCGCCATAGGAGTAGTCGCCTTGAATCCTGCCCCTGTATACGCAGAAGCTCGGTTGTGCGCGATTGAGTACAGTTCACAGAATTTCCTGTCTCTGACATTAAGCTTACGGGCTGCTGGGCTTAAATCTTCTGTTTTTCTAGCCATAGTCTGTTCTTTATTGTTAGGAAAATAAAATTTTACCCTCTCGCCCATTTTATCGCTTGCCTATTCCCTATGCCATCGAATTATTGTAACGATCGCCCCTACTTTTAATATTTTTCTCCTTAAAAAACTTCACTATGGTATATCATTAAAGATGTAAAGCAAAGTTATTGCGGGAAATTTATGGAAGTTAAAAGACAGATGTACCTCTATAAATTCAAGTTGAAAGGTACTGAAGTGTTTGACAAGCACACAACCACTATCTCCGCAGGCACTAGAAACCGTGCAGATGAAATACTTGAAGAATTGAGCGATATTGTACCTGAAGTAGATCATGTTGCTGATTTTTATCATCACGATCGCTTTGGGAATAAACTATCTATCGGCGATCGCGTCAAAGTTACAATTCCTAAAAACTACTTCGATATTTTGCACACAAGCCCACATCCGCTTGTATCTTTTGGGGAATACACCGCTAAAGAAGGCATTGTTGAAGGTGTGCCTGAAGGCACGACATTGATTAAGCTTGAAGTAGATTCTAGTAGGTCAGAAGTTTGCTCGATTCCATTCAATTTAATGGAAAAGATTGAACTTATGGAAAAAACAACAAGGAAATAAGATTATGCCAGGGGGACTAACCGAACAATTGTACGTTGTTTATCAGGGGTTCAAAAACTGCTCTAATCGAGGCGAGGAACCATTTCCTGTTCCTTACGCGATCGCTAGGAAACGTACAATTAATGGGAACCGTAACCGCAGGATGGTGTACTGGTTTAAGCACTGGCATCATGATCGCAACGGGCTTAAGTTGTCTGTCGACGATCGCGTAAAGATTATCGACCCAAAAGAGTCGCACAACTTGCTCACTAAAGAGCAACCCCCCTCTTGAAATTATTAGCAAACTAATTGGTGAAACTGGGACTGCCGCAGCCCTGTTAAAAAAATGGAACGGCGGTTGCGTTTGAATCGCCTAATGGAGAAACTACTAACTGCGTTATCACTTTCGACTTAATAGAAAGAGTCGATTAAGTGTGATCGCCTTAGCCAGCCTATTACGGGCTGGCTTTTTAGTGTCTATGGTATATCATTAATGTATATACACATGAGAGGAAATATGACAGAACCAGTAGCGGAACAACTGTATGTTATTAAGTGGAAAAGCAGGATTGATTCTGTTGTTGAAGAAGGAAGCCCTCTTCCGCTTGATAGTGCGTCTAGCAACGCTCGGTACGCTAACGAAGAGTCTCCAGAAATCGATCATTGGGTTGACTTTTATCACCATGATCGCTTTGGAAATAAATTGTCTGTGGGCGATCGCGTCAAAATTCTTATTCCTGATGAGTACATCGCGACTATAAACTCAGATGAGCATCTCTGGATATCTTTTACTGGCTTTTTTAACCGAGAAGGTGTGGTTGAAATTTTGCTTGAACGTGAAACCTTGATTAAATTCAAGTCAGGCTTTAAGTCAGATACGCACTCAGTTCCGTTTAACTTCATGGAGAAAATTAATTAAGTGCGATCACGCAAAAAGCAGTTTATTTTCAAACTGCTTTTTGTTTGTTGCTAGTAGGAGAGAAAGCTACATGACTGTTATGACAACACAGAAAATTGAGATAAAAGTACGAGGGAATGAAAAACGGAATGTCGAGGCTGAAGTGTACGGACATCTTGCTCTACATAAACAGGATACCGATAACTCTCGTAACAAGACCTGGGTAATAACTCACGTTCCAAGCGGACTTGAAGTAATTACGTCTGGCGATTGTCAGATAAAGCCCAAGGGAGTTGGTGAAAAGAGCTATCTTAAAAGGCTTCTGCTATCCCTACGAGACAGCGATATAGATCTCGACTGGGAGTATGAGGCAATGTCCTCGGAAACAGTGAGGGGGGAATTAAGGAAGATGGCAGTGTTGGTAAGATTATATGTTTTGGGCGAATTGCCATAGCTAGTGCGATCGCCTTCAGCCAGCTTAGAAATAAGCTGGCTTTTTAATTGTTGCATGGTATATCATTAATAAGTCAAGACTACCTGAAAAAGTATGAAACTCTTGTTTGTCAGCGAATCCGATGCAGCTAAATTCAAAAGTCAGGTTCGTGTTGGTATTGTTGGTACTGCTGTTAGAGAAGGCTGTGAAGTAACGATCGAATCTATTGATCTTGACGATATTAGGACAGCTATTAAGGAGCTAGGAATCGAACGCCCAACACCTGTAATCAATGCCGATGAAGGAGAGCCTTCTGTTTATGTCATTTGCCTAGCGGCTGAAGATGAGGGGCTAGAATACGGGGCGTGGATAAACGCCAACCAGGGCGAGTACGAAATCTCGGATGATATTGACAGCCTTCTAGCTTGCAGCCCTGCGGAAGAAGATCTCAAGGGCTGGGAAGTCGAAAACTCCAGAAATTTTGAAGATATCGAAGTCTCTGGTGACGATGCGGATGACATTGGCGAACTAGGGAGGGCGATCGCAGAGCATGGTGAAGCTTTCGTACTTTTCTACAAAAACAATCCCGTCAAAGAACCTTATCGCAAGGTAGTAAGCCAGTTTAATCGGGAATTTAAAAAATACTACACGAGCGAGAATGCTTTTGTCAGTGAGATGCTGAATGAGGACGGAACTCTTGAAAAGCTCAGTGAGGTAGGACTGAATATTAACTGCCTTGACCTAGAAACAGTGTTGACCGAGAAGTATAAGTATAACGACGGCTTCTCTTTTCTCAGTGGCGAAAAGAACGGAATTTACGTTTTTGAGTCATAATTGACAAGAAACCAACGTGTTGATCAACACGTTGGTTTTCTTTTATATGTGGTATATCATTAAGAAAGATTTAGGTTAGAACTTAATGGTTGATATTAAAGCCAAGCGCCCTTTGACGGATGTTTTCGTAAAACCTAGTTACGCAAGTACGGCGGTAATATTTACCTCTGAGCTTGCCGAACAATCGCTACAGGTGATCCAAGACTTTGCGGCAGTTCGACCTGACTTTTTCCTTAAGCAAATAAACGATCATAGGTTTGCTTCGCCGCGATTTAACATAATCGAATACGCTGAAAGGTATGACGACTTTGAAATTGCGATCGCTGTAAAGGATGCGCTTGTTTCGGCAGGACTGAGTGTGACTGTCGAGTCTAATGCCCCAGGTGGTGTGGGCGCACAGGAATTCTTCCCTGTATGAACAACTTTAGTATCTAAAGCCAACGTGTTGATCAACACGTTGGCTTTTTAGTGCTTATTTTTCAATTCCTAGCTGTTCTAGCAGTATTGCCGAAACTGTCGTATCGACTTTTCCCTATACAGCGTCTCTAACGGTATCTTCGTCAAGTAATATGTCTTGACTCTTTGCGTGAGCCGCAATCATAGAGGCGATCGCACTAACTTCCTCCCTAATCCTGTCTTGGTAGCTTCCTACGGGGGTGTCCCAGGTCGATTGAGCGTATTCTGATGCGATCGCTAGTAACCCTCTCATTTTGTTTTTAATATCTTCCCTGGCAGGGGCATCCGGTGTTTCCTGAGCCATTGAATTTCCTGGAATTATTTGTTAGTATATCATTATAAGTTTATTACAAAATAAAATGAAAGCCGAACATCTAGACGCTCTAAGTGAGTTTTCCCCTGTGTCGAGCGCATATCTTTTCGTTGAATACGCAATGATCACGCTAGCCCTTCAAAATATTCCATCACAAGGAGTGGAGGAACTATTAGGCAAGTATTGCTTAAGACCAGGTTTTAACGCTTTCCAGTGGAAGGACAACAAGCGCTTGTTCGTGGTCACTTTTCCTGAGAACGGAGAACATTTTGAAAATGCTTCTGAGCTTGAGGAAGATTTGAAAAGGCTAGGGTTAGATACTGTTGTTGAGAATCGAACCTCTCGTATGCACTAAACCTTGTGCGATCGCAGTCAATTTACTAACGTAATACAAATGAACCAAGAACAGCTTTACGCAAATCTTTCTCGCGTACTCGACCGCTACAACTACCAGAACCCGCCAGCAAATTTCGATGAATACTTTAAAAACGCTCCCAGTAACGACTTTTTCTGGGAGTCTGAATGTGGTGACTGGCACGTTTTCCCCTGCGGCGACAAAGATTGTCCTGTTGGCTGGCATAAAGCAGCTTATCGGATAGACATGGGGAGAGAAGAGGGTGTACGAATTGTAAGAGTTGGCTCTTGTGATGAAGATGGCAACCATGATACTCAATTTGAGTGGAGGGAAGATGAGCCATACGAATTTGCAGCTAACGAGTTGGCTGTTTACGAGAATACTGATAGTTTTTTGTCGGATGGGCAAGATACTTCTCCCACTGCTTTAGTCGCGAGGAAGATCCGCTTAGTGAAATAGTGCTGGAAGATGGCGAAAGCCTGCTGAAAGCTGCCCTGGATGGGTTGTTGACACTCTCACCGTCAAGCTTGCGCTGTGACGGGAGATTCTTGCTTCACTGAAACCTGCTCTATAGACAATATGCGCTATTTGGATGCAGATGCTGTAAGGCAAGCTATCGAAAACGCAGCTTTGACACCTGAAGATCAGGTCACTCTCAAAGAAGTGCTTCACAACCCAAGACTTTTTAACTCTTAGTTATGGCATAACGTAATCGCACACCAACCAGTCTAGAAATAGACTGGTTTTTTAGTGTGTATAGGGTATCATTAGGAAATGTTTTAGGCATAAAGGCATGGAAATGTTTGAGTTGGAGCTATTGTGGAACCCTGACAAGAGAGAGGCTTGGAACAATTGGGTTCAAGCTTGGATGGATAGAGGGCTTGAACAAGATAGTGACGAAATGAGGGCTGAACGAGACAAGATAATAGCTAACCCCCTCATTCGGCTTTGCGATTTAATTACGACGGAGTGGATGAAGCCAATATTTTTTCTCATAAATTTGAAATATAGTGGGTTGGACTTTCTCCTAAATAAAACTAAGCTTAATTACTTCGTAGCCTATAACGGGCAGAACCTAAAACGTCGAGGCGATCGCGCCAAATCCTTCTTCCATCGTCGTGACATCTTTTACTTGATGCCTAGAGGGGAAGGCTATAGCAATAGATCCTTTCGAGTTGAATTTGCCATCCCTTCTAGTACTTTCGGGATTCACTTCACGATAGATCCCTATGACGACCCTATTAACTTAAGTCTGTGCTGCGGATTGTTTGGACTTTATCTTTCTTTTGACTTTTTCCCTCGTAGGTTTTTACCAAAGTCTGAAAGAGATACTAGCATTCGCTTTTTTGAAGGCTTATTGTGGATCAATCTTTGGCATGATGATGGTGGATATGAGGGCGATCGCTTCTCTTGGCAGCAAATTGTTATACATTTTGATGACATAGTGCTAGGCAAAGAAGTCTATGCCCAGGGTGAGAAAGAATACTCTACAGCAATAATTGACTTGCCCGAAAAAAGGTATTTAGTAGATATAGCAATTTACCCTAGTAGCTGGAAACGTCCGCGCTGGAAGAAGGTAACTGTTACAAACGTAGATATTACGCCCAAGGAACCAATCCCCATCCCTGGCAAAGGCGAGAATAATTACGACCAAGATGAAAACGCATCTTATAGCGCAACTATTCGGGCTTCATCTGTTGAGGAGGCTTTAACTATTTATACTGATTCGATTTTGCGCGATCGCCTGCGTCATGGCGGTGAAGATTGGATACCGGAAGCCTGTAGAACCAATAACTAAGCCTTGCGTAACCCGCCAGTCTAGGAATAGGCTGGCTTTTTAGTGTCTATGGTATATCATTAAAGGGTAGTCGAATTGGCTTAATAGTATGCTTGATCCTGAGTTGATGCCTTTGTCGGAGTTTATTGATTACGCTTATGACCCAGACGGATTCGTCGCCGAAGCATGGCTTTATGGTAATGCTGATTTGATGTCAGAAGCCGATGATTACTGGAGGTTCTGTAGGCTTGTGGAGATGCGATCGCCAAATAAAACGCATTGCAGATTAGCGAGAATTTACTCAAATGATTCTCAGATGGCGAAGTTTTTCCCGCAAATAAAGCAATACCCCTCTTATAGACTCAACGACATTTTATTGTTTCCCAATTTGACAAAAATAGGTAACTTTTTTAGTTCCCTTGTTTACGAAAAGGGGAAACGACCAGGATTTCTGTACGTGAATCATCGTATTCAGGGGCGCTTACCTTCCTCTCTGTGTTACAGCGTAAGGAAAGCACTTTATGCCAAGCCAAAGGTGTTTGTACAAGAATTGGTGGAAAAGTTTGTCTCTAAAGTCGCTGAAGTTGAGGGCGATCGCGGGGTTCCTTTCTTTGAATTCAGAATGCAGGACGGTAGTGACTATGTATTGCTGTCTATCGAACAAACACACCCATTCGTTTCGCAACCGCTAGCATTACTGGAGCCATCATCTCTCAACGAAATCGCTGAGATAATTCGACTTGGTTCTTAGTATTGCTCAGATAGTAAAAAAGGAGTGCTAGCAGCACTCCGTCGCGGAAAAACCTGATTCAATAATAAACATGAAGGCAGTACTATTTCATACCCCTCAAGACGCTGCTTTAGTAGCGGAACAATTATATGGTGTTGAGCAAAATGAAAATATTCTGCTTTCCCAGGATTTAGATGAGCGATCGCTTGCTTTAAGTGCAGGTTTAGCGGGTGTTGAGTATGAACTGGTAGGGGCAAAATGTCGTCTACCTTTTCAGCCAATTACCTGCTTTAAGAATACGCCTCAAATCTACGTTGCCTGTTTAACTGCCTATAGCATAGGTCACGTATTTGGAATGTGGATTGACGCAACCCAGGAACCTGAAGGTATTCAGGAAGATATTGACTATATGCTGTCCTGGTCGCCCGTAGCTGAACACGGACACCCCTGTAAAGAATGGGCTATACACAGTCAATCAAACTTTAAGGGCATTACTCTTGGTGAATACGACAGCTTGGAAAAAGTTAGTCGATTAGGCAATGCTGTTTACAAGTATGGTCAGCCTTTCGCGCTATTCTATGCCTGCTATGGCAGCGACGCTACCGAGGAAACATTTTCGCAACGTTATATAGGTTGTTACGAAACCGAAGCTGATTTTGTTCGAGAAAAACTAACTGAAGAGAAAGTTATTGAACGAGTTCAGTTAGTTGGACTAGATCCTGAGTACATTGACTACGACAAAATGGCGAGGACTTGGTTCTTTGAGTCTTATATCTCAGGGTACGAAGGTTGTGATAAAACACACGTTTTTTCGCGTCGTTAAATGAAGCGATCGCACCAACCAGCCTATTACGGGCTGGTTTTTTATTGCGTATGGTGTATCATTAAAAAGCAATTACAACTAAGCACAATGTTTATCGACCTTACGAAAGAACAGCTTATTAAGTTAGCTGTTGGGCTTGATATTGAATTAGCTACCTCAACTGGTTTCGTTAATTGGCTAAAAAATTGGAAGGGGAAAGCACGGGGCAGGTTTAATTACCGGATTATCTCAGATTTTTTATCGAGTTACTTGCATAGCCGTGTACCGCTTCTTTGCGATAGCCCTGTTCATATTTACAGTGCATTTTTTGCTAAAGATTTCACGGGTGGGGATTGCAATGCTATTTGTTTAGAAATTGCTGCCCCAGGAGGCGATCGCACTTATTTTTTCGTTAAACATTTGAATAGCAGTGAGTGGCAGGTTATCTTAGACACCGAGTACTACAGTTTTGGATGTGCTGGTGAACCTTCTCTCGTGATTCCCTCCTCTCCGATTCCCTGGTTACGGGATTGTGTACGATCGCTTGACGACAGTGAAACAACAGAAACTCCTAAGAGCGCGATCGCTCCCAAAAGGGGAGGAGATGGTAAATTTGCCGCCAAGTCTGATGACACTAGACGGGTCAGGAGCGTTCGTGTAACTGATTCATCCTGGGAAATACTGGGTGAGATGGCTCATATACGCGGAATGACACGGGCTGACTTACTAGAGGCGATCGCACTACTGAAAAGAGTGCCTCTAGACCCTCAAGCTGACGAAGAACTCACTGTTGAGGAATACGCCAAATTGTTTGGGGAATTTTAACTAATAATACTAAAAAGCGATCGCAGCTTCCATTTGTAGAAGTGCGATCGCTTTTTAGCTATGGTGTATCATTAAAATGTATGAAGTTAAAGTGTAATCACAATGTTTTCATTACCTTCTGAGTCAGCGCCAATTAAGCCTATTACATTATTTACGGCGTTAAGATGTCCCCCTAAAACGAGTGGGATGCACTACATTACCTACGTAAAATGGGACGAGGCTTTTGAAATAGAGCAAATATATCTGAGATCTCTTGAGAAAGAAGCCACTCTACCTATTCCTCCGAAACTCCCTTGTGGATATTGGATGGAATATAGAACCGAATGGCAAGACGTTTGGATTGAGTTATACCGCAAAGCTAGAAAAGCGATTGAGGAGAAAGAATTTGAAGTAGTAGATACTGTTCATCAAGACATAGAACTCCTCAATTCGCTAGACATTCGGATAGGTGGTTTATGGGAAAGTCGCCCACAAGGAGAAGACTGGCTTTCCAGTACTCCGAATATTAAGCAGTATCACGAATGGGTAGAACTACGAGAGGCAAACCAAGAACTAGAGAACACTACCGCGATGGATATCTACGAAAACTTGTCGGAACACTCTATATGGCGATCGCCTGTAGTCCAGTTCAAATTGAAAGATGGGAGTGTTGTGTTATCAACAGATGATGTCGATTTAAACTCAATTCCTGTTTCTGACATTGCAAAGGTGTCTATACCAGTTGTTTCTAACTGGAAAACGTATCCTCAGCACTGGAGGGCAACTGTAAAGGATTAAGGCGATCACGCTTGAAGAAGTTGAGCAAAATCGCTGACTAAACACTAAGACATATATGATTTGAGTCAGTCTGCGATTAAGTAGGCTGACTTTTTGTTTTAGTAGTATATCATTGAAATAGTAAATGGAGAAAACATGGATAATTCCAATACGACCCCGAACTTGGTAGACTTATCTGCTCATTTAAGGGTTCTAGGTGAAGTTGCTAGGCAAATACTAGAACACCCTGATCTAGACCTGCATCGCAAACGTCAAACCCTTGCTAATTACGAGACAGAGCTAGTTCAAGTTGCCGCTTCCGCGATCGCAGCCCTTACAGATTTACACTTGACCACAAGAACTGGCGAATCAAAGGTTAAATTAGCCTCAGAGATTGAGCGAGAGATTATGATGGAAAGAATACGCCAAGACGATAAGCATGGGCTTATGCCAAGACGATTAGATCCTCTAGTATGGGTTGCGATTTTAGTAGAGGAAGTTGCCGAAGTTGCCGAGGAAATTTACGGCTAAATAGTATATCATTAGTATTGACCGCGTTTACAAAAGGTGTAGTAAAGTGAGCGTTATGGAATTACCTTCAGAGGTATCAGTAGCAGTGAAAGTTCTGGAAGAAGCTTTAAAATCTCCAGATGGTTTTAGTGACTGGTTAAATGATCCTGAAAGGACACCAGAAAAGGTTTTAGATGATTGCTACGGGTTTAGTAGTGATCCATTCCCTTCTACAGACACCCCACTGTCTCGGTACATTAAGAATGTTTTGGCAACGGCAGGGGTAGTGGTAGAAGAAGTCTCTGTTGATCGCGATAAAATTGAAGTTGTGCTGACAGCAATTGTTCCGTCTAATAATGACGAGGGTGGCGAAAATGACGATGACGATTACTTCTTTGATCTTGATGAATCGTATGCTATTTTTACAATTACGAGGCGCAATTTATCAAGTCCAGTAGCTTCCCCTTGGAGCTATGGAAGTAAATCGTTGATTCATTACGCGATCGCACCTGAAAAATTATCAGTTCCTAACTGGATATCTCAGTTAATTGCATCCATGAACGGGGCGTTTATCTTTTTCCCTGTCGGTGCTGGTAAGGGCAAAGCACAAGCATTGCCTAGTGGTAATTAAGTAAAAAAACGTAGAATTTTGCCAGTCTGTTAATTCAGACTGGCTTTTTTGTGGGTATTGGTACTACAGTATGTGCCACAAACAGGGCGATCGCAAGCTAAATGGTATATCATTAAGTTGTTACCCAATGGAGTATCTTATGGAAGCTTTAGTACAACGTTATGTGAAGGAAGTAGAAGACTCGTACTACTGGGACAAAATAAAAGAAGAGGCGATCGCTAATAAAGGATATGCCTTTCTAGGGACAGTAATGAACATATACCCCAGCGGAAAATTCTACACGCCTTGGGCAAGATCAAACGTTGATTTATGTCCAGTTTGCAAAGGAGAGTGTTCGATAAAAAACGCGAAACCCGATCCTAAAAAAGTCGAAGGACTGTACAAGGAAAGAGCGTCCATCACAACTCCCCTTATTCAGCAGGGTAAATTAGTAACAGACTGGGATATGCTCACAAAACAAAGAATCAAAAAAATAGACAGCTTAATTCTTCGGCATTCTCCTACCACGCCTTGTAAGAAGTGCGGAGGAGTTGGCAGTGCTAAAGCCTACAGAGATGGTTGCTACGAAGAAGCACTGCAAGCAGTAGCCGAAAAGCATGGCGGCTCTATCACCGAAGGAGAGGGCGATATGTGCGATGTATTTTTTTATATCGACACAGGTGAAAACGAAGACGAATAACAGTTAAACGCTGAAACCCTCAAGCTTAATAAATAGGCTTGAGGGTTTTTGTTTGCGATCGCCACAAGTGACGAAATAGCATATCATTAAAGTATCTTTGGTACGAGGCAACGGACATGACTGAATTAATGCGAATTGTTGGCATAATTGAGAGCATCGACAAAGAATTGGATACATCAGATAGCTTTAGATCTTGGTTGGCTGACAAGCCGCTAACTAAAATTGTGGGAGAGGCTGAGGATGTTGTTCGCAACCCTGTATCTATGTTTATTCTTGCTAGAATAGCCGCGATTCAGCCTAAAGAACTAACTATCTGTAGCAGTGTTTTAACAGGAAGAGGGCGGATAGAATTTACTCTTAGGTCAACCGATCATATCTTCAGTGTAAAGAGATCACTCTCATTTCCAGATAAGAGTGTTTGGTCAGTTGATGAAAAAAACGACCCCAGTAGGCAAATGACCTTAACCCTACCAAGTGGGACTGGTAGAGGGGACTGGATAGTATATTTCCTTGACAGGTTAAGTAATCCCAGTAATTCCGACTTCGCAACCTCCCTAGATATGAAGGGAGTATTTCCAAAGCACCCTAAAATAGCTGCCTTTGTAGCGCTGAACATCCTAAACAAAGTATGCAGTCGCATCTTTGCTGAATAGGTGACTGAATCAGAAAGCCCCTAAGCTTGAACTTAGGGGCTTTTTTGTTTGCGATCGCCACAAACTAAGAAAATAGTATATCATTATTATATTCCTGCGTTATCAAGAACATGACTGAATTAGCACAAATTATTGAAGTAATTGAAGTTGTTGAGCAAGAGTTGAGTACTCCCGATAAGTTCAGTGCTTGGTTGCTAGAAAAGCGCCCAGATCAGGTTGTTGGAGAAGCTAATGACATTATTCGCAGCCCGAACTCTAGGTTTGTTTTTAACGTAGCTGGATTCGCTATGGATAACATGGGTGCGAACAAACAAGAAAAGATGGCTATGGGTAGTGGTGTCCTTGTGAATCAGGGACAGTTGCGTTTTACTATTATCAATTCGAGGGAAAATATTTTCCAGATAGATAGGATAGATAGGACGCTCTCGTTTCACGACAAAGGGATTTGGTCTATTGTTGAGGAAGGGTATCCTAGCAAACGTGCAACTATGACTTTTCCCGCCGAAGGCTACAAGGGCTGGATAGTCTACTTTACGGATATACTGAATAACCCCAGTGATGTTGACCTCGTACTTCCAAAGGATGTAGAGAAGAGATACCCTCAATACCCCAATTACCCCAAAGTCTCTGCTTTTATGGCATCGAATATCTTAACAAGGGTGTGCGATCGCGGGCAGGTAGGGGTAAAATAGTGTATCATTAATATATACGACGCTCTTAACCAAACGGTTAAGAGCGTTATTTTTGGAGATTGACTTACCATGCAATTGACAGAAGCTCAAATTCTCAAAATCGTAGGACAAATTGAATCGGTTCTAGCTACTCCCAGTAAGTTCAAGACTTGGCTTGAAAACAAGCAGCCTGGACAATGGGTAGGAATGGCTCAGGAACGTTGCAAATGCCCTGTAGCAGAATTTGCGGCAGAAGCACTGGATAGTACATTCGCTTTGTCGAACAAAGTCGAAGTTTCTTCTGTAGATGTATCTGGAGAAGAAATCGAGTTTGCGTTACTTACACCAAGTAACGATTACTTTGTTATCAGACTGAGAAAGTCTTTAGACGACGATCGCTTTCCATTGTGGTTTTTCAACGAAGAAGAGGTTTTTACTACGTCGCCAATAAGCTTGGGTAATTATAACTGGATCGGTGATTTTGTTCACTGGATTGATAACGAAGAAAATTATCGTCCCGAAAACAAGAGCCTGAAAGTTTCGCCAAGGTTGGCGCTTCAAATCCTCGAAAAAGTAAACCCAAGTTAAAAGGGTATATCATTAGTACATAACGCACCTAACCAAATGGTTAAGTGCGTATCTTTAAAGGTGATCTATGACTGACGAACAAATTATCGAAGTAGTGAAGCAAATCGAAGAAGCTTTGACTGACCCTGGTAAATTCAGGGCTTGGTTAAGCGGACGATCGCCTGACTATATCATAGGGAGAGCGGGTAACGCATTCCAGTGTCCAATAGCAAAGTATACGACATCCCTAGAATTGGGAGAATTAGAAATTTCTGGCTTAACTGTGGACAAAAAGATGGTTGTTGTCAGATTTGAGTCTGATCATAACTGGTTTGAACTTACTAGATGGTTTGATCCAGGACATCATGCCATCTGGTCACGCAAAGAAAATGGGAACAAGGAATCAATTACTCTAAATCTCCCAGGAATCAACCCTGATGGATTTGTCTGGGTAGAGCAATTTATTCAACAGATTGACAGCGCAAGCAAAACTTACCCCGAATCAACTAAAACATGGGAGGAAGAGTTGTTTCCTTATGTCTCGGTACAGGTTGCCCTTAAGGTGCTAGACAATATCTCACCAGTACCCAACTAATGTTTGTAGCACACCTAATTGCAGGTGTGCTTTTTTGTATCTATAAATGATATACTAATTTCGTAAGTTACTTGAAAACTATGAGTGAAGTGCAAGGATTTTTCGATTCTTGCCGCGATCGCAGTACTCGCCTCTTAAAAAGGCAATGTGAAAGCGGAATCTTAAAGTTGCCTCCAGATCCTTTTCAAGAAAAAGAATCGCAACTGTTTCAAGCAGGACAATTTGTGGTCACTACCAACACATCTACCCTCAAACCTGGGATAAAGTTAAAAATTGAACAGGTAGCGGAAGATCATAACCATTTCCGCTATTACGGGATTGGCGTTTGGCACAGACAAGTTGATTTGGAGGCAGTAAATGAGTAATCAGTTTCAGGTAAAAGAGCAAATGGCTGGATTCCTTTCCAGTAAAGATGACTTTACCTCATGGTTGAAAAGCAAAAAGCCCGACGACATTGTTGGGAAATCATTAGATCCCGTAGAGTGCGTTTTATGTACCTACATCATGGAGCGATCGCCCTTGAAAATGCGACATACGGTTTTCACTTATGCGATCGCTAGGTTTGAGTTAATAGATAACCCAGAACCATTCTGGTTGGAAAGGGATGATAGGACAAAAGTGCTGTCCCTTCCTGACTGGATGGGGGCTTACGCGATGGCACTCGATAGAGAAGTTGCTAGCAAGGAGCTTAAACCTGTCACGGCTGCGATCGCACTATCGGTAATTGAAGACTTAAATCAATAGAGGTGTTTATGGACTGGAATAATAACTGTCCGGTAGAGCTAGATAGAGAGTTCGTCATCAAGCAAGAAAAGTTTTTTCGTATTAAGGCAGCAACAAGGCTAGGCGACTGGTCAAGACCCAGGAACATCAAAGGGCTTGAACTATACGTCGAAGATGTACGTCCTGGAGAAGAAGATGCCTATGGGCTACAGGTACTAATGGAGATGCACTATACCTGGTTACATACCGAGCAATGTTATTGCGGCTCTGTAGAGCTACTGTACGGCACTGGGAGCATTCAGGGAGAAAAACCCTATATTGAATTTCTCGGATTTTTGCCGTATAGCATCTTCTCAAAACAAATGTTCTTCGGTGCAACACTAGAAGAACTAGCTACAAGTCTTTTGCGTACTGACTAACGCATCTAAGCCCCTGAACAAATAGTCCAGGGGCTTTTTAGTAGCGATCGCAGCGCTAGAACAATATGGTATATCATTAAGGAACTAGCTCAGGTGTGAAGACGGTATGACTAAAACTTTTGGAAAGCTAATTACTGAGACACGGAAAAAACTTGGACTGAGCAAACAAGATGTTGTTGATCGCGTGGGAGGAATTATCAACCTCTTCGACGTATCAAGAATTGAGCTTGATTGTTACTTTGATTATCAAAAACCAGACGCAATGCTAGTAACAGCGATCGCATTCGCTTTGCAGATTGACGAACAAGAAGCGTTTGATGCAGCGGATTGTTCGTGGCGTAATATGAAATCAGTTCGTGAGGAGTATCCAGATCTGTCGGCTGACTTCACAAAAATGAAAGAGAAGATAGCGATCGCTTCTGCAAGGCAGATCGTCAGGTACGAAGATAGTCTTTTTGCTTATTACATTGGTTATTGCAAGCTTTCAGGCTCCCAAATAATTTCGGCAGAAGTTATTGAGCGGCTACAGGTTAGCGATAGCACTGTCATAGGTGATCGCAACTGCATGAGCGTTGCCTTGGAAACATTTTTTGCCTTAATTGAAGAATTTCATCAAGGCAGTAATTAGTAGTCGCCCATAATTAGTAAAACGCCCCATCCTATTAATAAGAATGGGGCGTTTTATTTTAAACGTTATTTTCAATTATCCATATAAGGCAGGCTTTAATTACATCTCCGTGACAGAGATTGGGTGAGCAGTAACAGAGTAAGCTAACAGTCCCTTCCCTCAATAATATTTGCCGTAACTCTTCCAGTTCACCTAGCACTAACGCATTTTTGGATTGAATTTGCTGCCACAGCCATTGCCTGTATTTTTCAATCACCTCCGCTCTCTCTATTTCATTTTTCGGGTCTTTTAACTTAAATGGGTTAGCTAATGCACTACCTTTACGTCCCTGATTGGCACGTCCAATATAGTAGCCCTGCCATTTACATTTGTATCCATTAAGGACATTAATCGTGTACGAAGTTAACAAAGCAAGTACCCGCAACCTAGCTAATATTTAGTGTATCATTATAGAGTTGCTCAAAAAGTAAGCACAAGCATGAATGTTTCAGGGGAATTAACTAACTTGCGAATCGAAGCGGCTGTAGAAGCACTGCGATCACGGGAAAGATTCGTTGATTGGCTAGAACAATGTCGTGACAACGAAACTGTAGCGATCAAAAAGTCGCCTACCTATACCGTAATCGCCTACTACCTAAAACATCTTCATTCTCAGAGCGGTTTTTTGGGTGCGTGTGTGGTGGATAAGATTATCGCATCAACACAAGGAATTCAAATCCAATTTCGTGATGGAAGTGATTGTTTTCTACGCCCTGGAGTTATTCCTTTATGGGTTATGGCATTAATGGAGTTTATGGAAAGCGATTGGGACTATACGGCGGACTGGGCCCCTTATTACCCAGAGCAAGTAATGTGTGCTGTAAGTATGGTGGAAATCAGTAATGGCATTTAAAACTTCTCAGCTACCTGCCCTTATTTCAGTAATCAAACAATTCTTGAAATAAGAATTGTTTTTAACTCTCTTATTTTATCAGGATAAAATCATGCCTTCTTTGAATCAATTAGAAGCCCAAAAGTCATTAGTAGATCTACTGCGATCGCCTGACGCTTTCATTGAATGGGTTAATAGCTTCCCTGGCGACAGTCAGGTCGGACTTGCCTACAGTAGCTGTGGCTGCCCAGTAGCGAAATTCCTCAAAGACTCTAAATTAGGCGAATTTAAGATTCAGGAAGCTGAAGTCTACCCCAGATCCGTCACTGTTTGGGTTAACGGCAGAGAACCAGTTACTATTTGTGACCTACCTCGATGGCTGCAAGAAACAATTGTAGCGATAGATAACTATGGTCAAGCGCACAACCGCCCTATCTTCATTGAAGGGGTTAAGGCAGCACTCCGCAAAATAACCCTACAAGTAACTTAAATACAATCTCAGTTTTTAGCACCTAGTAAACTTTACTAGGTGCTATTTTTTTAACGTGTTGATCAACACGTCTCCAAAACATGAAAGTTAATCGTCTCGACAACGTATTTACGCTATTTCTTCACCACTGTTATTTAGTATCTATCGGCAGCAGCAACATTATGTACAAGTGCAGTCATGAGATTGCTGAATTCATTCCTCCCCAGGGGGAGTTAACAATTCTTGTTTGCTACGACGGTACAGTTCGGTTAGGACTTAACGTTATTTTGGTACACACTGCTTCGTATACATTCGATTTTGTTTATCTAGCTCAAAATATCACCATGCGAGCGCTTGTTGACTGGGTTCTAGACTGTCGTGCAAAAATTACTGCGTCCGAGAAAGATAATGATATACTAATGAAATAATTTCAGGACTTGCCTAAAAATGACTGACGAAATTAGTAGTGATTTAATCTAGTTTTCACTAGGCGCGTTTTTTATACCTATCTAGCGAAAGTGATATACTATAAATGATAAAACTTTTGCAGGAGTGATATGGCTGAAAATAATTTGGCGTTGGTAATACAAGAAGCAAAATCTTTTACTGTTATTAGGCACGTTCCTTACAAAGATCTGCCTGCTACAGCTAGATTTGATTTACCTCAAGAGATGTTCGAGTTGCTGCTTGGCGATGCGCCAGTCTTGAATAATGCGATCGCTCAACAGTTGTACAACGCCTTGAGAGAATTAATTCATCACTCCAACTGGGATGAACCGTTGTCCAGGGATGCGATTCGGGATGCTTTTCTAGCTCTAGTAAATGCAAACAACTCAGGTAAATAATTATGGATCGGCAAAGTTTTTTAGCGTTTGATACATCAATAGAAATCCAGGGAGCGGCTCATCAGTTGCACAAGATTTACCAAAACAAAGAGTTCAAAACCCGTACAAGTCTACTGGCTGCAACTGTCAGTCAAATACTTGGGCGAAAATGCCCAGCAACTACTAGCGGCAGTACTTTTTGCTGCTTTGCAGACAGCGATGCCGTGATGCACGGGCTTAAAACAGTTTGGAAAACTGGTGGAAAGAAAGTCTGTGATTTTGTAATTAAATCTGTGACTGCGGATCAACTAGATCTAATAGATTATGCACACGAAGTCACTTGCCGATCGCATCGTCAAAAAGAAGGGCAAAGCGATCATGAATCAGAACAGCTAGAGACAGCTTACCGATGGGGCGAACGACTACCTGAATTAGAGCGATTGAACATAGTTCTAAATATGGAGCGAAGGGTAGGATCTCTTAAGCAGAAAAAGCTGCTTCCTAAGTACTTACTAACGGCTCCGAGGATATCAAGTGCAGACTCTAAAATTGCCATTCCCGTGTTTACGCTATGGCAGGCTGAGATAATTGTGTCCGAATCTGCTGAAGAAGGTATCGCGGAAGTTATCCATTATAAGCAGGGGATTGTCAAAAGGTTTATCAAAAAGCCGGATAACCACTCTCCTACGAACTTCCTTGTTCTACCGTACAACTCGTAATAAATAGTCGAAATTAAGTGACTGCCTTGAATCAAGGCAGTCACTTCTTGCTTAGTAGTGATATACTATTATTGTTGAACATAAAAATAATATGGCTAATACGGGTGAATTGAACGTACCAATGATTCAAGAAATCCAAAAAGCGATCGCTAGCGATTATGCTTCTTTTGACATGACTTCGTGGCACACAAGAAAGAGTCAAGACGAACTTTATCGTGAATGTGGTACTTGTTTTTGTATCGGAGGATATGCTATACTTTTGTCAGCTACCAAGCCAGAATTAATAGCAGGCAAGCCACTGGATTCAGAGATTCAAGAATACATCAATGCCATTCAAACTGTAAAAACCAATTACTCAATTCTCAACTCAGACGTTGCGCTTACAGCGCGAACAGCGGCGCATATACTGGGAATACAGGACTCAAAAGAGTCTTATTCGGCTCTTTTCTCTGTTAATCATTGGCCAGGGCCATTTAAAACTCAGTATGAACAGGCGACTCAAGATATTGAGAGGTGGCAACGTGATAGAGCTTTCGATCCTGACTTGACCACTATAGAGCAGGGGCGAAAGTTTCTCGAAACTCGCGCAAGAGTCGCGATCGCACGACTACAATACCTAATCGATAATAACAAGTAAACGCAAAAGACCGCCTTGAGTTATTCAGGGCGGTCTTTTGTGTTTTAAGAATGATATACTAGCAATTACGAATACGGAGTCTATCATGAGTTACGACCCTACAACTGGATTGAACATCCCTATGGTTCGCGCAGTTCAAGAAGCGATCGCAACCTCAGAAATTTTCGACATGACACGCTGGTATGCTAACCTTCGGTGTCAAACTTCTTTCTGCATTGGAGGACACACAGTAATCCTTGCTCTTCAAAGACCCGAACTAGCAACTGAATGGTGGGAAAAAGCTGGAGGAGGAGATAAGCTCTTTATGGAAGGAGTGCGTCAGGATGTTTCCAGCCTCAACGGTTCAGAAAAGCCCACAAGAAGGGTAGCCGGAGAAATCTTGGGCTTATGGGGCAAGGCAAATATAGATCCTGACTCAGTATTTCATGCCAGGTATTTCCCACTTCCTTTTCGAGCGTCGTACTGGGATTTCACCGAGAAAATTCGGGCGGTAGAAGCAGAGAAAGGTTGGGAACAAAGGCATAGTGCTTTAATCAAAGCGCTTTACCGCGATCGCGCTAATGTTGTGATCGCTCGACTAGACTACTTGATTCAGCACTACCAAGCTACCCTGAAAATAATCCTTGGGGAACCTGTATCACTGAAAAATTTTGTCAGCGCAGAAACATAGCTAATTTAAGCTTTCGTTAGCTGCCTTTGGATAATCCAAGGGCAGCTTTTTTATTAAAACATCAGGAATAAAATGATATACCAATAATGCAGATTAATTGAAAATCACATGGCAGATATTTTTGTTGTAAAAGAATCTGATGGAACGTTTGCGATCGCTAAACTGTCAGGCTATTCTCAAGTGATCGCCCCCTTTGGCGACAGACAACAGGCTGAAGAATATTTAGCAGAACTTGATCATCAAACTGGATTTGTAGTTCAAGATGGAAATGACCCAGCCGTATTTCGTGTTGTTTCAGGTGCAACGAAAATAGCAAGTCCTTTTGAATGCCAAGAAGACGCGGAGAATTTCAAATCCCGCCTTAAGTGCTTT
This sequence comes from Crinalium sp., assembly GCA_049646245.1. Classification (GTDB taxonomy): domain Bacteria; phylum Cyanobacteriota; class Cyanobacteriia; order Cyanobacteriales; family PCC-9333; genus Crinalium. The sequence goes on along the minus strand of JBARVL010000027.1, from coordinate 154,781 downwards.
GGGTGGACTTACGATCCTTACTACGTAGACAAAGCGCATGAAAATGCGAACGACTACGGAGTGTTTACAGATCCCCTTTCAAAGGGATACTGTGTAGGCACGGACGAGGATTTCGTCTGCCTTGATGCTGTTGAGCTATCACATGATATGTGGGCTATCCATGCCGTACTAGACGGAGAACATCATACGCAAGACTTTGATTACGTAATAGCCCGCAAGAAAGAGATTTTACTAGCTGTTGAAAACTTAATCGACAGGGCTTGCGAGTGGGCGACTGAAAATGAACTGCAAAACTTTTCCAATGACTGTTATCCAGTAATTGGAGACATAGCTGAAAAAGCTTACGGGTTTAAAAACTGCATGGTGAATTCTGAAAAAGCAAATGCTTGGGCAAAACGCAGGTTTGGAGTCTCCGAAAACAAGTTTGGGGCTTATTGGGATAATGGGTACGTACTTACAGCCTATTTCACCAGAAATAAAAAACCGTTGAAACACACCTGGGAGTGATAACACCAAGAGGCAGTGCATTTGTCCTCAATCCAACTCCAAGTGGAAGGATTCAGGCTAGGACGGCAATAAAAGGAATTTATCTAACAATTTCTGAATTGTGCCAGCAACGTCCTGAGTTATTAAGCTAATTTTTGTCAAGCGATCGCCCCTAATTAACTAGAGGCGATCGCTTCTTAGTATTGAAATGATATACTATTCTAGTGAATGTGATTAAAACCCATGACTAAAATTCAGTTAAAAGAAATCTCTGAGTATGTAATTCTTTACAGGGATTCGGAAACGGGCATTGCCTGGGTTGAGAATGGGCATACGGGTAACAAACACAGTTCCCATGCCAACATTGACGAAACAGGTAGTGTAGCTGGCATGAAAGCTTTAGGCTACTGGAAAAGAGAAGATAGAACTGCACAGTCAGACGGCTTTATCTACAACATAGATCGCCTTGTAGTAGTTGACAAATATGACGAGATTGCTCGGCAGCATTGTCAGTGCGGAGGCAAACATTAGCTAAGACAAAATCCCCCGTTGAAGGATCGAACTTCACTACGATGCTTTAGAGGCATTTGCTTCACCAGTAAGCTAACGGGGGTTTTTTGATTATATACACAAATACAGGAAAGACGAATATCATGCCTCAATCAACTCACTTAACAACAATTAAATCACTTAGCTTTGAAGCTACTGAAAGTGTTTTTGCACCAAGGCTGCCTGTTGACAAAGGAAAAGTTCTTGAGGCGATCGCAACTGTTGATACGGTTCTCTATAATCGCGATCGCTCTACCTATCTAGTCCCGAAAGGGTGTGGATATGCCGCAGAGCGGGGATGGCCCACATTGAAAAAATGGGGAGTAGTAAGATACAAGCCTCTTTACGAACTAGGAGCGGAGAACTATTTTTATGAATGTCGCTTACCTACTGGGTGGCAAATCATTCCTCATGATATGGGGACGCAACTCTTCTTTCTAGTAGATACAAAGGGATTGAGAAGGGCTGAAATCTATTGGGACGCTAACGACTACACCAAAGAAACAGGTATTTGTGTATATTACCCTCGCTTTTCAGTCGAGATGAAGAACATGGTTGATAAAAACTTGCCGAGAAGTGGGTTAAACACTAAGGTTGCCTTAGTTCGCGACTTGGCAACCTATGGAGTTCTCTACAAAACAGAACAAATCACTGTGGGTGACTGGCGATCGGTATCAATGAGGGATAAGGCTGGAGAACAAGCACTTTTCGACCAGGCAAGGAGGTGGATTGGGAGCAACTTCCCTTTTTACATGGAAGACGCAAATAGGCACTGGAACGTGATACCATCCTTGAAATACCTCAGATAAGTGGATTACCCACTTCAAAGACCCTGGCGCTAGAAGTCAGGGTCTTCTTTTTGGCAGTCGATATTGTAATCATGCTACTGTAAGTATTCGTACTACAGATGTGCTACAATAGTAGTATAAGTAGAAAAGGATAAATCTTATGCTGTTCGGAATCAAAGACGGATTCACAACTTTTTTGGACAACACATTTTCTTCAAAGCCTCCCCTGCCTGCGACAAAACCAGTCGTAAAGGAATGGGAGGATGACGATGACGATGTGATAGAAGAAAATGTTGCCGGAACTTACGAAAAACTTCTTGGAGAGGAAGAAGCTCAGAAAGAGTTGAAAAAGCTTTACGAGCGGGAACTGGAAGAGGAGTTGGAAGAAGAATTGGCGGCATTGCCTAGAATAATCGAAAGAGCTAGCATAGCTGCTCTCGACTACCAAGTCCAGATGACCTTAGCTCCTAAGATGTGGGGCAAAATACTTATGATGGGTTTTACTTTTCAAAAGAAAGGTGAAAAGCCAGTTGACCTCTTACTACAGCAAGAGGCTAAACCCTTCCGTGCCATAGAAGATCTTGGCGAAGATCTTGGCGAAAACTTTAAGTTTTCACTCACGGAGTCTGAGGAAGAGAACCTCCCTCTCGACACAAACCTGGATTCGTGCTTCAAGCTGAAACTTCTAGCACACCAGCAAGCACGTCTACTAGATGTCGCCTCAGAGATGGTGGCACAATTCCAGTCAGTCGGAATTAACATGGACGGCTTTAAGCCTCACCGCGTATATCAGATTTAACACCCAAAACAAAAACCCCTAGCGATCGCTAGGGGTTTTTGTTTTGGGTGTTTAGCCCACAAGATAGTAAGTACTTGTACTACAGATATGTTACAATAGTAGTATCATTAGAAAGGATATCTCAATGCTTTTCGGAATAAAAAACGGGACTACGGCTATTCTTAACAATGCAATCCCTTTAAATCTCCCATTTCCTATTACGGCTGTACCAACAGTTTATGGAAGTGTAGAGTGGGAAGACGATGATAATGAGATAGAGGAATCGAACACTATTTCGTTTGTACGAACAGACGCTTTGGAGTTCGAGTTAGATATTATACTCAGCTTCATTCAAGGTTCTCCTACGAGTGTTTTAGCCACATTAGAGTTTCAAATTTTCTCACTTTTTGAAAAATCGACAGACTCTGAGTGGATATCGGGCTTCTCTTTTTCAAAAGATGGGCAAGAGAAGCTATCTTTTTATCAAAGGTACATTTCTGAAGGGCTAATAAACAACAATGACAGCATTAGTTTCAAAATAGAAGAGGCTAATGGAAGGCTGTTAATGGCAAGCGCAGGTTTAGACCTGTGTTTTGCATTCAAACTTCTCAACCACCGAAAGCACTGGCTTTCGGATCGGACGGAGCTTCACGAGATTTGCGCCGAATTACTTGGTGCAATTAAGAAGACCGATGAGAGCCTTCAGGCAATGAAAGATGCTTTGTATCGGTAATCAAACCAAAACCCCCGCTAAACTTATTTGTCTAGCGGGGGTTTTGGTTTAGGCATCTAATGCGATCGCGTTTTCGCTTGAGCGGCATCGCACAGACACTTAATCCTTTGGTAGTAATCAGTAAAAAACGCCATACTTTCTTTTAACGAGATTTCTTTGATTTCTCCGTATCCGCGATCGCCTGTAATCTTGATATGGAAAAAGCGATCGCAGCGCTCAAGTCTACAGCGATAGTAGTTGATATCAAGCTCGATTGAAAGCAACGTAGCCGCAGGGTCTTTGGGCTGCTCTCCATACGTATTGGTAAAGTACAGATGTGTTCCTGACTCTCTAACGCCCCGTATATACTCTTGCCCTGCCTTGCTAAACCTGAGTGTTTTAAGGTCGTGGATTGTCAAGTCTTCCTTGTAATACACCAGGATGCTTTTATCCATAGCCACGATCGCTTTGAGTTGTTGATAAACCGTTTGAAGATCATTACTCATCTAACTACTCATAATTTATTTATTTAGTATATCATTATTGTACTAAACGTGGCTAAAGCAGCAAAAACCCCTTGCACACGGAATTGTGTGTACAAGGGGTTTTTGTTTGCCCAAACCAACGCGGTTTCAGTTATAGTACCACTGATCCACCAATTCGAGAAAACATTTTTTATTCAACGTCGGAACCGAACCGCTTGGGATAGGCTTCAACCATATCACCCCATGAACCGATGTGAAATTTTTCTTTTTGGCGATCATAAATCAATGTTGCTGAATAAGTTTCACCTGTATTGGAATACTCAAGCCCGTATGCGCCGCGAGAGTCGTCATCTACGCTAGGACAGTATTCGATACCACTATTCTGAGCGGCTTTATCGTACTCATTCAGGATCTCTTCGATTTCTTGATTTTCGACATGATACCTGTTGGCATACCTAATTCTTTTGCTTAATGTTTTAGCAAGTTCCGGTAAAACACCCACAGCAATCATATCTTTCTCGATACTTTGTCCCACACGATCGCTCCTAAATTATTGCCGACAACGTGTTGATCAACACGTTGCCTACCTTTAATGATATACTATTTATACATAATTCAAAAAGAGTACGCAAGAATGGAAATCATTAGGCGGCGCAAAAGGGTTGAAGAGGTCTATTACTCTCTCGACTATCAGTACAAAAACGAGCCAGGTAGAGGGCTGTCATTCAGATGTAACTCAACTGGAGAATTGCTTGACGAGAACGGTGAATTAGTCACGCCAGAGCAAAAACCTTTTTGGTTTGAACGACTAAAGCAATGTCGTAAAGGTATTGTTGATGGGCAAGAGGTAATACCCGAAGGTATACTTACCCACAATTACAGCTTTGTGGAACCGCCTGTCGGTCGTTGCGAATGCGGAGAAGAAGTAGAACTAGCCCACTTTACTAACACCTGTGATAAATGCGGTGCTGACTACAACTCTAGCGGCGATCGCCTAGCTCCTCGTGAGTATTGGGGTGAAGAAACGGGGGGGGCATTGGACTGAATGCTACTAACTAAAATTTAGACAACAAAAAAGGGACTGATTATTATCAGTCCCTTTCTTTTTCGGATAGTTAGTTGTACTCACTCATAACGGCAAGTACAACTAAAAACGTAAATGGTTCTATTGTCTTCGCGTCCATCCAATACCCCATCTCCAGGAAAGTGTCGAACAACCGCAGGTAAAACTTGTTACCTGCCGCCAAGAGATCGTACCCGCTGAACACTGTCAGCAGTTCGTCCACTACTTCAAAAACAGTGAACATAAGAAGCTCAATCTCTTCTTCGCTACCCTCTCCGTCTTGTATCTCTATCGGAGTTTTCAATGTATAGTTATCCACCATACTTTCTATCATATTGTCCGCAAGGGACAAGTATGGAATTTGAGCAAATTCACCTACCTTCCTTTCGACAACCTCTGGTTCATAATCCATATAAGAAAATGAAACCATTTGATAGTCCTTCGCCTGAAGTTCGCTCTGCATAAATGTTCCGTATTGGGTATATAACTATTATAGCATTAATGCTCTAGCAAAAGAAAAATATACGGACGCAAATAAAAAATATTTTGGCGCATAAAAACACCCCCTGCATAAGTATATGCAGGGGGTGTTTGCAAAGGTCTAGTTAGACAAATCCTCTGTACGGATAATTCGATCCAATAACACTAAGGTTGCGATCGCTAGCGTAATCGCAGCAGACATCAAGTGTCCGACGATCAGCTTTGTTCCGACTATGGTTAGCTTTCTTAGTGCATTAACGAGGCGGATAGACCGCTCGACTTCCTCCGAAACTATTTCGGGAATTGCGCCAATAAAAACCACGATGGCGTTTTTCACTAGAATCAACAAGGCTTCTGCCTTGCCCTTCAAGGTCAGGTTTTCACTGGCACTTTTTAAATATCCCATGAAAACCGCAGTCATTAAGCGGATGTTTTCGTAAGCTTTAAACGCCTTTAAAAACATAGACATTTGTTTCTCCTTTGTTGATGCGTTGGTTTAACGCTTTATATACTTATTGTAACACAGTTTGTAGTACACTTTGGCTAATGCGTGACACAAAAATATATCTAGTATTAAAAACAAAACACGCCACTGCGCGTATTTGTGCAGTGGCGTGTTTTGTAAAGCATTAATCGCAGTCGCGATCGCCCTTCTTGATTAAGGCAACTATTTCAAGTTGCTTTTTGAGTAGTTCCATTGTAAGAGGAACTTTTAAACCATCTAGAGTTCCTGATTCGACAGGAGGAAAGATTTGAGCGATCGCTTGATCACTCACTTCATCGTATATCTCTTCACGAGACTTCGATGAATAAGAAGAAATATCCCATTTTTTGGCTATTTTCTTCACTGCTTTCCATGACGTTTTTGATTGAGGCAGCAATAAGATTAGATCTTTTACTACATCTTGAGGTAATCCCACTGGGCTTACAACTACCTTTTCTTCTTTTTCCGTTACTTCTAGTTCTTTGTCATTTGAGACGGGGGTGACGTTGTTGTCGCCGGAACATCCTCCTTGCACAGAGGGTGTCCCTACCTCATCTACAATATGAGCGGGAACTAGGAGTTGTACGGAATGATCGATGATAGGCTCTGCTGCTTGAGCGGTAGCGGTTTCATCCACTTCACTCGTAGTCCAGTAGTCTTGGTGTACCCAGTATTCGTCGTGCTTACGTTCTTTTTCTACTGCGGCGATCGCTTCTTCAATGTTTTCGTTGGTCACATATTTATTTACCGCGTTCTTTGCTGTTTCTATATCGTCAGCCGTGAACTCGATCAGGCTGAAGATGAAAACTACAAAAAACAAGGCTGCGACTGCGGCGAAAACAGTAACGGTCATTAGCAAGAAACAGAATTGTTTAACTATTGTTGCCATCAAGACAACCATGTCAAACACTAATGTTACAGTACGGCGAAATTTTGAAACTGTCATTGTCATTTCTCCAATTTGTTTGTGTTTTGGAAAGCCATCAATTGATGCTTTCCTTTCCATATATACATTATAGCATTTTGTAGTACAGTGTGCCATTTCTTGTAATACAAATTACTATTATTCTGAAAGTTGTTATCAAAGTGGCAACTTTCATATTTTTAGTATATCATCAAGAAGTACGCAAAACGAGAGTTTTATGACTACTGAGAATAACGCAAATAAGTTTACGGTTCTCGATGGACACGTAAGCTTTGATAGTGCATACATTATTCAGGACTACCCCTACGGGCGATCGCTCCGGTGTAAACGGGCGTGTTGGCTAGAACAAGCCACGAAAGGTGCGAAGGCGGAACTGTTTCGTTTTATGGCTTGTACTACAGATCCTAAAAGGACGACTGAAGTATGGAACAAGCCAAAGGCAAGTACTTACGGCGCATTCTCGTTAATGTACATTGACGAGGAAACAGGTCACTTACATCATGCTGGTATTGGAGAATATCCTTGGGAAGAACACTGGGAAAGTTTCTCAGCCAAGTGGCGCAATTTGATGCCTGAAGAGATGCGGTTACGATTTGACGAAATTATGAGCAAATCGATCAAGCGATCGCAGGCAATTAACGCAGTTTATGCGGCTGCAACAGAAAGAGCAAAGGCTCGAAAGATCGAAGAATTAACCGCAGAATAATTTACTAAACGGGAGGTTGTTGATACATCAACAACCTCCCGTTTTTTCGGCGTTACACAGTATATCATTAATATAGTAACGATCTGGCAAACAAAATGAATTCCTACGAAACCCGTGTACTGAGACTATCGAAAGAATTGAAAGAAAGTTCGGATCGCTTCGGTCAAGCGGTGCGTCTACTAACACTAGAGCCAGTATCTTTTGTAATCATAAAACAATCGTACAAGGCTTTGAAAAAGGCTACTACGTAATCCGCTTTAAGTTTTCTGAGTGCTTTGACGGCATTGAGGATGAATACATCAACGCGGGTTATTTTGCTGATCCTCAAGATTTTATTCATCAATTAAATGCTGAGTACATTACTTGCAAAAAGAAGAAGCCAGTTACTCACATTTTTTACAAGTCTTTGTGGACTCTAGAAGAAGCTGAGAAAATGATTACCGTACTAGATATTGGTCATGCTCTTTTGACAGACTACCCCATGAAAGAATTAAGTAACATTAGTTAGCTTTAAAAACGAGTGGTTTAAGACAACGTGTTGATCAACACGTTGTCTTTTTTTTGTTTAATAGAGAAGGAACATAACTAAATTTCTATGGCAACTCAACCCATTCAAAAAGCTCCTATTCAAGCTCAAGGGACTTTAACAAAGCCTTCTATTTTACCGCAAGATTCCTCTTCTAACGCTGCTGGAAACCTTCTTTCTTTTTTTAGGGTGAAAATAGAAGACCGCGAATTTGATTCAGTGCGCGGAGAGATCCTCAAAGGTAGTAGTCTTCCCTACGTTTGGCTATCTACTCGAAGGCATTCGGAGGCAAGGTTTGTAATTAATGATGCTACAGATGAGCTAATTGAATTTCTAGATTCTGCCAACAAAATTGAAGTTGAAGTTGGCTTTGTAGACGGCGAAAGTAGAAACAAATTTACAGGAAAGGTTTTTAAGTTTGGAAGGTTAGCTTCCAGTTACGGAACCCTGGTTGTAGCCGTTGACTCAAGCTATGCCATGCAAAGCTCCGTAGGGGCATCATCCGTTCTAGCCTCCGAGGATACTAATATTCCTGGTACTTCCAAAGGGGCTGCCCTTGCAGCTAGCGCAACGCCTGCGATCGCTCCCAAATCAATTGTCTCAGTAGCAGGACGCAAACCCATCTCAACGGCTAGCGGGAAAATAGCGAAACCAGACAGTAATTCCAGTAAACCAAGCACTCCCAGTTCACAACAAGTACCCGATACCCTTGCAGGTATTAACAACATCCAAGGATCTGAATACCAATCAAAAGCAGAGACAACACCCGCAGAATCCTTGACGCTAGGTAATCATGGGAATCTTAAGTTTGCTAAAGATTCTAAGTCTCCTATTACTAAGCAGGGTTACGCTAGGTTGCAACAATCAGAAATGCAAATGGCAACGGCTAACGCAGCCCTTAAAGGCTCTGTTGTTATCGCGAGGGGCAATACCGTCCGAGAAATCGCTCCTGATTCAATACCCTCGTCAGGAGTGATTCTCGACTATGAAGCAAATCCTGCACTATTTATCAGCCAACCTACGTTCGTAAAAAAATCTGCTATCCAGTTGCAGTCTGGAAGTGGCGCAATTACGGTAAACGGCTGGAGTATAGACGAAAAGAGATCCATTGGAGCTACTGTTGTTATACCCAAGAAATTAGTAGTGAATCCTGAGAAGCGTATTAACATAGCTGGGCGCGGAATAGTAAAAATGGGCGATCCTATTTACCCAGGTAGTAAATACACTTGGGGTGATGCTTTGGGAAATACCCGCAAAATACCTACAGCGCAAAACTTGGAGCGAATTGCCGCGATCGCAAAAGCAGTCGTTCCACTGATCAACGAAACCGTAGGAAAACAAGATAAGTGGGAAATTGTTTCTTGGTTCCATGACACCAAAGGGGCTGAAGAAAATCGACACTCGATGGGTGATGCAATAGACTTTAAATTTAAGGGTAATTGGGAAAGATATTTCCAGTCATTAAAAAGTAAATGGAAAGGTGGTATAGCAATTAAGCCGAGCAAATATATTCACATAGATTTAGGGCCTCGTCGTACCTGGAAATATTAAAGAAATACTTGAGGTTAATCATGGCTTCTACGAGATATTCAGATTTGAGATCAGGCTACGAGCAAAAATGGCGTGGCATGAGACTTAGTGCCGATAGACTGCCTGATATTGATCGCACCTGTCGGATTATTGAAAAAAATCGTCCGCGCTACGAACCGATTGAGGAAAAAACACAATGTCCTTGGTATGTAATTGGGGTAATTCATTCGAGAGAAAGTAGTTTTAACTTTGGAACGCACTTACACAACGGAGATCCATTAACCGCTAAAACTTATCACGTCCCTTCAAGCAGACCTCTTAAAGGTAAGGCTCCTTACAATTTTACTGACTCAGCGATCGATGCTATTCAACTACTCCAGTCCGGTAATTGGAAAAATGCCCCTAAGTCGTGGGGACTGGCTGAAACTCTGTACAAACTTGAGGCATACAACGGCTTCGGCTACGCTATGCGCGGATATTCCAACCCCTATCTCTGGGGTGGCTCAAATATGTATAGCAAAGGCAAGTATGTCCGAGACGGGCATTACAACCCTAATCACGTAGATAGACAGCTTGGAGTTGCCACAATTATACAGAGAATGGTGCAACTAGGCATAGTAACCGATTACCCAGTATCTTCTTCCGCCCCCGATGCTCCCGCTAATCACGGGCTAGGGTGCGTTGACCCTGGTGATGGTAATCGGCGATCGCTCTCAATGACAAATCCACAGTCTTCGCTAGAGGCTTTAGCGACCGCGTTAGGCATCGCCGCTCAATCCAATAACAACAGCCATGAGTTCAAGGCTGTTCTCAACCCTGCTGCTGACAGTGGCGTACTAGATATTGATATTCAAAAGACGTTTAGCTTGATGGGAATATCTCCAGGATTAGATGGCGAAGTTATTTGCGATGAAGCGATTTTTACCCTAACTCCAGGCGGAGTTTTAGAGATAGAAGTTTCCGGTTATCGCAAAGATCCTAACGCCCCTACACCTACCGTCTATCTTCATGATCCTGATCGCGGACTAAACCCCAATGCACTTCCTAACACTGCCACCGAAATAAATAGCGGTACACCTAGCGAAAGAATTTACAAAGCCGCACAAGCCGCTAGGGGGCTTACTACCGCCGATAGTTCCAGTGCTGGCAATGCTCAGTCATCTGCCTGGGTAGTAAATAACTTGGTGCTGGCAAGAGCTAATGTTAAGCCACTTGGGGGCGATTCCGTTGCCAGCATACAGGCTGCACTAAATGCAGGGCGGGGAAAGGCTGTGGCTAGGCAATCCGCCAAGCCTGGTGATATTTGTTTGATGGGAAATTACCACGTAGGCGTTTGCTTGTCCGATGGCTGTACCAGAGTACTATCAACCACTAACACTCAATCAGGAAAAGGTTCTTTCACCCTGGATTGGCAAATTGAAAAATACGAGGCTTTTTATAAAGTAAAATGTTCAATCTACCGAGTGGCACAATAAAATAAAAATGCTTTATCAACGACTAGAGCCTTACTTCTACCAAATCCATGATCCAGAGTTACTGGAGGCGATCGCACAATCTGAGCAAGCTAGTAGCTATCGCGTTCTGGCTTATTCCCGTTCTGGGGATTATACGCTAGTAAAATGGCAGTACGGCGATCCGGCTGAACACCTTTCTACTGGAGAGAGTTTGTACAAAGGTAAGTTGTTGCTAGAGTCAACGGGAGGGGCGATCGCAATGCCTCAGTCTCTAGAATCTAGTAGCGCAGTGGATGAAGAAGACAGCCTATCCCCGTCATTCCGCAAACCGCTTCCTAGTTTCTCGGACTCGATTGATGTCTGGGTTGGTAAATTCGGTATGCCTGCTTTTGTGGCAAGTGATTTACGCAATCCAGCTAACCACTTTATATTGCATTGATCAACGTGTTGATCAACACGTCTCGGATTTGATGCTAATCACGATCAGTCTCGTTTGTTAAATCCGTGATAGGATTTAACTGGTTGAAAAAAAAAAGAATATTTGAGTTGACACCGCACCGGAAACAACGACCTTCGCCTAACTGGGCAGGGTCTTTTTTATTTTTTGGAGTATTTCATGCCCGAACTAACAGGATTTGCCGATCAAACTGCCATAATGAATGCGATCGAGGAGCCAGAAGAGATTGACCATCAGTTTACAGTTCCCCTGGAAGAGTTGAATGTTTCTAGGGTTGAATTTGAAACCTGTACTGGGATGCTACCTCACGGATTCTTTGTAAAAGGCGAACGCATTCAAGACTTTACGCTGAAACCGTTCGATCCCGATCAAGATCTGCAACTGGCAGGGCTATATAGCAACCAAAAGGCAGAACTGAAGCAAATATTGGGTGCATTTCTCCCAAATGCGATCAAGTCAGTGGGTAAATACTCCCTGGAAGAGTTAGCTAAAGAATTGTCTATGAAGCCAGAGAAGGTAGTGGAAGCAATGCCACTAGCCGATGCTCTGACCGTAGTGTTAAACCTCCGGTACACTAACGTCGGGGCAGAAGTAGCAGTTGTTGGAGAGCAATGCCAGCGCTGCAACACCAGGAACAGTGATAATCCTGCGTTGGGCAGACCTTTTCACGAAATCAGCAAGGTTGAAATTGGGATTCTAGAAGAGTTGCCAGATAAACTTGTTGTCGAAGTCGTTTTAGATGAAGGATTCAAGGTCGGAAAGAACATCTGTAAGACGGTTCAAATGCGTCCGTTGCGACTTTACGAATTAAGTCGTTTGAGCAAGGTTCCCAGGGGCAAAATGGAACTAGCAATTATGTTCCAGCAGATTTGTGGAATCCCAGAAGCCTCCGATTTAACCAATGTCCCTGCAATAGTTTTTACAGACCTATACTACAAAACACTGAAAAAGCTGGGGGATAGGAATTTACTCCTAAAAGCTTCAAAAGAACTTCAGAAACTTGGCCCTGACATGAACGTAGCGATGAGTTGCTTCAACTGTGGATGGGAGTGGAATGCAGCACTAGGCTGGAGCGATCTATCTAGTTTCCTGTTTAAAACGGCAGAAGATATGTTGGAAAAATAGAATTTCCCAAAGCAAAACCCCCGCTACACTTAATTGTGTAGCGGGGGTTTTGCTTTAAATTAAGGAAGTAAATCTAGTGCGTTTACACTAGCCAGTTCCTCCCAGACTATGTTTTTAGCCTGCGCTCTCATTTCAACAGGGAAGTTGTAGCTCCCTGGGGTGCTGCCTGGATAAACGTTAAATTCCGCTCCTGGCAGTTGCATCAATCTGTCGTGCATTCTACCGAATGCCGCCAAAACCGTCTTATCCCCGAAATGAGGACGACCTGGAAAACCCAAAGGCTTTGTAACCGTGAAGTAATCGGGAATGGTCATGAAGCTGTATTCTGTTCCTTGATGAGTCTCAAACAGGAATGTCGCATGACACTTTCTGTTGTAAGCCTCTATTTCGGCACGAACTCTAGCAATGTTTTCTGGTGAGAAATCCACTTGATTGATCCTTTTTTCTATCGATACTACTATTGTAATACATTATGTAGCATAAATACCTATGAAAGCAAATAAATATCAATTAAATACTAAAACCCCCGTTACATTTTCATATAACGGGGGTTTAGGTTAGTTGGTTTCTACGAGAATGATTGATTCAGTAGTATCTTCGGCAGACCCGCTAATTTGGTAAACTACTTGATTGCTGCCCTTGACTTTGATGAGGTTAGTGCGTGTCGTTATCATCCATTGCAAAGAACTCAATCTTTCGCAGCGATCGCTTTTTGCCCAATCTAGTTGCATTCCAGAATAATTTGAGAAATATTCTGGATCGGTATCACCTGGTTGAATGGTCAGGAATGTTAAAACAAGTCCGAGGGCATCTATTAAATCCCTGTGTGCTGGAACTTCAAAATTAGTTCCTCGAAACATAGGATCAGAACCTATCGCCTTATCCACTAAAGAATAGTAGTAATAAGCTTGCTGCACCCCGTAGCTAGAACCATGTCCCAGAAGGGTTAGCTCAATCTCGAATTCTTCAAACTTGAACTTTGCCATGTGTTTTACTTGTGTTAATTCACCGCTTCGAGAATAGTCACTTCGCCGCTTCTGTGGCTTTCATAGATAGTGCGATCGCCTTCTTCTCTTTCAATAAGATCTACGCGATTCTCTATCTCATACACAAGAGATCTTAGATCTTCACAACGATTAGTTTGCAACCAAGACAATTGAGTGGGTGAATAACTATCGAAGTATTCTTCGTCAGTTTCTCCTGGTCTTAACGTCAGAAACCCTAGAATATCCGCAAAGACATCTATGATGTCCCTACCAGGCATACATCTAAGCTGATTGCCTTCAAACAACGGCTCAGATTGCACCTTGAAATCTACCAAGGAATAGTGATAGCAATCTTTAACCCCACTTGACATTCTAAAGGCTACATTGCTTTCGACTACAGCTTTTACAAAAACTAATTCGACTTTGAAATCGTCAAACATGAACGTGGTCATAATAATTACCTCTGGATTGTGTAGGGCGATCGCACAGTGTTGACGCGACCAGCCTTAGTATAGTATATCATTATAATCTAATATTTAATTGCAGCACAAAGCCCCCCGATCAACTCTGATCGAGGGGCTTTAGTTTTTGTGGTTGACGTTAATGTCGCTGAAACATTCCCTTTTCACGGGGGATGTCCCTACACCACTGGATTTAATTACTGCTCAGTATTACGCTATGTAGCGTAGAAGTGCGTCTTCAACTGACCTTGCAAGCCTGTTTAGTGGCTTTTCTAGTCCGTTGCTAATTTCGTAAAACACCCATAGTCCTAAGAAGTATGGGCCAACTACTGTTTCCGGTAATCCGTATCCTATGTGCGCTCCCGTAAGTATCGCCCATGCGAAGGCGTAGCTAACACATAATAACGGTGCTAGAACAGTAAGTCCGACAACTGCTGATGCTAAGAATGCGGCTGTAAGAGTCGTTAGAAATTTCATTTGAAAATGTCCTTTTCTTTGTGATACTACTATTGTAACACAAATGTAATACAATTGTAAGTATTTATACTCTTTTTTAAAAGATTTTTCGTTGAATTTACTGATATTTTTACTTTTATTCCAAGCAAATAAGGGGGTAAGTATCGCTACCTACCCCCTTATTTGTTGTAACAATGAAAATTTTTTGGTGCGTCCTTCGCCCAGAGTGTTACAACTCCTTCTAGACCGAGTTTTCGTTGATGTGAGTCGTTCCCTACGGCTCTCGCCGGATCTCGCAACCAAAAATGCTTATCCCGTGTTCGACTATTTAATCTGGCTGTACTATGCTTGTCCTCGCAAGTAAGTGCTACGAGCGCTGCCGTGCTGCCAGAACACCTCCATCCACAAAATTTTCACTTTGTACTTCCTGGAAAACCCGCCAAACTCTCAAGCGGCTCTTAACGAGGTGCTGTCTCTACCACAACTATAGTTTTGCAACTATAGCATCAATTACTGATTCAACTATGTTTATTATAACACAAATGTAGTACGCCTGTAAAGTATTTATACTCTTTTTCAATATTTTTGGTAAATTATGCTTATTTTTTGAATTACTTTCAATTATTTTTCAGAAATAGGCATAAATACTTACACACTTGTAATATATGTGTTACAATAGTAGTATCGAAAGAAAAATAAGGATACAAAATGATGAACTCCAAAAAGATTGCTTCTCAATTTGCTTGCTTTTTCGTCTCATCAGTAGCTTGGTCTGCTGTTGACAAGCTGACAAACAGCCTGTTAGACGTATTTTTCTTGCTAGCGAACCACGCAAAGCCCGACTACATTGGGCTAATAGCAACAATGATTGTTTATCAGATGGCTGAGAAAGCTTACAAGACTGGTAAAACGGCAACTGACGCGATCGCAATGATTAAAACAATCGCCTAAACAAAGCCTCCAAAACCCCTTAGAACTGAATACGGTTCTAAGGGGTTTTGTCTTGCGTACTACACCCGCGATCGCCTTAAATACTTGACAAATATTGCAGAAATATCTACCGAATAAGT
Source organism: Crinalium sp. (assembly GCA_049646245.1). GTDB lineage: Bacteria > Cyanobacteriota > Cyanobacteriia > Cyanobacteriales > PCC-9333 > Crinalium. The sequence continues at coordinate 139,260 of JBARVL010000027.1, read as the reverse complement.
ATTTATACTTGACATTTGTTATTATTTGTAGTACAATAGTAGTATAAAGAGAAAAAGGAAACAAATTTCATGTTTAACTTAATCAACAAAGCCCAGCAACTGGTAACAAAGTCTAATCAAAGCCACCTAATCAGGTGGGTTTACGACAATAACTGCCCAGTCACAGAAGAAGCACTTTACCCAGACATTATGACCAATGTAAGCCCTGACTACCAGGGAATGCTAAGGACAATGGCTCAGATGAAAGCTTATGACTTCTCCGCCTTAGATGAATATCTAACCGACCCCCGCTTCCCCGAAGCCGTCGAACTGATAACCGATGCGGCGAAAGGCTTTAAAGATTTATCTCAGGTAGGCGGCAAACGAGCCGCATTCTACCGCTACCTGCTAAAGAACAATCTTCTTTAAGCAATAAAGCGAAAGCCAGTCACTAATAAGTGATTGGCTTTTTTTTGTTTATGACAATACTATAATAGAAGTGTTTCTAGTTAGGTTCGGCATGGCAAAAAGAAGAGAAAATCATACGATCTACATTTCTGGCCAAGAGCCAAAGACGCTCTACGATGACGGGCATATACAGGCACAAACTAAGTGCTGGGGCGTGGGCGATAACAAGGTTATGCTACCTGGATGCCCAAGACTAATTCCCTCGGAACTCGGAGTTTTGGAACCTAGATGCCCAATCTGCTTTCGAGGCAATATTGAATTGATTAGAAGCGTAAAGAAATAGATAGCCACGAAAAAAAGACTGCAACAATTGATTTGTTGCAGTCTTTTTTGCCTTACGAGTAGATCGCGATCGCACTTGTGTTATTTATCCGAAGTTGGCGCAGTTCTTTTCGAGTAAGTTTTGAAAAGAAAAGATGCTTGCCCTCACCTAGCCTACGGTTGTCCGCCGTATGGAATGCCTATTTTTCTAGGAAACACTTTCTAGAATTGTCAACAGCATTTGAGCTTCTTCCACCATCAAAGGGATTGGCTACCCAGTTAACTTCGGATGGCAACAGTGTATAATTTCGGTACGCCTTCCCCAGGAATGTTGCCTATTCCCTTTGGGCTGAGTTTATTGGTCGATGTGGTGCAGTCTCCTACGGCTTTCGCCGGATCTCACAACCGAAAATGCTTATCCTGTCTTCGATTCTTTAATCTAGTTGTACCCCGCTAACCCCAAGAGTAAGTGCCTTGAGTGCTTGTCTACTAGAACCCCTCCATCCAACAACGATTGCTTTTAACAGCCTGCTAATTTATGCAGTTGCTTGTCAAAGCGCTGTTCGTTGCTACTTTCTGGAAAACCCGTCAAACTCTTAAACGGCTCTTACCAAGGGGCGAATCTCTGCCACACTTATAACTTTGCAGTTATAATGTCAATCCGACTCGATTACTTCTATTATAACATATCATTGTACTACGTGTCAATGTTATAATACTTTTTTACTTAAAATCTAGATGATTGACATCCACCCCGTCGTGAACGAACGGGGATTCCAATCTACCCAAACAGACTTAACTGTATGAATTTTTGGGGGGGATAACAGACATCGTGCCTGTCATCGAAAAGCTTCAAGATGGAATCAAAATTACAAAACAACCAGGGGGAAAAGTAACTTATCTAATAAGTAGTTACTACTGGTCGTTCTGTGTAGGCACGGGACGGGCAGACTCCTATGCCAGAACCAATGTTAATTAATGTTGTCTTTAGATCTACTAGCTAAACTAGATAGATTTTCTAAGTTCTACAAAAACCACTTGCCCTCTTGCCCTCATTAATTAGCAAGTTGTACTCTATGCCAACTAAAGTTATCAAAGACGGCGAGAACACGGAGAACTAAGCTCATTCAGCGCATACCCTCTGATCAATTAACATTGGTGCAGAGGGTATGCTTTTAAGTGGTGTTACGCGATCGCATCCCAAAATAATGCACATCCGAGAGTTCAACTTTCAGAAAACTGAATTGCAGGGTAATTTAAATAGGCTTCCAGTAGGGTACGTTTTTGGCGAAAAGTTGTTGCGTGACTTTCGATTAAACCCCTATACAGCGGAAACAGATTTTTTCTTACTAGAGCTTTATCAAAACGAAAACATAACGTTATATCAGGTATTAATTGAACTATTGCCGTTAATGATTAAAAGCATAGGAGGGTATCCATTCCCTGACATCGCCGCCAAGCTAGGGTTGAGCTTGAGAGAAGCTGTCGAGTCAATGTACTTGGCAGACGCTTTGACGATCGCCTTTAACATTCGGATTGCCTGTGCTGGAGTAGATATTGCTTTAACTGCATATTGTCCAGCCTGCGGTGCAAAAAATGCCGACGACCCGACGCTAGGGTACGTACATAGTATAGAAGGTGTTGACATAGGATTCCTCCCCTCAGATTTTCGTCAGTCAGTCGTTGACGTTGTATTACAAGACGGCATACAGGTTGACGGACATGACTGCTATGTAATAAAAATGAAACCGTTGTATTTAAAAGATATTGAAGATTTGCCATTAGACCTCCCTGCGAAAATTGACCTTGAAGTGATGTATCGTCACATTCACTCGATTCCTAACGCACCCAGCCTACAAAATATTCCCCCAGGACAGGTATTCAACGATGATGTTTTCCGCAAAATCAGAACGTTGCGCGATCGCACCACACTTTTAAAGGCATCCAAAAAACTACAGCGACTAGAGCCGGAAATTACAGTAATGATGATGTGTCGTAAGTGCGAATATGAATGGCAAGATGGAATGCCTTGGCTTACGCTGAATAGTTTCTGCTGTGGTTTACTGCGTCCACCAGAAGAGAAGCATCTTTATGACACCTTGATGCTCCTAACCTTTGGTGAACAAGCTCCTTGCAAATCAATTGCCGAAGCCAAGCTTTTACCGACAAAAGAACGAATGTTTTGGGTAGAAAAACTTAGCGAAATCTATAAAAATCAAAAAGATGAGATGGATAAAGCTAATAATAAGTCCAAGGGCAAGGGTAGTGGTGATACGATTCGCAAAGAATATTAAAAATACTAAGTACAGGAAAACAAAGAGCGCCACCTATTGATAAATGGCGCTCTTTGTTTAAGAATTTGCAGAATCAAGTTGCGTGATCGCCTGCTTGATTTGTTCAACCTGAGAAGCAAGCTTGTCAAACTCGCCTAGCAATATACTAGCGACAACAAGTCATGGCAGGTGTCGAAACCTTAGAAGAGAAAATTGTCGCAGTTTTACATGATGCTGTGGAGGATTCAAATCCAACGACTAAAGACTTGCTCTCACGAGAATTTCCTGCTGAAATTGTGGACGCGATCGCGGCATTAACAAAGCAAAAAAGAGAAGATTACGAAGCTTACCTAGAACGGGTAATCGCTAATCCATTGGCACTGCGAGTCAAAATTGCAGACATGAGGGATAACATGGATATCCGTCGCATCAAGAATCCCACAAACAGGGACTATGCGCGACTAACTCGGTATCAACGCTTTTTCCCAGGCTGGTTTCCGCTTCCGTACACTCCTTTTAATAAGAGTGATATACTATTTTAAGGAGGTGGTTATATGCCAAAAAAACGAAAACAATTAGTCCCTTTACCAGAAGGGCTGATTTTAGCTCAAGTCCGGTTGCTTATACGCGGGGAATGTTATTTTCTTACGGCGGAAGAAGCCGATAGAGTTGATTGCATAAGACAAGAAAACCCTGACAACTGGGAAGACATTGTTTTAAGCAAATTGTTTTAAGCAAAATGGGCAGCAGAACACTGTAATTGGCAAGGGAAAATAACATGAGTCGGAAACAACGGGCTGCTTACGAAATAACCATCGACCACTGCCCTTATGAATGCGTATTTGATAGAACAGACAAAAAAAGACAGAAGTTCCGAATACTGGGCGCGAGCAACGTTTTCCCATTATTGAAAGAGAGGGATCAATGTAGATTCCCCGAAAAATACGTGGGAATGACGGTTGAGAATCGACTCGGTGACGAGATATTCGTTTGGGTAGATCATCTTGGAGATGAACTTGTACTGACTTACAAGAATTATTCACCCAAAGGCGTTGACGTAGAAAACGCAATACGAAAACTTCTGTTCGGTGGGGCTGATGCAATTGGTTACGAAATTCTTGAAAGGTATGACTAATGCCTTTCTTGCAATAATTGTTTTTACGAACAAGGAGAATCTATGCACGGTGCGTTAATGAAGTCTCATCCAGTTCCCAAGCGTCCCGCTACAGCAGAGGGTGAAATCGTCCTCTGTGAATGGGATGATGGAAGCGGTATCCCGCAATGGGTAACTCACTTCCACAATCTTGAAGATGGCGGGTATTACGGCGGATTCTATTCCCAGGACTTCAGCAAAGTTGAGTCCGATTATTATCAACGAATAACGCAGTACCTCAGATAAAATTTAAAAGCCTGTCTCAGCAAATATGAGGCAGGCTTTTTGCTTAAGGCGATCGCTAATTAAATTTAAAATTAAATAAAATATCAACAAACAAGTTATGAGTAGTGGTAAATACCAGCGTTATTACGAGTTACAAGAATTATTATCTCAGGAGAGTCGAGTAATTCCCGCTCCACCCCTGTACAGCCACAGCATTGATGAAATAGTAGCAGCGCAAATGTACCGTGCGGCACAGCCTCTGCCGAACGGAGATCCTTCACCATTAACTTCGCAGTTCCCTGGCAGTGTTCACGCAATTTTATTTGGGGCATTAGCGCATCAGCTAGAGTTATTCGCTCACGAATTAAATCTCATCCCTGATCGCGCATGGGTGCAAATATTGCAGCTACTAGGAGTAGAGTTGATGCCAGACGAATACTCCGTCCTGACCTTGCGATTCACCAGAAGCGGATATGCCACCACTAACAACATACCTATTGATATTCCATTAGGAACCGAGGTACTGAGCAACTTCAGGAGTCAGTTATCAGCCTATACGCTACAGAGTGTCTCGATTGAAGCTGACGATGAATTTGTAGATGTATCAGCAAGATTGAGTCAGACAGGGGATTCCTTCGATATTCGCTCTGATGAATTCACCCAAGTATCTCGCGGATTAAGTTCTTTGTTAGAAGTTACAAACCTAGAGCAGGTTAGTGCTGGCAGACGTGCAGAAACAATGGCAGAAGCCGCCCTAAGAACCAGGAAAGGCATAAGAACAGGCAGCCTGGGCAGATTCTACAAAAATGGAGTCATTGACTTTGAGGATGAAGAGTTTTTAGGACGTGCAATGAATGCCTCTGATTATGCTATTTACGCCGAGCAGCTAGGAGCCAAAAAAGTTGCCGTATTGCCAGGATTACAGATTGGAGTAGAAGGTACATTCGGGGATCTAGTTACTTTAGCCATATATCCAGACGACAAAAAAGATCAAATAGCTTCTGCGATGAAGCCCCTGATACTGGTTGGAACTCGCTTGTCAGTAATCGCAGCAGAAATAATTCCGATTACTGGCACTATTACTGTTAGAGTACTTCCGAATTTGACAGACGCTCAGGTGCGCGACATCGCAGCCCAGGCAATTGTAGATAAAATTAACCCGCCTCATGGACAATGGGGAGATTTACAATTTGAATCTCATTTAGCCGCAGCACTGGAAGAAGCACTGGGAATAATTGCTGTACCAGCGATCGCCCTAGTTGACGAACTCACGGGATTAAACCTGTCCAGTACGAAAATTAATCCTTGGAGCTTGCTCGAAATTCAAGATTCAATTAATTTTATTATTAAAAGATGAATAACACAGAAAATCAGAACAAAACCGACACAGACATTCAGCTAGCTGTAGCGCAAGGGGAATTAGCCTTGTTAACTATAATGGCTGATGAATTAATTCGTAGTCCTGCCCCTTGGCTGGAAAAGCAAACCGCAATTTGGCGCGATCGCACAGGTAGATTTGCTAGCAATACCGCTAAAAAACTGGAATCTAATATTAAAAAAGATCAAGCGCAGGTTAGCAATCCATTTAACAAAACTCGTCGAATTACCAATGCAACTTTTGACAAAGTTCGCGATATCCACTTCAAAACCGATCGCAATAAGGTTGAAAAAATAATTAAATACATAGACGACAGTGAGTTCAAGGCGCTTAAGTACGAGGCTAGTCAAATCGCAAAGGGGCTAGGCAACGCCGTCTTAGACGCTTTCAGTGCCGTCGATAAAGCTATAACTCAGGCGATGGATGATATAGACGTTAGAAGTGCAAAACGAATTTCCCAAGATCAAAAAAACAATCCTTCGGGTGGTAGTACAAACGAACCAGTAGAGGTCGAAAAAGGAATGCGGTCAAGTTTTAAACTTACTACAGCAATACGAGCGGGTTTAGCAGCAATAGAAGAAGCTACTGACAGCCCAGAAACAGTAGCTCTTGCTGTTAATGCAGCAGCATTGATGGCATTGTCCCCTATTCTTTACTTGCTAAATACTTCTGAGGAAGGCGAAAAAAACAAGCTCCTTGCTAAAGATGCTTTGCAAGTCGCTTTCAAAGATTTTAAGCGTGATACCGCTATTCGTACATCTGCCAAAACTTTTGACATGATTAGGCAGCAAGGCATTGAAGGAATGGCAAGATCTGTGAAAGAACTTAAAGAAGAACACGTTAAGTATCGAGCAAAAAAATTCGCCAGTCGTTTACAAGAATCGGCTGATAATAATACCTCTGGTACTAGAAATGAAGATCGGCAATCAGGCAATGCGATCGCTCAACCCGAAAACAAAGGCGAGAAAACTACCTCTTACCTCAAAAATGGTGACAAGATAACCATCGCCGTTTATTAAAAGCAATAATCCTAGTCTAGGGACTACTTGTACGGCTTCCACACCCTCCAAATCAAAATTAAACTTCAATATGAGTTGATATGCTGGAATATAGTGTATCAACTATTTTTTATGAGTAATCCAAGCCCTGAAACCAGCCTCGGATCTATTGACACCAGAAACCGAGATATTATTGAAGCCTACCAAGGCGGACGCAGGAGTGTTAGAACACTAGCGGCTATTTTTGAACTTTCTACAACGAACGTCAACTACATCCTTAGAACTGAAGTCAGGCGAGGTAAGTTGCCCTGCAAAGAATGCTTAACGGAAGCTTTGCTACTACTACAAAATCCTGCGTCCACCATCGTAGCTACCGCAGCGCCTAATTCGGTACTTCGCAAAACAGCCTTGCGGATTCAAGATGACCTGCTTATGCGAAAAGACCGGATTGCTTGGAACCGAATGCGGTCACTCCAAAGTGTGGTTAGCTATATTCTGGAACAACTTAACTCAGCACAGCTTTCTTCTAGGCATACTTCCCGCGACACTATATTGGCTAAAATTGTGAGCCATATCAAGGAAACTATGCCAGAAGAAGATCCGGCATCAATGTTAAACGAGGATTTGCTGTGCAACCCGTTGATTCGTATAGATCCTGAATACAGCAAAGGCTTGTGCAATCGCCACCGAATGAAGCCTATCCTGGGGAAAACCAATGCCGACCCTATCAAACGAGCGCATCGCAGGCAAAAACTAAACGAATGCCAAAACAGGTACTCCCGCTCTAACAAGGGATTGAGTACTGCTGGTCGTTATCACGAACGGGTTAGCAAAATCAAGAAGCAAGCGAAACACTTTTTTATTGTGCGTCCAAAAGAAGATGTTCATAAAGAAATAATTAAATTACTCGATTCTGCTTGCCCTAACGATAAATTTAAAGTCTACAAACGTAAGGAGGAACTTCATATCTACGTGCTTGACCACAAATATGTTTCCTCTGTTCGTGAATGTCTTAAAAGCGAAGCTACTAAAAAGCTGTTCAAGTCTTGAGTCCAGCAAGGAGCAAATATTTGGTATATCATAGTAGTACTTTCACGGTACTACTATGCCTATTTATGGAAAGACCGATAGTGAGTCGCTAGAGTATTCCCGTCCTAAATTTATCGGGAAGCTCCGCAAAGGCGCTCCCCAAAACGAAGGTTTAAAAAATTTAGACTGGTTTCGGTTTACTTCAGAACAATCCTATCTGATAGAAACGTTCTTAGCGGAATACGGGGAAAAACCCCAAAAGATCAATATAGTTTTGTCTGGCGAAACGCAAGAGGAAGTCTTTGAATCTTGGAATTTAGAATATGCAAAAAGCAGTAAGAGCCGTTGGCTGAGACGCAAATGCGACGGACGTAATATCGTCTTATATCTACCGCCTGATAGCAGTAGATATAGCAATGAGCCGATGCCATGCCAGAAACCGAATTGTAATTGCAAGCCGACAGGCAAGCTGTACTTTTACATTAGGACGTTAGAAGGAAATAGCTTACTACAAGGCTTTCAAATGGGGCCAGTTGTTCTAGAAACTCATTCGGATAATGAGATCCGAAACATCTCCAAGGTACTCCACGACTGGGAAAAAAAAGCTGTTGAGTATGGACGACCAGAAAGGCTGAGAGATTTGCCTTTTGTCTTAGAGCGGGTTAAGTCTCGCATGGGAATTCCGATGTTCGCCCCAGGAACAAAGGAAGCAAAGCATGGCATGAGAGGAGAAAGCTTTCATTGGGAGGTAGTGCTGTACCCTCATGCAGTAAACCCACTAGAACTGTTAATTGAGCAATCGGAGAACAAGCAACTGTATCTGCCAACTCGCTCCCCAGCCCTGCCTGCCGCACGAGTCGGAACCTCTTTTAGCCCTAAACCTATTCAGCAAGAGATTCAGGAAATGAGTCCTGAAACAAGGAAAAGGTTTTGCGATCGCATCATCTACCTGACCTCAAAGTTATCTGAACTAACAAGTGTAGATCAACTGCTTCCCAACCTGGGAGCAATGGATGCTGACGAGTTAACCCAATGGGGCAAAGACCTTAACAAAAAGGTTGAGCATACTATCAGAGGCGCTATTATCAACGCTTGGAAGGTAGAAGAAGAACAGGGAGGCATTAAGCCTCAAGCAGAGGTTGTCGATCTCAACGCTTTTGCACTAAAAGACCTGGAAGTGATTTACACTGCTGTCTGCGATCGCTTACACGCGATCGCAGCAAAATCTGCAACTAAGACAATAGATGCAGAGGTATTGGAACGTACTGATTCGGGCGATACCGAAGATACGTTCTAAGATTATCTAGCACCCGCTCTTAAGCACTTAACCCAACGTGTTGATCAACACGTTGGGTTAAACTATTTTTAGTAGTCTTATTAAAATTTATGATCAATTCTGATAGCCTGTTGTGTCAAGCAGAACTTTTAGGAGTAACCCTAGCTATATCCGCCGGAAAAATTCCACCATCGGCAAAAGGAGCGTGGGACGCACAAAATCCTTGGGTAAAAAGGGCGGAAGACGGAAAATTTGGTGCTGGACAAGGCAAAAAGGAAGAGGAACCGAAAGAAGAAGAAACTCCCGAAAACTACCAAAAGAAAATTTTATCGGCATTGAACGACCTTAAATTTAGTTCGCCAGAAGGACAAGAATTTGCGGCTGATCTAAAAAAGACAATCCTTCTTAGTAACAAAAAAACAACTAGCAAGATGCTGCAATCACTCAATAAGCAAGCAGAGTCTTCAGATCTGTCCAAAGAGGTGTTAGGAAAAGATGCTGCCAGTACTCGGCTAAAAAGAGTTGGTGAACATATCAAAGGATTGGTCGGGGATACGGCTGTCTTGACAATGGCTGCTACCGCGTCTGTTATGGAATCATTAGCCGAAAAATCTGCTGGTAAAGACTTGAAAACAATTGATGAAACACTTGCGGAGTTCCGCAAAAACAATGCAGCCAGGAGGGAGCGTCGTCACGCTAAGTACAAAGAGATTGGTGATGCCGTGTCTGCATCTGTTTCAAGTTGGCTGAAAAAAACAGAGGCTCAAAGGGCAGCTAATCAAAAAGCTGTTAACGAACGGCAAGAAAAAATCCGAGCGGACTTGGCTAAGAATATTGAAAAGGCTGCGATCGCGAGAGGTGAGAAGCCCCCGAAAAGCTCCAAGCCAGAGAAAAAAGCTGGAGAACCTGCCAAGTCCAACCTTTCTAACTGGGCAAAAAATCATCAAAAGGTTTCTGCGGCTGCGATGCCTGTTATGAGGGATCTTGACGATATTGACAACATTGTTCCTATCCTAAAAAGCAAGCTCGCTGGACTTCCTGACATTGATATTGATGCCGTGTACCGAGCAATGGAATCTCCGCAGTTTTCAAGCATCTACAAGCAAACACTAGAAGATCTTTTTCAGTAATTCAACTCGCCTTGACTAATACAAGGCGAGTTAAGTTGGTGCAACGAAAGTTTTTCAATAAGGCTTTCAAGACTGGTGTTCAATATATGAGGATCGAGGCTTTCCACTACTTGTCGATATATAGCTTCAAGTTGAAGGGCGGAGGGGCGAACAATGCGTCGATAGGAAGCTTTCAATACTGCCTTGAAGAGTTCTACCATGAAAGCTCCCTTGTGCGCCTTCACCTCGCCCTCAAAGGAGTGAAAGCCAATGTCTTCTATCTGGTATCCCCTATTAATTAACTCATCTTCAAATATTTTGTACAGCCATAAAATGCGAAACAAATCTACTTGTTGTAGTTCTGGTGGCTTGCGAGTCGTCCCAGCTTGAACTTTGTCAAATTTAAATAAATTACCGCATTCTACAAAGCGATCGCGCATCTTCCTAATGAAAGGCAGGGAATTGCAAGCTCCTCGCCAAAATTTCTTCAAGTACGTCTGCCAGTAGGTGCAAGGAATTGAAACACTTGCTGTACCATCCTTAACGGCTTTGAGGAGATCTGGGATTTTCTCGGTAGCGATCGCCCATCCTCCCTGAGCCTTTCTAACTACAGCCCCGTATTTCACAGCTAAACAGTAGGCAATATTGTTTAGTAGCCCCATCTGGGTGAGTATGTACTCGACCGACTGAGTTGCGGGTTTAAAGTCAATATTTAGTTTTAGTTGAATTTCTGAGTCTGGATCTAGTATCATGGTTAGTATAAGGATTTGGTAAAAGACTTGAGTGGTATCAAGTCTTTTTTTTTATTTACGGGTCATTTCTACTAAATCATACCCCTTCTCTTATATATAGATCAATACTCTTGATCTATAACAAGTATTAAATTAAAACGGGAATATGATTTAGTGGAAACGGGGGGCGCGATCGCCGAGTATTACGAGGCTTTAGCCCAAGGTAGTTACAATTCACCGAGGAAGTAGAGCATAAATACCTACAGATGTACTACAAATATGCTATAATAGTAGTACAAGTAGAAAAAGGTAACATCATGTTATTTGGAATCAAAGACAAGACCACAACTTTCCTGAACAATACTCTTTTTCCTGTGCGTATCGCATCTCCGTCTCCAGTTTCAACCTCAATTGAGAATAAAATCTGGGAAGATGACGATGACGACGAGCAAATCGACGATGTGCAGGAGGAACCAAAAGAAAGAATTACTTTTGAGTATCGCGAGGACTTTAGTGATGGACAGTACGGCGACTTCTGCCGTACTGAGGAAATAGAGAAAGAAGCTGAAACTCTCCTTTCCCTGCTAACCACCTCTGATTCGACTACTTTAGCAGCACTCGGATATCGTTTTCATCATTCATTCACGAGAGACAAAATAGATTTTTATTTCTCGTGCATTCATGTGATAGTAGGCTTTAAAGCAACTAAATATAGTTGCTTTAAGTTCCACCAAAGATTTGTTCCTGGTGGTTTACCAGGCGGACAGGACAGCGCTACCTTTGCGGTAGCTGACTTCCCTTCCGTAGAGATCGAGGATGTGTTTCGAGCCGCACTAGACCTGGATTTTGTGTTTAAGCTTCTCACACAGCCTAGATACCACCTCCTTGTGTCGGAGTTCTAAATTACTCCAAAACAAAAACCCCTAGCAATCGCTAGGGGTTTTTGTTTTGGGTATTGACTCACAAGGCGATGTTTTACCGCATCATTTTTCAATTTCGTCATTTTCAAGAATTCTAATTATAATACTGGTCACAAAAAAAGACCACCAGAAATGATGGTCTTTTAAAAATTTAGTTGTGATAAAAATCTACGTGAACAGGGCTATATCCTGCTTGCGTTGTACGAAACAACGCATCGTCCCAGAAGCTTATTGTTTCTCCTTCAGGGGAAACAATAGCCCCTCCTGGTGACGAAGGATTTATCAAGAGCCAATTACCATCATTCAGCAGGTAGAAACCTAGTTGAAGCTATACGCCCCTACGTAGCCCGACCTTGTAAACAGGATCGGGCAATTTTGGTTTCTGCTGATTGCTGAGTTGTTCACTCATGAATTATTTACGGGAATAGGTTTCCCGTCTCCTTAGTACCTATTATAGCATTTTCGTGGTTAGCCTTATCTTAAAATAGGCACAAAAAAAGACTGCCGATTATTATCAACAGTCTTTTTTGTTTTGAGTATGGGCTAAAACGGCCCATACTCATTAAGCATTCTGAACCACTCCACTAACTCGGATATTCCGAATTTGAAGCCGAGTACTTGGTACTCTTGAATAGTTGCGATCGCGACTACGGTTTGAAGTTTTTTGATGGTTTCCATTGCTGTAACACCTTTTCTTTGCTTACCTCTCTATTGTAACACAAAATACTACAAAATGTAGTACAAATACCTATTCCTTAAGAAAAAAGGTGATAAAAACAGGTATTTTTAGACAGAAAGTTGCGTGTTTTACATTGTTTTCAGCAATTCGAGAACCTTTGAAGCTTCTTCTGCGCTTATATTTGTTAAGTAGAAGGGGTCTGTAACCTTTTCTATAAACGCAGGGATAGTCTGTGGGTCAGAGTTCAACCCTAAGTCAGAAAAGTCTACATCAAGCTTGCTTGATAAGTGGATTTCTCTCCACTGGCAATCCTCGAACTCGAAACTTCTATCGCCTAGATTAACTTTCCTGCCTGCGAAAGGTGGCGGGGCTGTTTCCCTGAGTCCTGGGCGAAATTTACTGGAAAGATTTTCGGCTTCCAGTAGGTTTTGCGTGGTTAATTTACCCACTACGTCGTAAACAACAGAGTCTTTTTCCCTGCCTTTGCGATCGCCTTCTTCCCCCAGGATGTTGCCACAATCGAGATCGAAATAGGTTCCTTTTAGGAAGGTGGTATCGAGTTTGTATTTAGGTCTAGAAGTAGTTTTGAGGATGAAGATGATGTCCGTGATAACTGAAGTCCCAGCAGCCTTATGTGCTGTATTCGGCAGTCTTACGGCTCCTAAAAACTTACCCCCTTTGACATGAACTGTTTCGCGAAATTTCATCCTAATAGGATCTTTACCACTGATTACAGTGTGAGGTACGACCATACACAGTAATCCGCCGACCGTCAGTAAATTCAGGGAAGCCAGGATAATCATTTGTTCCAGTTTTCCACTACTTTCGTCGTATAGCAAATTGCTGGTCGCAATGTTTTCAGTTACTCCAAAAGCTCCATAGGGCGGGTTCCCAATTACTAAGTCGTACTTATTTTTCTTGAGCGTTGCCCGTATTGCTCGTGGGTAAAAATCTTGAAATGGTAGTTGTTCAACTACATGGCGATCACCATAGAGCAATCGAGCAATTCTCGCTGGCGTAGGCTCTATTTCAATCCCGTGTACGAGAAAACTTTTGGGGGCGTGATACAAGAAATTACCGCTGCCGCAGCTTGGTTCTAGAACGAGTCCACCAGAATAGCCCATACGCTGAACCATGCGCCACATGAAGTGACAAATATCGCCTTCGGTATAGTAACTGTTTAGATGTGACTGGTCTGTGCCTCCAACGCCAGAGTAGGCTGCGATCGCCTGAATCGCCTCTGGGTTAGCGAGAATTTCTTCATCACTCAACTGTTCCAGAATAGATTCAGCCGATAGATTAGCTGAGATTCTTTTATCCCTAATCGCCTCGGTTGAGCGGCTGAGTCCTCCCATTAATTCAAAACTGCGTTCAGGCAAGATAGTTTCTGGCTCAATAACCTCTACTGCCATAACCTCTTCTAAAGGTTTTTGCACTTCTTCGGGGGGAGTTACTTCGATTAGCTCAACTACTGGTGTGTCCGGTTCAATATGGCGCACTTGGCGACACAGCCAAACATTTGAGGGCTTACCAGGTGTAATTGCGATCGCGGGAGTTTCCGAAGCGTCGTCGCTATCAAGCCCCGCGTCTTTCATTGCTATTTTTCTGCCAATAACACCATCTCCTTTCTCTGGGAGAGGTGTATCTATTACCTCTAAGACCAACGCTTTTTTAGGCGTTATCTTTTGGGTTGTGCGATCAAGCGCTATCTGACAAAGGATATCGCCAACGGATATATGCTCAAACAGAACAATCGCTGTTTCTCCGTAATGTTTCTCATAGGCTGCGATCGCATCTACCCAGTTTTGCCTGGACAGGTCTGTATTGGAATCAGATTGTCCTAAAAAGTCGTGAATATACTTCTTTCTGATTCCTCGCTGGTGTGCGATCGCTTGAATCTCTTCAAGGCTTTTATCGGGAAAGCTATCTCCCACTTCTACTGCAATAATTTCCGGTACAGGTTCCTGTACTACAAAAGTAGTTTCTGGGATTTTATAGGCATATTCTTCTACAGGACGTGAATCTAGCCATTCCTTTTCTTGCAACACTTGTTGCAACAACATTAAGAGTTCAAACTTTTCAGCGTCCTGAGTTTCTTCCCATTGATTATTCAGTTGTTCGTAAAACGTTATCAGCCTACTGGTTGACGCAGCGTTTCTAAAGATTTGTAGCCTTTCAGCCGCAGAACCTTCTTCTAGTTTGATCTTCTTTCCGTTATGCTGCGAGAGGATAGGTGGCGGTAGTCCTGGGAGCTTACCCATTTCCGAATCATCCACCATCCCCCTATATCGCCGCATACGAGAGCGATACTTATCTTGAAGCTCTGTAACTTTTACTAAAAGATCATTGTTCTGGTTGTCCACAATTACTTAGGTATATAAGTTGCCTAAATATTATAGTATTTTATCGGTGGTAATCGGTGCTTCCTTGCTACTTAAATCATTTCTACCGTTACTTATAAGTAACCTTGAAAGGTGAGAACGGGTTGAAGAAATTTTCGTCGAAAGGTGAAAATATTGGCTTGACCTTTTTTCGGGTTTCTTCTTTATCTACTGTCTGCCCTTCACGTATTTTTTGCTTATCCTGCAATGTTTTCTTCAACGCTTCGCCATAGGTAAGTGAACTCATCACTGTTGCTAAAACTCCTGAGATAGTTAATTTCACTCCCATGTTAAAAGCTATTTGTTTTGTAGTCCCTTTCAAGTAAGCAATTCCTATCTGCTTAAGTGTTTGCTTACCCATAAATGCTGTTATGGCATTCCACAATCCCCCCACACCTATTATTGTGGGAAGACTGATTGTGGTCATGGCTAATGCTGCACCACTAACAGCCGCGATCGCGCCTATTGCGCCAACAGCCGCAAATTCTGGATTTTCTTTCGCTGTTTTTATTGCAGCGGCAACTAATTCACCCGCTTTGCTCAATACTTCACCAACTCCATCTCTTTCTCCAGACAGGGTTTCATTGATAAATTTTGTTGTATCACGATAAGCGTCCCCTGCGGTTTTATGTAGAGCTTGAAAGTCACTAACCAACGATTCTCTAGCTTTTGCAAATGCTTCTGTACTTAAAAAATCAGTTAATTTTACTTTTTCTTCTTCTGGTAATTTATTAACTTTATCCGCAGCCTCTTGAATATTATTTAAAGCTTTTTGATTATCTTTTTTAAGTTGTTCAACAGAGGTTCTTTCGTCAAGGACAGGAGGCTCTAAATCCAAAACCGACAGGGCGTACATTAAGTGTTCGCGATCGGCGATAGCTAGGTTCAGTGTACCGTTTTGGGTAGCGAGAGCTTCTATTCCTGTTGATACGATTTCAGTTCCGTCCGGCATAATTTTGCCCGTGTATTCTCTCGCGAAATGATCTTGAACAGCCATTTCTCCTGGCATACCTTTACTAGCCATATCCATTGGCGCTGTTCCTGGGAGAGCGCGATCGTCCCTGAAAGCCGCCGAAGCGTCAGACGCTTCGGCGCGAAGCTCAATCAGGTGTCCCATTTCATGGAACACTACAGTAGCAGTCGAGTCTTCTGGACTCAATCCCTTAATTTCTTCAGAATCCTCTAGCCAAAGGTTGCCGATACTAATCAGTCCATCAGTATTGGGATCGTTGAAAAATTGACTTATTTTAAGAAGATTTTTCACCACTAAATTTATGACTATATTCTTGCCTGGGTTTTTCATCATAGCTTGACCTGCCTTTGTTGCTAGAGTAGGAAACGCAAAAGCTCGATGTGATGAAATTACTTCCAAAACAACGTTGACGGGCGTATTGGACAGGGATTGAACTTTCTGGGCTTGCTTTAAGGCAGTTTCCATAATTTGCTTGCGTGTTTCGGGGGGAATCTTTTGCCCACCACCTTTCGACCCTTTCGGTACTATTCCACTCACAAAGCTGTGTTCTGCTGGAAATTTTTCGTAGAAATCTCGTGCTGTCCCACTAGAAGCAATATCTTTTTGCAGCCTACGGATCAAACTTTCGTAATTTTCTTTTGTACTGGTATCGGGGCGGCTAAAGTTTGTAACCAAGTCGCCATATTTGATTTCTGATTTTATGACACCGGAACGCCATTTTATTTGATCTTCTATATGCTTTTTTTCCAAAGGTTCTGATGTCTTAGATAATTTGTTGCTTAATTCCAAAAGTTCGTTATAACGAAAACTTAAATCATCGAAGCCGCCTGTTTTACTGAGGACGTTTCCAGCGAGTTTAGCCACCCTTAATTCTTCATACGCATCGAATAATTCGTAGCCACTCGGAAATCCTTTAAATTTGGCATTAACTTCAGCCAATTTCACTTTTGCCTTATCAATACGGGACTGTATTTCCTGGCGATGCTCTGGGGCTACGAAGTAAGCGGTTTTAAAATCTTCTATAGCCCTGGTTGCGTCTTTGTAATTTATTCCGAGTTGAGCTAAAACTTCGACTTCTTCGGCATGGCTATTTTTACCTGACTCACTTCCAGGTTTACTGCCCACCGCATCTTCTGATTTTTCGCTATCTGAATGCTTGAAAAACCGCCCATTAGAATCGCGTTTTACCCAAGGATTTTTCTTGTCAAATTCTCCTGGGGCATATTCACCCTCGGCAATTATCAACATTATTGCCAGGGATCTGACTTGTGCTTCAGCTATTCGCAGCAATAAGTTGTTCATAGATTTTTACTTTTTACATATATTCTACAGAAGATCTTCTATGACAAAAAGCCCTTGCCTACTGAATGGGTAGTAAGGGTTTTGTTTTAAAAATGAGTCGTCAGTCAATCAAGTAGTCGATCTGGTATTGCAGAAAAGCTGCGTTAGAAGATACGTCAGAGACTTCTAGGTCTACAGCAACTCCTTCAACCAAAACAGCCGTTGCGTCAACACTATTTTCTAACGAGACTAACTGATTGAAAGTTACAGGAGCTTGGTCAAGATAGTCTATTGAAACTCCGTTGACAGAAACGGTAAGCTTGCAGCTTCCTCCGCGTATAGATGCAATCAAGCGCTTAACCCTGCCTGTTCCCGTCAGCCTGTGTAGGATGCGAAATGTTTCTGGTGATGGTGCAGGAATTGTTCCTGTAACCGACTCTGTTCGAGGTTGGCTTGAAACTGGTGGTGTGGAAATCAGGGGAACTGTTAAAGCTCGGTGCATAGTTTCCTTGTATTAAAATTAGAAATTACTTAGAGCAGACGAATTTAATTACTTTGGCGTATCTAGGATTAGATTTAACTGTAGTTGGTTCACCTACATCCCCAGGGGAGTGCCTGTAAACAACTTCATAGAAATTGTTCATCCAGATCGCATCACGCCTACGCAATATTCCAGCACGGCAATCTACAGAGTTATAGCTCTTGAGGTAGTAACCCTTGCCAGTAAAATGAGTGGATTTGTATTCAGGCTTACTCAATCTTGAAAACGCCCAAAAGTAGCGATACCTTTCGTTTTTTTTGATTGAATTTTGATCAACAGATAGACTACTTACTCCTTTACTGGCATTCCATATACTCACCCACTTTGCCTTGCCTGCCAATGCAGGTAGGGTGAGAGAGAATTCCAGCGCAAGTGCAATAGCTAATGCCGTAGTTAATTTTCTCAACATATTTTCTCCTAAAGTATCCTAATATTTTTAAGCGATCGCCTGTTCGTCTTGCACGTATTTACTGGCTTTCCTGTAGCTGAAATTTTCCTCGACGTACTGCACAGCCTCCTTTGACAAAATTTCTTTTACCCATTCCCAATCTTTCGCTACTTGTCTGGTGGATAAGGTATAAAGCTGTCTAACACTGAACCCTGGATTGAGACGGCGCAGAGAATAGATAAATTTACTGGTAGGAATTTCGCACAAGAATTTGATAAACTGTTGCTGCCTACGCAACTTAGCCTTTTTAGCTACACGGTACTGTTGCGCCATCGCCTGAAGCCGTCCTGGATTGCGCTCCTTCCATCTAATTGTGGCAGCTTTGTTCTGCTTCCGTCTCTTGGGCAGGCTTTTACGGTAAACTTCGCTTGTATTGCGCCAATCTGCGTGATAATGGCTAAGGCACATCCCTCGACTATAAAGCGGTGACTGACATCCTTCTACAGAACAATGCTTTTCAGATCGTGTGCCTTTAACTACTTTCCAATAGAGTCCGTAAGAGATATCATATTTGCTGAGTAAGTCTTGAATGCCGCGATCGCCTGCCTGTTGTTTTTTATCAGCTTCTTCTATAAGATGCTTATTGCGTTCTGCGATAATAGCATCTCTGACTTGGTAGACCATTATGCCCATTGATTGAGCTATTTCGATTGATTTTTTCTGGCAGTAATCCTTGTGCAGAAGTTCTCCTTTAATTTGTTTAACAATCTCTAGTCGCTGACTTTCTTTCAACGGCTCTATTTTTGGGTGCATGATGATAACTTTTAATGTAATTTTAATGACGCTATTTTATTCATATTATATTCCGAGTTGTCGTTAGACGAAGAGGACTATAATCAAGTATCGTGTTTTGTCAAACAAGTTAACCGAGGATTTCTTTATGCAGTGGCAATATAAGGTTGTTTTACTAGACGTTTCTGGGCAACTGCCAACAACTTTAACTTCTTTGTCAAGAATTGAGTCAGTGCTTAATTCACTAGGGCTTGAGTCATGGGAGTTGGTTGCCATCAGTTCGCACGAAGGTTTTTTGCTTGCTACGCTCAAAAAACCAGTTATTTAGGCAACTTATCAGTAATGCTATAATACTTGTGTTCCACAACGCAAGTAATCTGCGTTGACTGAATAAATGAAGTGAAATTGAGAATGGGAAGGATAAAAAAATATATTCTGGATGCACTGCATTCATCCGTAAGGTTAGCTAGTGCATACAAAGACAAGAAACAGCAAGATATCGTTGCACAGTCCGTACTACTGTCGTATTTCCTGAGACAAATGCTCAAAGCTGATTTGCAAAGAGGCGATCAGGATTACGATCAACTGCAAATAGCCAGGAAATTACTGATCTCCTATAAGGAGCGACATGGATTGCCTTACTCGACAACCTTAAGACGAGCGGCAAAAAAAGAGCCGTGTCTAGCAGTTCTACAGAACGCTTTTTATAAAGGAGAGATATCCGGTTATTGGTCAGAAGGTAGGCGACAGGTGCAACCTGTCAAGCAGAAAGAAGCTCCTACTACATTACTAACAGCGCTGAACAAAATATACCTATCCCTGTATGAAGGAGTGGGATTAGACGAAGTAGCGCAAGAGATGAATCTAAGCCAGGACATCGTAGAAGCCGAGCTACTGCAAGACAAGGAAGCTTTCTTCTCCAAAGGTTTATTTTACCCAGTCAAATACTTCTATCAAGGAGAGAACATTTATGAATTAATTGATGAACTTAAAAGAGAGCAAGCCGAATTACAAGATACAGAAAGCAAATACTTCGCCAAATTCGACTTCCAGATCACTTTTTTGCAGGATCTGATTTTAGAAAATTTACCTGGACGCAAACTAGAGGGAATCCCACTTCCTTTACACGTTGTAGCCCCTGGTGGATGGCTAGATCTAAGAATCCTCAACGACTGCCCTTACATTCAGCGAATGGGAGTCCTCAAGGTTTTCAGGGGAAGGGTTTTTATGGATACACTTCCAGCCTTTCGAGTAGGCGATCGCATCAAAGAAGTTTTGTATCTAACCAACGCTATCAACCAAAGAAAACTAACATTCCAGGGACGTGAAGACGGATTAGGTGGTGTTAATTCACTTGCGGGGAAAGCTTGGGTACAAGCATTGCAAGAGCGTTGGCACAACTGGCTATTGACTTCAGAGTATCGGAACGAGGTTGAAACAAGTTTCAACCGTCGATTTAATGGTGAAATAGTCCGTGAGTATCAAGATGCTCCCTTTTCGATTACCAAGTTAAAACCTCCTGCGGGATTTTCTCCCCATAACTACCAATGGCATGACGTAAGGAAATTACTAGACCAGGGTAGAGGGCTGCTGGCGTGGAAGGTCGGGCTAGGAAAAACTCTAGCGGGAATTATGCTGGTTTGTGCGTTGAAAGAAACAGGGCAGGCAAACAAACCTTGTATCGTTTGTCCCAAATCTTTGATCGGGAATTGGAAAAATGAAATAGATAAATGGTCGCCCGACCTCAAATACATTGTCGTTGGGCTAACTCAAGAATTTTGGGCATCAGATGTTCCCGCTCGTGAAGTTCCTGGGCTAGTAGTAATCCGTGATAAGGATACTGGACTGCCTATTCTCCGAGACGGCAAATATTATCAACTGAAACCAAAATCGAGAAAACATGGCGATACCCTTGTGGAGCTTACGGAGAAAGAGTTTCTCCGTCGTAGTGAACTACAGTTCACAGAAGATTTCGCAGAAGAGAAGCTGATCAAGTTGTATCAAATCGCCGTTGACGAGTACGACCTAGTACTGATGTGGCGAGAAACATTCAAGTCAATCCCTCTTTCCCCTCGGAGAGAGTTAGCTTACTTGGATGACATTACAGGGAGACATATTCCCGAAGATGTAGATAAGAAATACTTTCCAGGTAGTAAAACGCCTGATCCAGACAACGAAGAAGAGCAGGTTTCTGACGTTTCCGAAAAAGAAACCAATTCTCTCAAGAAGCAAAAAACGCTTATTTCGATTAGCGAAAAACGGCGGCAGCTTATCGATCAATCAGAGAAAGAGAGCTATCGCATAAAAGAGCGTCGTGCCAAGCATGGTGCTGCACTAAACGAATTGCGGGGAGGAAAGCTCTCCGCCGAAGACATCACCTTTGAGGGATTGGGGATTGACTGCCTAATTCGCGACGAAGCCCATGACTGCCGCAATCTTTGGTCGGTACAGGGATTCAGTAGCGACACAAAAGGTGCGTCAATTAATCCTTCTCAAAGAGCTTACGATTTCTACATGAAATCTCGTTATATTAGGGAGTCTAATAACGGGAAAAATATCTTTTTACTTACCGCGACTCCCGTTGCCAATACAGTCCTTGATATCTATGCCACATTACAGTACCTCTGCGACGAGGAATTGGTAAACCGAGGCATCAAGACTGTAGACGAATTCATTTCTATCTTTGGTAAGGTTGGCGATATCACAGCGCCAACAATGGCAGGAACTATGCGTACAGAGCCTACTTTGTACGGATTCCAGCTTCTCACAGAGCTAAGATCTTTATTCTCTAAGTTTGCCATCATCCGAACAAGTGCTGACGGCTATGTAAATATTCACGAGCCGGAAGAAAATAGAGTTCAGCACGTTGTCCAAATGACTCCAGAACAGCAATACCTCTACCAAGAATTAGTGACAAGGATGGAGGAGGGGGTCGAAATGATGCGCTCTGGAGACACTGGAGACAGTTTTAGTGACCACCCTGAATTGCAGCCTTTCTCGGTTCTCGCAGACATGGACAAACTTAGTTTGTCTATAGCTCATTACTTAAGAACAACAATTCACGGGCAAAAGATTGATAGCTACGAAGACATGGCTGATTCTTTAGGTAATAACTTTTTTGAACTGCGGAGTCCGATCAGTTCCTATTACCTGTCAATGGATGAGACGTTTCACAAACTAGCTATACAAAGCTGCCAAGACAAGCAGCATCCGGTTAAGCACGAAAGCCGCAAGCTTAAAATTGGTGAAGAACTGACCGACGAACTTGACTGGAGTGATTTCTATTACGAAGCCAGGAAGAAAATCACAGTCACTGACATTGAGAAAGAAATTGGTACAATCGGCGACTACACAGAAAAGAAGTTCGACTGGCGTTGCGAATTAGGTTGTCGTCGGACAATCCTGGGAGTTGAGTATGTCTTACAGAAAGGTGAAGCTGACTCTTTAAACACCGCCTCTGATTACCAATGGGTGCGTAGCAGGGGATTACCCTACCACTCAACGGAAATGGCGGATGCGGTTATCCCTATTTTCAGAACCAAGAAAGTTTTGTCTGGGAAAAAAGCTGAGTTGGCAATATTTGTGGAGCCTTACAAAGTTCCAGGCTCTAATGAGTTAGCCTTAGTTGACAGCATCTCACAAGCTCGGATCGACTTCTACCGAAACGAAATTACTGAGCTTGAGGCAAAGCTAAAAGAACAGTACGAGAAGTGTCGTTTCCAGCCAGGAAATGAAGTAACACATCAAGGAATTGTTTATGTTTTTAACGAAGACTACGAATGGCAAAAAGCTGATGGACAGCCTCTGTACTCACTGGCATCCCCTAAGTATGATTGCTTGTCAGAACAAGCAAAAATCTATTACAGCGTTGGTTGCATCAAGCTAAAGAATCTGGATAACGACAAAGAGTTTATTACTACTCCTTACAAGCTTTTTGCTACCAGTGATGGGGAGCCGGATGTCAAAGCGGTCTTAGCTAACTGGGAATCTTTAAAGGTAGGCGATCGCTTTGTTGTCGGTGGTGCTGATTGTCAGATCATTGAAATTAGTGGCGGAAACCAAATTATCTTCTGCGATCAAATCGGTGGGCAGTCAGAGTCAGGCAAGAACGTAGCACAGGTTTATCAGGAGATAACAAAGCAGCTAACCGAAGAGTCTGGCATTCCCGCTGACGAAATTGCCTTAGTCTATGGCAGTATTAGTACAGAGGAACGCCAAGCAATTGTTCAAAGATACAACGCTGGAGATATTCGCGTTGTAATTGGAAACACTGCAACTCTAGGTGAAGGGCTAAATATGCAGGGAAGCTTGTATTGGACATCAGCCCTTTACCGCTTAACTATGCACTGGCATCCTGCCGCTATTCAGCAGGGGTCTGGTAGAGCCATCCGACAAGGCAATCAAATGTCTCAAGTGGATGCTCACTTCATTCACACCGCAGGAACAATTGATCAATTTCGGTATTTCGTTGTTAGTCGAAAAGCCAACTTAGTTGAATCGTTACTAACAAAAGACGAAATACTGCTAGAAACCGATTTGCCATCACTGGACGAAATCTCGGTTACGCTTTCAGCCGATCCGGTTGAAGCCAAAAAACGGTTTCTCGAAGCTCGTCAAAGGGAGATAAACATACAGACCCAAAAAAGACGTACCAGCTACTTGCGCGACCTGTACTACTACTCAAATTGCCTCAGTGCATACCTGAGTAAAGCTTATGGAAAAATTGGCGCAAGTGAGGTGATCAAAAGCCTTAAAACACCTGGCGGGGCTGCTGAGTTGAAGAAATCCGACAAAGGTGAATGGAGGGACGGTGAAGTAGCTAAAGCCATCCTGGGTGATATCGGACGTATTGCCTACAAAATGGATAAAGCTAGTGACGAAGACTTTCCTTGTAAGCACCTACTTAACACAGATAAGTATCTTCAAGAAAAAGATGCCGACTTCCTTCTTAAAAGGTCTGGTAAGCTGATTCTTCCTGGTGATTTACTCTTGGACGATCAGGGGCGGATCTACCGTATTAACCGAATCAGTCTTCGGAAACGAACTGTTGATATTACAGGTATGGTGGGAATTAAGAGTGACCGAGGTGGTGAAACATCCATTGCGCGTACTGTATGCAACGATATCAACTTTGATGACGTAGGACTAAGCCCTATGGAAATAGAGGAACGCAAGCAAACATCTAAGTTTACAAGGATTCTTTCTTGTGACAAAAACCCTGTTTACGGATTCATGGCAAGTAATACAGAAACTGAGCTTGGGAGCTTACTGAAGTTCGCTGATTGCTACCACAGAATTTATCTTTCATTTACTCCAGAGGAAATGAACCAGTACGGCAAGGAAATAAAGCAGAAGCTGTACAAAGGTGTATCCGCACCTACTAATTCCTCTCGCCTTCTACTTTGCTGGCAGGGAACCCGCTTAACTGTAGCCAAAGTTGCGGACATCGAAAACACCGTTGGTGTTGACGCGATCGCACTTCCTTGTGATGCAAATTTCATAGACGAAATGTGTCGAGTTTACCATTTATACCGCAACGATTCGGATTTCAAGAGTAGTGCGCTTTGCTATGATATTCACTCACTCGCCCAAAGAGTATTTGGCTTTGATGTTTACTTAACAACTTTGCAATCCAAAGGAAAAGCACTAGCTGCTGACGCTTACCCGACCAAGGAAGAAGTTTTTACCGCTATCGAAAGATGGTTCCAGAACAATCCCACACAATCATTTTTGCTTGTACGGCGATTGATTGTGGCACTCGGTACGGGAAGGGGAATTGACTATGACGAGTTCGTTGAACTGTTAGAACGCTATGGCGTTTTCACTTTTGCTAACGGACTACGCGCCAAAGATAATGTCATTCCCAAAAACAAGTTTCAGCCCCTTGCCTGCTAACTAAAAGTCCCCCTTAAGAGACAAACCTCTTAAGGGGGACTTTACTATTTTATGTAACGTGTTGATCAACACGTTGGTAGCTAATCAAAAAGCGATCGCGGATTTGTGCCTGCGATCGCTTTTTGTTATTTGGCTAGGTTAAACAGGATTTCGTGATCTCCTTGTGCATCACGAGTTTTTACACTTATGACGGCTACATTGGGAGGGATTGTTCTTACGTCTTCCTCTTTCATTATCTTAGCCATATTCTCTTCGATGCTGTTAATCTCGATATCCTCGTGGACATCGTTTATAACAGAACTGACTTGCCAGTTCTGAGCCTCATCTGCAAGTTCATGTAGTTCGGTAATGGTGTCAGAATCGTCTTCAATGAGTTCGATTATCTCTTCAAGACTTACCTCAGCACCGTCTTCAATCACAACCTTTACTACACTTTCTTGCTCAACTAGACGTTTTAATTTTACGTAAATTTCAGCCATCTTAGCTCCTAATTGATTATTAGATGAATTTAGCTCAAGCTTTCTTGGTAAATTTAGTAGAATCACCGCTTGTGACTATTACTTCAACAACGCTTGTTGTTGCCTGTAAAATCATTTCGCTGTTTTCTTCTAGTTTCACAACCGAGAAATCTTCGTCAATTTCGTTAAGAATCGAAGCGGGTACTAATCCGTCTTCATCACCTACATCGTAATCGCTTATGGTATTTTTCCACGCACTCGCTTTACCAACAATTTCTTGTAGAGCAGCGATTGTATTCCAATCGCATTCAACGAAGTCTTCGAGATCATCTATCTTATTTAAAACACCTTGGTTGATTACCAATTTAACAACTGCCGTTTGTTCTATCATTCTTGCTATCTTGACGTAAACTTCAGGCATAGTATTGCTTAGTGCTACAACAATAATTGTAGCACAACTGTTATTAATGATTATCTTCAATGGTAAAAACTAAAAAGCGATCGCATTTAACTTAAATGCGATCGCTTTTTGCAGGTAGTAGTTAGCTAGCCTGCTAGTTCTAAGCTAGTATTATTATCAATTTTGATGTCTTCAATACTAGCTTCAGTTACGGGAATTGTTGTTTCGTTATCAAACTTTTCGGTTTTCTCGAAATCAGTAGCAATGTTTAAGGTAGCCCATTCTTCAATTACTTCTTCTAGGCTTATGCCTGCGTCATAATCATTGTATAAGCGTGAAACTACCTTGCTTGGATCAATGTTGTCTTCGACAACAAATTTAACAAAAGCGGTCTGTTCAACTTTTTGCGTAACTTTTACGTAAAATTCTTTCATTGAAATTCTCCCAAATCTTGGTTATGTATCTATTGTAACACAAATTGTTATCAATAACTACTTTTGTAGCAAAATTAAAAAGCGATGTAATAATTCTTTACGTTCTCAATGAGTTTTTCTACATCTACTTCGTCGTTATCTGTCGTAAATCTAATGACAGTTTCTTGACGAACTAATTGTGTTGCCTTGAGATAGAATTCTTTCATGCTTGTTGCCAAATTGTTTCCATATATTAATTGCAACACAATTTGTTATCAGTGTTACTACTAATAGGCACTAAAAAAGCCTCTGAAATATTCAGAGGCTTTTTTAGTTTTTGTCTAACCCATTCGCAATACTGCTATCTGCACTACAGTTTGCAATATAGTAAGAACAGAGAAGTAAGCGCATCCTAGCACCATACCTAATCTCTCCTTGTCAGCCTCCGTTGCGACTTGCAAGAAGGTTTTACAGACTTTGTTAAACAGTTTGACTTTTATCCAATTTCCTATTTTTATTTGGATAAACATAACCAAGGTTACCATAGCCAGCAAAGCGAGGAGTATTACTATCTCGGTCGAGGTGTTAGGCTTAACACCGTTTTCGAGTAAGATATCCGCGATTTCTTTGCCGATTCCAGACTGAGCAATTGCATTGACTGTGGTTTGAAGTGTCATTTGAAGTAATCCTTTTTTGTCTATATACTTATTATAACATTTTGTACTACAGAATGTAGTACAAATACCTATTATTGAAATAATCTTTTTAAAAAGAAGTACTAAAAAGCCCCTCCAAGCTAATAACTGAAGGGGCTTTTCTTAAGGGCTTAGTGGTGGATATGATTCCATATCCACAAGCCTGTTCCATAAATGTTCTTTAGGAAATTGTACGCCATTAATAATGCGTTTTGTAACTCTATAATATGCTGGGGCGATTGTGATAGCCACCCTAACACTGTTAAGCTAATTGCCGCTAAACTGATTTGAAGTATGTACATCGGTAGGAGTGCGACTAAGCACACATACCCGCGCAGTATTCCCGCCACTGTTAAAGCGACCAGTAATAGAAAGATTATTCCTGTTACTGCGTCTACGGGGTTCACTGTATTCGCTACTGCTAGTAAATTCATTTGATTGCTTCAAATCGTTGTTACTCTTTCATTATAGCATCCTAGAAAGCTTTTGAGTGAGGTGATATACTACCTATATACTAATAGCAACTCTAGCAAAAAATAGTTTTAAAATTTATTAAAAATTCTTTTATTTACTCGTTATTTTTTATTAATAAAGGATATAATAAAAGAGTGAGAAGAAAACTACTACTAAACAAAAGGAGATAACTCACAATGACACCATTAGAAGCTGTCGCGCTTACAATTTTAACTTTGCTGACAGGGGCAACATCGTTCCTGTTTCTCAAAGCTAAATACCAAGAATTGCAGACACAGATCAGAGAAAAACAAGCGAGAAAGGCTGCTGAAGAAGCAGCTAACTGGGCAGAATATGCAGCAAGTTCCAAAGAGGTTCGCCAATCCATTGCAGTTTTAGAAGACGCATTGAAAGAAGCGACTTTAGCGGTCGATGCAGCTAAAGCCGGATACTTCCCGATGATTATCATCAGTGAAGTAAAGTCTCGCCTAGTGGAAGTGAACAAACAATCAACTTCACTACTATCCAGATTTGAGTCCAAGATTCCGTCGAACGTTGCTGGCAAGCCCAATAACAACGGGTTCGGCAGCAGCAAACCACAACAAGCGCAGCCTCAACAACAGTCACAATTAACACCTGGGAAGATTGTCAATCAAGCAGCAACAAGCTGCGGGTTGAGCTTCCATGACTTTCTCTCAGCGATCGCGTCTCTTGATGCTTCGTTGAATTCCAAGGAAGCATTCGCGGCGTTACCCGAAAGCAAAAGGAACGCTGTAATCAAGAAGGTGAAAAATGCTACCACCACAACCGTTGCAACCACAACGACAATCTAGATAGCGCAAAAAAATCGAATAACAATCGAATAGGTAGCCAGAGAGACTACCGTTAACCCAAACCTCTCGACAAACCCGTGCAGCTTTTTCAAGCTGGCGGGTTTTGTGCTTTTAATGAATTATTTTAATTAGTGCGATCGGGCTAAAAACAAAATATTGGAATCCATAAAAAAATACCCCTTCAAGTATTACTTGAAGGGGTATTTTTTATTCAATGTTTACGTGAAGAAGGCTGTCTTCCTCTATCCATTGAATCTTTACTGTGGGTAGGATATTCCTCCACTCGGAGTTCTGCCATTGTGTATGCCACCTTTCATTCTCTTTGACCGATGGCAACTCATCCCATTTCTCCCAGCTTTCTATAAACTGCTCGACTTTTTCGACTAACGTAGGCGGGTAATCGCCAGGGTTTTTATCTACCTGGCAAATTAATATATCGGCTATGATGTCCGCGTCGTCCCGCTTTAATGGATTTTGAGGGACTCTTGGTGCGTCGATTTCCAAAAGAAATATGTCTTCATCGGCAGAAGGCTTTTCTCCCTCCATCCGCTTAAGCGTTTTATTTCTTGCGAAAGACTTGGCTTCTTCTAACTTGTCGCTAGAAAACAACCAGGCTGACAAACCATGTCCATTCCCGTAGGTAACTAAGTACATAACTTAATCCTGTTGTAGTGTCGTATATCTATTATAGCATTTTTATCCACCTAAAAAATATAATTATCAACGTGTTGATCAACACGTTGCAAAAATGCCTGCAAAGGTTAAGATCGTTGATATTCAAATGAATTAAATAAACTCAGTATCTGAACTAAAGTATCTGGGGCTGTAAGCTCTGGGTACTTTTTTAATAGGAGCAAGGAAAATGGACGATCGCTACGGCTTAGGCGCTAACTTTAGCTTCAATATTGACCCAAACGCTCCAGGGGCAATCAAGTCCTTGCGAGGACAATTACAGCAAATCCTAAAGACCGTCCAAGATTTATCCACTGAAACAGCCAAGTCCTCTGGGTCATTCAATACTACGCTAAATGCAATGGCTAGTACTGCGAAGCGAGATACCTCTGAAACGGCTTCACAGTTCAGCAATGTTTCCAAAGCAGTTAAAAATACAGAGCAGTCGTTAGTCCCTCTCCGAAAAGAGTTTAGAGCTTTACGAGCAGAAAGCCGTAATACCAAGTTTGGAGAAATTGGGGATAAAAAACAATTTGCCAATGCTACAGCCGATGTCAAGCAATACATTTCAGAATTGCGGAGACTGGAGCGCCAGGTGGTGGGTAACAGCGCAGCCGAAAGAGAATTTGCGGCTACACTAAAAGCGCAAAAATCTATCGCTAGAGAGCGATTAGAGGTGGCAAGCCAGCAACGAAAGGCGGCTACCGCATCTTCAAGGTTGAGTGCGGCACAACTTGTGCAAGGCGCTGGCAGGGGCGTGTTAAATGCCTTGGAAAAACCAATGGCGAACGCAGTCGAACTCCAGCAGAGTCTAGGGGGTGTGCAGAAATTAGCTAATGATATTAGCGATAAGGGAATGGTGCGAATCAAAGACGCTACCCTCGAACTGTCGTCAGCGATGGGTGTCGCTGATACTACTGTTTCCGCTCTGTTTGAAGACTTGGCTAGTTCCGCAAAATCGTTTGCTGACAAAGACATTGCGACAAGAAAAGCAGAGGTCGAGCAAATCTTAAAGAACAAGTCGGCATTAGATATTAGCGCAGAATCAGCATCATCATTGAACACGACATTAGGTTCTATTTATAAAGAAAGCCTCCCAAAATATTCGGGTGGCATAGTTGAACTCAACAGCCGTACTGCGTCAGCGATTAATGATGTTGCTGACAAATTAGAAGATGTCAGAATTAGTGCCAGCGACGTTATTCCCGTGATGAACGTTGTACTAAATACTATTGGTGATAAATCTAACTTCCCTGTTAGCGATATCGTTGCCTACAGTGCCGCCATTAGTGCATTGGGAACAATTGAACCAGAGGCAGCGGGTTCATTCTTCAATCGTTTTTCCTCTGACCTTAGCAAGGATATTGCAGGGTTTGCCAAGGTTCTAGACAAGTCAGTGGAAGAGATGACTACGGAAGTCAACACCAGCAAACTAGATGTTGTCATGGATGTTGTCAAAAAATACAAAGCATTGCAGGGTGATGAGATTAAACAAGGCTCGTTTTTGCAAGGATTAGGGATTAAGTCTGTTCAAGATCAAAAACTTATCCAAGGACTTGCCAACAATATAAGTGTAGTTAGTAAAGCTCGTCAGGTTGCGTCAGCAGGCTTCCAAGGTGTTTCCGTTGATGAAAAAGGCGTAGCCACTTTAGAGAAAGAACTCTCAGTTCAACGAGAGTTCGGGCGTACCTACCAAACAGCAGCCTTTCAATCCAACCGCTTTCGTCAGTCAACTAGAGCGTTAATGGATACCATAACTCTAGCCATCCAAGAAGCACTTACTCCAGTAATGCAAGTGGCTTCTGACATTATTGGAGCAATCATTAAAGCTACTCAGGCTTCTCCGGCTCTAACCAAAGCACTGTCTGTTACGATTTACCTTGTCGCGGGGCTGGCTGTTGCTGTAGGTGCAACTTCAGCAGCGTTTTTTGCTTTTGCTCAAGCGGAAGCCACTGCTTCTGCCGCTTCAACCTTAATGATGCGTAGTCTAATACCTCTCACGGGATTCTATGAAACTACACTAAAAGCATTCATCAATACCCCAGTAACGTTGGCTGGGCTAAACGAACTATTTATAAAAATTACGGGTGAAGCTGGGTCACTTTTCGCCACCTTGATCTCTGGAATGGAATCGGTAGCGATCGCGTCCTACTCGATGCTGACCTCTCCTATGGGGTTGGCAATCTTGTCAGTCTCTGGACTGTATCTAGTTATTCAGTCTGCTGTTCCACAACTTAATTTACTAGGCATAGCACTTAGTACTTTACTAGCTCCACTTGGGTTTTTAGCAGGGTTGATCAAAGGGGTGTTTGGGGGTTTTGCGGATGGAATAGCTTCTGTCTTCAAAAGTCCGATAGTACAATCCATGATTTCTCCCTTTAAATTAATGACTCAGGCGATCACTCAAGCGATGGAGAGTTTCGCTTTATTTAGTAGCAAGGGAGAAGCGCTAGGCAGGGTGTTCGGGCGGTTACTTTCTAGCCCCATTGTTTTAGCAGCTAATACGGTTCTAAAAATATGGGATTTCACCATCAAGGGAATTGCAGCACTACTGTCGCCCCTGGTTTCATTTGCCGAAATAATTGGCTATGGCTTGGTCGGTGCGTTGGCGGAACATTCGCCTGGTACAACCTGGCAAATTGCCGACTGTTGGGAATGGACTGCTGATTTTATTGCTGAGAAAATTGCTTCTTTGCCACCTATTGCACAAGGGGTCGGCTTGCTAATGGTGGAGTACCTAGCGAATGGACTCATTGCAGTAATTGAGCTAGGTAGCGTACTGCACAAGCAATGGGAAAAAGCTGCAAATTCCTTCCAATCTATTATTTCTACTACCAGAACTGGTGTTCAATCAACAGGAGCTTGGACTAATGCTTTTAATGCAATTAGTAGAGCAGTACGCTTTGTCGCCGATTCATTTGATGGGCTTAGATCGGACGTACAGTTCCAAGTTATTATTTTACGCCTCTCGTCTTGGTTTGTTATTACTAACGCGATTGAAAAAGTGAGTTTTAGAGTAGGCAGGGCCTGGGCTAACGCACTACTTTTGATAAACAAAGCAATGGACTCTACGGTTATTGCTTTCGGATGGTTCTTACTTGATATTGAGATTGGGTTTAATATACTCAAGTTTGCCGCCAAGGTTCTTGAATATGCGTTATTCGATTTATTCGATTTCTTGAAACGTCAAGGAACTGGTATATGGACTAACGCATTCGGAATCATGGGTGATTCCATCCGAACGATTGGCAGTTTATTTAATAATTTATTTTCAACTATTGGGGCTGGATTCAGCCGACTTGTTTCTTCCGCTAGAGATACAGGTTGGAATTTAGTAGGTGCATTGGCAGAACACTCCCCAGGAACAACTTCCATTATTAGGGACTGTTGGGCGTGGACTGTTAGTTTTATCGGCAATAAGCTGTATGACTTAGTTGATTCTGCAACGGCTGTAGGTGGGCAATTAATTAACAAACTCGTTCCAGACGATATTGTTGAAAAAATAAAAAGCATAGCAAGTCGAATTAAGGCGGAATTTGACTTGATTGGGGCAGCCTTCTTCGCGAATGGGGCTGGGCTATTTGAACTGGGAACAAAAATCCCTCAGATATTAAAAGGTGCGGAAGAACTGCCTGTGAATCAATTTCCAACACCTCCTGCTAACACCGTATTAACCGATAACACATCTGCTCTGAGATACTCTTCAATTAAGCGTCCGCGCCCACAATACGGCCCATTCTTTTCCGAAAAATCTTCAGAGAAATCTTCGGAAAAGGGCAAGATTGACTTGTCTAACGGATTCGATGTTGGGAAAAATGCAGGGAAGCTAGCTAGAGAGAAAATTCTAAATGCTTTCGATAATATTGACACGCCTAAATCCGATCCTTTTGCTGTTTCTCAAAATGGTGTTACTCCGCAACTAGAAGCTCGTTACGAATTATTGAGGCAGGTAGTTGATCTAGCCAAACAA
Organism: Crinalium sp.; assembly: GCA_049646245.1. Taxonomy (GTDB): domain Bacteria; phylum Cyanobacteriota; class Cyanobacteriia; order Cyanobacteriales; family PCC-9333; genus Crinalium. The sequence goes on along the minus strand of JBARVL010000027.1, from coordinate 106,636 downwards.
GCTCCCAAATTACTGATGTTTGTTAGCAGTCAAATCCTGGGCGTGTTCGGAGATCTCAAAGAGAACTTGAATATGTTTGGCTTTATTCTCTTGACGTTATCTTCAATGCCTTTCGGGTTTGTCAAGAGCTTGTCGCCTGGATCGGAATGGTTTGAGGCGATGGTCGGTATTCCTAACGTATTCGCCAGAATTTTCCCTGTCTTTACGGCTGCTGAAATTGGTACTGGACTTAGCAAAACACTAGAAGAAGGTTTTGCTAAAGGTATTCACGATTTCATGCAATTTAGTTTTGCATCTTTCGGGGTAGATGAAGTTCCACAGCTATTTGAAGATTGGTTTAATGGCATCGGTAAGGCTGCGACTGAAGTCAGCCATTTATTTGCTCCGATTATGCAGGCGATCGCGACAACTGGGCTAGCTTTCATTGCCTTTGAAACAACGATCTGGAGGGGCTTCGACACCTTAAAGGATATCCGCTCTGTCTTGGCACAAAAAGATGTTGCGATGATTGTCAAAGGATTGCTAGGGATTGCTTACACTGTTGGCAAAACAATTCTGGCACTAATTATCCTGCCAATGAGGGCGGGACTCGTGATAGCTTTTGAGGCAATCAAAAAAATGGTTGTCAGTGCATTTTCTGTTGCATTTGATAGCGTTACTCAATCGGTTACTGCTATGGCTGGAGCAGCAAGAGACGTGGCTGCGGGGGCCGTTGAAGAAGTTCCTCCCATTGTAGAAAGGGCAGCTAAAGGCGCTCTTGCAAAAATACGGCTTTTACCTTACGGGGATTTTATTGCTGATTCTTTAATTCTCGTTGCTAGGGCGATCGCTATATCAGTTGGTGCTATTGGCTATGCTTTGTGGACTGTTGGCAAAGTACTAGCTACATTTAGTATTCAATTTGGTACGCAACTCGTTAAGCTGTTTCCGATGACTACGGTTAAAGCTATATTCCCGCAATTTGAAACATTGTTTGGAGGGATCGTAGGTTTAATTGTTTCCAGTACTGCTGCAATGGGGAAAGCTGGCTGGGCGTTCACGCAAAACTTCTTAAAGATATCGTCAATTGTAGGATATGCCGCAGAGAGAGGGTTTGTAGGCAAAGGGCTTAGAGGAATTAACCCAACGGACTTGTTTTTAAAACAATTTTTCCCAGAACTAGAAATTGTAGAGAAAAAACTTCGATACCAGTACATGACCTTGGAGAAAGCAATGGGAAGCTCTAAAGCTTTCCCGTTGCCTGCTAACGTCAGTATTTTCGCCAAATTCGCTGCCTACGCTCCTGCGTATCTTTCGATCGCGGGTAGAATGACCTTCGCTTGGATTAGCTGGTATAGCATTTTAAAGCCCATTAACGAAGAAATGTTTACGGCTATCTCCCGATTAGAATTGTTCGGGATCAGGATGGATTTCGTGGCAACGCTGTTAAAGGCTGTAAGATTCCTGATCGTTGCCCCAATAGACTTTTTGATGGCGCTTTCTCAGGCTCTCTATGGTAGTGGACAAAGTTCCGTAGATGCTAGGAAATCGTTAGAAACATTTTTTGATGTTTTAAATAAAATTTCTACATTTTTAGATAAGGTCTTTATTCCGGCAGTTAAATTTGCCTTTAAAGCAATTGCCGTCGCTGTCAAGGTTACTTGGTTTGTTGTTAAAAACGCAACTACAATTTTCTACTACCTAGCCTATGCCGTCAGAAGCACTGTAGTTGGACTGTTCTTGGCTCTCCCCATTCTTGTAGTAGCGACTATTGATGCAGCGTTAATAGCTACTCAAAAACTGCTTCAAGGAGTTCGGTACTTAGGTGAAACACTTGGGGCGACACTGATCGAGATTTTCTATGGTGTCGGCGCTGCAATACATGGAGACTTCAGCCTACTCGCAATACTGTGGGAGGGCTTGTTTGCCGAGCGATTCTATAGATTTAAGGACATTGTTTTTTCCGCTATCAGCATGGCTTTAGCGGCAGTCGGCAGCGCTCTTAAGAGTATCTTTTGGACTCACTTGCTAGCACCTCTCGGACAAGCGATCGCGTCGGCGGCTCAAAACATAGCTGGAATGGTTGCTCATGTTGTTTTCTCTACTATCACTAAAGCATTTGAAACTATAGGAAAAGTTTTTCGGTTTCTGGCATGGGCAATTACTCATCCCAAAGCAGCATTAATAGACCTAATGTTAACAATCGGAGGGTTCAAGGCATTGGTTCGTGGGTTGCCCAGCTTGATCGGGGCTATGGTAAAAATGCCTTTCAATGCAATTGGTGTAGCAATAACAGCAAGCATCGCTGCAATAATCCTGTGGTTTGTAGAAATTAAGCGAGGCTTTGTTGAACTGGATGCAATTATCAATGCTTTAATGCGTCCAATTGAATCGGTAACTAACTTACTAACTAATTTAATTGATACGGTTACTTCACCCCCAAAACTACCCTACCAAGACCAACTCGGTGCGTTGTTTGACTTCGTTTGGAATTTTGCTAAGTCTGCGCTGCCAGTTGTGGTGGGTGGGATGATCATCTTTGCAATGGCAACCAAGGGGCCAATTAAAGGGCTGATTTCCATCGTCAAGCAATTAGGTGGCATTGGCATTGGGATAATGAGTCTAATTCCCTTAATGTTCCAGTTTGGTGCAGCGGGAATGAAGGCAGGGAAGCAGGTAACTTCTTCTTTTGGGTTCACAACTGGTATGTCCCAAGCTAATTTACTGCTTCGGGGTAATAAATTAGCTCAGATGACTCCACTCGGCATGAACAAAGAAGCTGTTGGAATAGCTGGGGAAGACTTGCAGGAGCGTAAAGCGATCGCTAAATTTCGCAAGTTGGCAGACCAGCAACAAAAACGCACACAAAAAGCTTTAGAGCAAGAGTTAATTAGCCTTATGGCTAATAAAAACGAAGATCCTGAATTTAAACATTTTTTCCATCTTTTTACTCATAAAGGAATTGAGGAAGAAAATAACCGACGAAAGATGGTAGGCAAGAAAGATCACGAACTATTAAGGGTTCCTGATAGCAAAAAACGCGAGATTGGTTTCGGGCGCTTTAAAGTGCCGATGCCTCAAAAAGTTGGGTTCCTTAACATGGGAGTAAAAGATGAAGTTACCGACGCAGGAAAATGGTTTATCGCAGAACGGTTAGAACACCTCAAGAGAGAGGGGAAAATGTTCCGCGCCGAAGGCGATGTCGGGAACGTTCATGGTCGTTTCTTCGGTGATGCCGGAAATACTTTCAACGATAAGATGATTGCTGACTTCGCGGAGAAGGCAGGACTAAAAACTGTGATGGGTAGAGATCTCACCCTCAAAACCATGCGCCCGCTATTGCAAAATAACTCTGGTGATATGAGGGTACTCAATGATCAGATGTCCGCAGAAACTGTCGGTAGGATAGAAGCTCAAAAAATTGAAGCACAAGAGCTTAATATTGAAAATGCAACTTTTAAAAACAGGTTTAGGGACTCTAGAAAAGCCCCTGAAACTATTCTCGGTGCTGCTGGTGCTGCACAAGATGCTCCTAGAATCCTAAGAGAAACACAGCTTGCTGTCAAAAGCCTGAAAGACCTTCAAGAGACTTCTTTGGTTAAAAATAATGCTAAATATTCAACATTCATTGATAGTTTAGGCAAAGCACAGTCCATAACCTATGGTGATTTAAGTCCTACTCAGCTAATGAATTTCGCCCAAGGACTAGGTATTGACGTTGGCGATCGCGAAAAAATGTACAAGCGAAATCCAACGACGAAAGTAGTAAGCAAGGGTGAATTTTTAGTACCCGCACAGCAACAAGTTTTGACTATGCAAGTAATGGAAAAACTAGGGCAACTGGAAGCTCCCAGAAACTCGTTAATTCCTCATGAGGGGCTAATTACTGCGAAAAATCTTTTGTCAATGAACTATGAGGAATTACTAGATTTAAGCAGAGATCAGCGCCTCCTATTTAAAAGCGAGAAGGCTATGGGCGGAAGCAACACCATAGATACGCTAGTTACAGAAATACGAGCAAGGATGCACCCGATGGTTCCTGAATACGACGACAACAATCAAATCGTCGTCAAAGATGGCGCACAGCAGTTCAAGCCAGACCCAGACAAAAAATCCAGGAATCGTTTAAACATAGCCAAAACCGCTGATCTAGGCTTCATACAAAAAATTCTTGATCGACAGTTTCTAGCTTTCGTAGAGGAAGGCCCAGTCTTTAAAGAATTAGATCAAGTCGAAATTCCCGTTGAAACAGCATTGCAAAAGCAAGCTAAAAAGCTGTCAGAAAAGGGTAGATTTGGAAAATTCCAAGCATCTTTACTTTACGCAGGTGATGCCATTATCCGAGGACTTGGCACAGTTATTGATAAATCACCCATTGGGCAAGGGTTGAATGAAATTAGGCGTATTCAATCTGAGCTTATTCCATCGCAGCAAGCACGAATTCAGTCACAGAGAAGTCAGTTAAACAGTCGAGCTTTAGATTCGTTTGGCTTTGATTCAAAAGACAATAATTTTGCATACTGGCTTTCAGAAGAAGGTTTACCTGACATTCCAGGAAATAAGTCAGAAATAACAGCCGAAGACGAAATCATGAAGTTACTGCAAGATCCCCAGAGTAGCTCTCAAATTAAGCAGCTTACATCAGTGCTAAGTTCTGTGCGAAACAGCAATGGGGAGATAGCGCAACAAATCGAACAGTTTGCTCACAGTACGACTAACCCTAATCTCATCGCAAAAGAATTAATTAGAGCGGCTGAAGCTAAGGGTGATAGTTTGCATGAGATCGTTGGTGCTTTACGTAGAGCTACTCTAACTGGTGACATTTATGATGAACGCCACTTAGGACAGCTTTTAATGGCTAAGTCCAAGATAGATCCTCAGATTACGGAAGCGTTAGTCAAGGAAGAAAGAAAGGCTGTTAGTCAACAATCTGCCGCGAAAATTATCTCACGGCTAAAAAATAGGCATTTCACGAACCTCAAATCCGAAAATACTGCTAACGGTATATGGGACAAGATAAAGGCGAAGTCTGGGGCGACAAATGATGAAGCAGTCAAAACTTTCCTTGAGGCAAAGCTGAAAAATAATAGTCCTGAGCTTGTGGCAACACAATTGGGGCTTGTTGACGACATAGGAGATGACACACAGGCATGGCTGAAAGGCAAGGGAGTTAAGCATTTCGATGCTGCCAGCATTCCTCGAATTGCAGCATTGGTAAAAATCCTCAAGGAGGGTTACGCGCTCGAAGATGAAGCGACGACCGAGCTATTACAGAGACACGAGATCAAACGTGCAGATTTAGAAACATTGCTAAAACAGCTATATTCTGAAGCTTCCATATCTGGGGACTTGCTAGAAGATCCGACTCTCAACCTAAAACAACTAAATGAGCTTAGAGAAGTACGTCAAAGACACTTACAAAGCTTGGTGAATCAAGCACGTTTTCGTGGAGTAGCTCTCAAGGAAGGGGCGCTGCATGAACAGCTTGGAGTAAAGCCTGGTGAGTTAGAAAGTATTCTTTCCAACAATATTTCTACAAGCGGTGGCGGTAACACAAAAAGCCCATACGAACAAGTTTTTGAAAACTTGCAATTACGAGCGACAGGTTCCGGTATAGCTGATTACACTGAGGTAGATTTCGCTCAAGAGTTTTCCGCGTCCTCTCTAATGGCTGACCAGAGAAGTCCAAAAGCAAAGGCGCTCAAGGCAATAACTTCTGTCCTGAGTGCGCCTATTAAAGCAATGGGGCTAACAGATTTAATAAGTAGCTATCGGTACGAACAAGAGCGTCAAGCCTGGGTCGGAGATCAGATGATCAAGGAACGCGAAGAAGCGGCAACCAAATTAGCCGCTCTCCAAGGAAGAGAGCGTAGACGCAGAGCAGGCTTGCAGACAGTTTTAAAAGAGCGTGGAATGACCTACGCAAATTTTGTTCGGGCGGTAGGGGGTGAAGATTCCGAATTTAACCAATTGTTCCAGCACTTCTTGGAAACTGGAAAAATGAAGCGCGATTTGGAATCAGGTGAGTTAACTCGCCTGACAGCAGGTATTGAGGGCGTTGCTGGAGTCAACTTCTCAAAGATCAGGGAGATGAAAGGGCGTTTAAGTTCACGAACCGACACAGATTCAAATGGAAATGTAAGGCGGCTTCCAGTAGATGAAATATACAGAACAGCAATTACCGATTTTTTCCAGAAAGGACAGTGGCATGATAATTTCAACAGTGATCAAACTAAAGAATTAGAAAAAATTCTAGAAACTGGCGGCTTATCCAAGAGCAAGTTAACGGATATGCTCCCAAGGCTGCGAGAAACAAAGCTAGATAGCGCATTCGCCTCATACATTGAATTTGGGGAGTTCAACAGAAGACTAAACACGCCCGAAAACCTTGAGGCTATTAGGGGACTAATGGGTCTTGAAAATACGGCTGAAGTTAGAAGCTTGCTTAAGAATTTGGGTAGTAATAAATATCAGCCTACTGGGGCAATAGATATCATTTCTGCCAAAATTCAAATGTTTTTCTTAGGCATTAGTGAATTCTTTACGTCCGTCAGCAACGGGATTCGTGAACGGGTAAATAAATTCCTTGACAGTAATCTTGTCGCCAAAGCTGCGGTTACTTTTGCTAGCGACAAAATATTTTCTCCTGCAATCTCAGCAATCAAATCTCGTGTTATCGATCCGGCTAAGTCAGCGATCGCGGCAACCCCTGCTTTCGTCACTTCACTACCTGGGGTAAGACATGGAATTGCTGCCAAAAATGAATTTACGGCAGCGAGTGAGTCTAGCCTTCCAGCAATGATGCAAAATGTTGGGCTAAAAGATGTCGAACAGTTTCAAGCAAGATTTACTAGCAGGTTAAGACTTAATCAAGTTGCTACAGATCCTGACACCATTATCAAAGCTTTCTTGCACCCATCCACAGAAGGGCTAAGAACATCAGTGGAGTCGGTAATGACTGGTGCTAATGATTTTGAAAACGCAATGATAGCTTTTGGCGAAACCCTTTCCATTGGTGGTGCTAGGCGCAAAGACTTGTACGAGACTACTGACAAAGTAGGCAGAAAAGAAAAGATGCTGAATTTAGCTGGCGGGGACGTGGAACACGCAACGCGGCTATTTGAAGAACACATGAGGGTACTGAGTTTAACACTCAACACCGCACCAAGCGCACTGATTAATGCGTTGACCGATGTTACGTCTAACGATATCCCTGGGGCAATTAGAAAGCTGCTAGAACTTTCCCAAGAAGAAGAAAAATACGGAGAGGTCTTACAGGTATTTGCCAATACACTTCATGTCAGCACAAGCGAGTTAGACAAATTAATTCAGGCGGGTAATTACTCGGTTGCTGCTGTCGCACCACTAAGTTTTTATTTTGCTAGACAGCTTCCTGATGCCATTGAAGCAGTGTTTGGAGATATCGTAGAGATCTTGAAGCGGATGACACTCACCTCTCTTAAATTCGCAGCCAAGGGAGCTATTTTGATAATCGGCCCCGCATTTTACAAAACTCTTAGTCGCTTAAGCCTCGGACTCGGAAACATGGCTGCGGGGATGTTGACGGGAGTAAACAATGCGATCAACCGAGTTGGATTACCTACAGTTAAAGATATTGAAACATTTTTAAAACATAGGCTGGTACTAGCTCAGATTCCTTTATTGTCTAAACTGGCTGACGGCAAGTGGGTTAACAAGCTGCGGAAGCTTGGGGAAAGCGCCCAAGAGAATTTTGCGAACGAGGCGACGGTACTAGAGGCAGCACGTCAAGACATTGCAAACAACATACAAGGAAGGCTGCTTGGGGCTATTCTAAGCGTTGTAAGCTTCATTGGAGAAGCTTCTACTAGAATATCTGCAATTACTGGTGACGCTCTCGGTAAATTAGGCGGATTATTAAAACAGTTATGGAGTTCACTTCTTGGAGTCGGAACCAAGCTTGTTGGCTTTGTGAGTAGGAAGCTGGGACGTGCGCCACAACTTCAAAGACCTCAACCGTTCAATTCAACCCCTCGATCACGCTTTGAATTAAACAGGAACTCTCTTCTTCCACTAGCTGCTACTGAAGAACGTATTTCTCGGTCAAGTCAAGAAGTTGAGCAATTAAAAGTTCAACGCCAAACTGCTCAATCCAGGGTAAGGATTGAGGCTCTGGAAAGAGAACTAACTACGGCTCGATCTGAGCGCGAGGCAATTCTTCGTCAGCAACCAGCGATAGTTGAACATGACAATCGGATAAGTCAATTAGGACAAGAGATTTCCCAGCGCCGAAGAGAGGTTCCAACTCCTGAAATCGTGGCACAAATAGGGGCGCTACAACAACAACTATCCGTAGCCCCAAGACAGCGTGAGGCTATAACCCAAGGGCTTTCGGCGGAGGCGGCAACAGAACATCAAAACTTTTTAACAGAGACGGAAAGATCGCATCAAGTGCCAACCGAAAGAGAGCGCGAACTTGTTCCAGTGATTGAGAGGCAGCGTCGAATCGACGAAACCGCTGCCTTGCCAATGGGTAAATTTGAAAATTCATTCAAGGGGATTATTGAAGGGTTGAGAGAAAAGCTTACGTCTACTGGAACTGCTATGCAGTCTCAGGCGTTTGCCACAGCGCCAACAAGAACCATAGTTAATCGCACAGTTGATGTAGATAACTACACTCCTATGCTTCAGGGCGGGAGCTATGCACCTGAGTCCGGCAACAAGAGAGTCGTCGTTGAAAGCGAGGTTACTCCGCTTATTTCAGGCGGGTTTATAGCAACTCAGAACGCAGCCAAAAGGATGACCCAAAAGGTCGGGACTTATTTCCTTGATTCGGCTGCACGGGCTGAGACTGCCTGGGATGAGGCGGGGCAGGAAATTACAGGGCGGACGTTCAAAGACATGATACGGAGATCGTATCGTACCGGACGTAAAATTCTTGGCAACATAGCTCAAGCCAGTCCAGGGCCAACCGTTGAGATCCCAAGACATTATGCTCATGCTGCTGAACGAGTAGAGGGTAGTTTAGAGCAAATCGCTACAGCCGCTCACGAGGCTGGCAACGTAGTCACTACTACTGCTCATCAGGCAGCCGAAGCTGCTGTACACGAAAGCAATCACGTAGCTACTGTAGTCGCTGAAGCTACTCACCACGCAGCCGAAGCTGCCGTACATGAAAGCAATCATGTAGCTGCTGTAGTCGCCGAAGATTCTCAACGCACGGCAAACACGGTTGGTGGCACTTTGAGTCGAATCAGTGCTTCTGTGCGGCACGTCGGCTCTGCTATTGGAAGTGTCGGCAAGGCTGGCTTTGCGATCGGTGGTGCTGTAACTGCGGTCGGGTTCGCTTCTCAGACAGTAGTATCGTCCTTGACCACAATGGGGATGGTTGACGAGAAAACTTCCCAGTCGCTCTATAAATTTACAGAATTATTTACTTTAGTAGGTGCGATTGTTGGACTGGGAACACCAATCTTTACCGCCCTCGTTTCTACCCTGGGGGCTGTGACAACAACTGGTGGAGCGCTGATATCCGTCTTAACTGGAGTAGGCTCATTACTCGCTGGAGCGTTTTTCCCAGTCATCGTACCCTTAACTATGGTTGTTAGTACCTTGCTGCTAGTCAACTGGATTATCAAACAAATATTTGGTACGGATCTAATCTCTGCATTCTTTACCAGAGTTTCTGAGGGTTTTAGTTGGATCGGTAATTGGTTCAACCAAACAGGCAGCGCGATAGGTGAAGGAACTCCTTCTTGGCTAACAGGAATGGGTGAGGCGTTTGAAAAAATCAAACCAATGTTCCAGCCGTTAACTAATTGGCTTGGAGAAGTCCTTGCCCCTCTCGCGCCTTTAGGTAAAGCGATCGCATATCCATTTGAATTAGCTAGTAACGCGATCTCAGCATCAGTTGACCGCGTAAAAATGGCATGGCAAGGCTTCTCTGACCAATTTGGGCCCACCTTATTCCCCATCGTCCAGCATGGTATAGATGCAGGTATAGGTCTAATCAACGCTCTAAACCACTCGCCGACAGTCCAAATCCCGATTGCCTGGGAAGGCGCTGTTGAAGGGATAAAAGAATATCTGAGTGGGTTGCTTAAATTTGCAACTGCGATTGGTGGCGCAATGATTGCGGCATTAGCTGTCGGCAAACTCAGTAAGATGCTAGCAGGTGCGGCTAGTCCGGTAGCTAAAACTGCCGGACGGGTAGGTGGAAACGTAGTTGGCAAACTTGCTTATGTTTCTATGTACGCCAATGTTGCAAACGATTTGGCTGGGTTAGTAGGGTTTGAATTACCTGACTTTGTTCAACCTTTACTTATGGCAACAACGTTCGTTGGCGTAATGGGTGACTTCAGTACCGAAATTGTCCCAGCAATAATAAAAGGACTAGGGAAAATAGGACTTACGGCTACCATGCTTAGTGGCATAGGTATTGCAGTTGCAGCCGCGTTCGGAATCTTCTATGTTGTCTGGACGAAAAACCTATTCGGGATTCAAGAAAAAACAGCACTAGCAATCTTAAACCTCAAGGAAGCATGGAGTAACTTTGTTGCCTACCTTCTCAATTCTCCAATCGGTAAAATCTTCAGCAAAATCAGCGATAGTATTACAGGCATTTTCCATCCATCTAAAAAAGCTTCGGTTCCAGCAGAAAAAGTAGCAGATAGTTGGAGCGCTGCCTCCACAGACATCGGCAAGAGTATTGATAAAATTCCAACTGCGGCAGAAACCGCTGGCAAAGAGAGTATAGACGCTCTCAACCACTCGCCCACTATCAAGATTCCCCTAGCTTGGCAAGGTGCTGTAGAAAATATTAAAGGTTCTCTTAATTCACTGCGATCGCCGACGGCCGACTTAGGTGCGGTAATGTCCGATAAACTAGGCAGCCCTGCGAGTGAAGTTGCTCAAACATGGGCTGAATTTACTCAGGGGATTGAGCAAGGTCAAGAAGCATTAGTCAATTCGGTTGCCGATCAACGTGTTGATCAACAGGTTGGCGCTTCCGGCGAAAAAGAAGACAGGCTTGCCCAGGTAACAGCAATCGCATCTCAAACTGGGGCGGGGGCAAGGACTCTATTCGATGACGCAGCCCTAGCGATTTCTCGAACACTCCCAGGTGTAGTAGGAACATCTGCGGAAGCGGCGATCGCAGCCCCAGTGATAAGTACAGGCTCAGATAGTTGGCAAACCAATTTCCCAGAACGATTCCAACCCAAGAATGAGGTTCTAGATACACTAACTGCTCAAATGGCGCTAATAACCGATCAGCAGCAAAAAACTGCTGATGAAGAATGGCTAAGTACAAAAATCATTAGTAGTGCGCGAGATTTGTTTGGCGATCTAGTGTCGGCATCGGGGAAGAAATTGCCTGGTGAATTAGCAACCGATGAACCCAAAGTACCGGAAGTAGTTCCTGAAAGCTGGAGTAAAATTCCCGAACATTTTCAGCCCAAGAATGAAGCTCTAACAATATTGACGGCTCAATTTGAAGAATTAAGCAAATTAGAGCAAGAGCTAGCACCTATGCCCAAAAACAGTTTCACCGCTCAAGTTGGTGACTCTGCGAAAGGGATGGTTGGAAATCTGCTATCAATTTTTGCGAAAAAAGAGCCGAAAACGCCTGTTGTAGACAAATCTAATGACGAGCTTCTAGAAACACTAGCGGCTCAGTTCAGGGTATTGGACGACTTGCAGCAAAGTGCCGTTAGCGAAGAAACGGGTTTCTTAAGTCAAGCTGGCAGGGGTGCGAGAGACTTTTTAAACAATGTCTCATCAATGTCTTCAGGTGTGGCTAATGCCGTAGCCACACCTGAAATTCCTTACGCTACTAAGGTAGCCAGTGTAGAAAAAAGTGCGGACGACTGGACTAATCTCCCTGAACGGTTACAGCCTAGAGATCAAACTATGGATATGCTCTCTTACCAATTCAGGGAGCAACTTAATTTAGATCAAGAGCTTGGCGAAAAAAAGGAAGGTGGTCTAAAGGGGTTCTTAAATAAATCAATAGCGATGGGTGCAAGCCTACTTTCAACTTTGTCAAGCGAAGATATAGGCGAAGTTTCTACAAAGCCTCAACTCAAAGATGAAACCTTTGACACATTAAACGCTCAGTTTAAGCTATTGGCTGATATGGAGCAAAAGAATGCTGAGAACCCAGAAACAAGTACTATTTCTCTAGCTGGTGGAAAAGCAAGAGACTTCTTCGACAACGTATCTTCAATGTCTTCAAGAGCCATTTCGGAGCAATTGCCTGCAACCATAGCTCATTTAAAGGAATCAATAGGCAATGAAAAAGTAGATAACTGGCTTGGGACATTAGATAGCTTAAAGCAAAAGACTGCCGACGAGACTGGAAGTACTTTAAGCGGTGCGAAAGCTTTCTTGGGCAATGTTTCATCAATGTCTTCGTCGGCAGTTACGGCACTAACCCCTACCGAGATTCCTTACGCAGTAAAGACAGCCAGCGTAGAAAAAAGTGCGGATGACTGGACTAATATCCCTGAGCGACTACAGCCCAGGGATCAGGCGATGGATATGCTCTCTTACCAATTCAGGGAGCAGCTTAGTTTAGATCAAGAGCTTGGTGAAGAGCAGGGAGGACTAAAAGGCTTATTGAGTAAATCGGTAGCAATGGGTACAAGATTATTCTCAACTTCGTTGAGTGAGGGTGCAGCACCTATTGCGGCAGGTGCTGAAGCATGGTCGAAACTTCCTGACAAATTTCAGCAGAAGGACGACACCTTTGAAGCACTGAGTTCCCAGTTCAAGTTATTGGCTGACACAGAACAAAAAAATGCCGAAAATCCAGAAAGAGATGCTATCTCTGTCGTCAGCGAAAAAACGCAAGGCTTCTTTGACAATTTATCCGCAGCGTCTTCAAAAGCCATTTCGGAGCAATTGCCTGGAATGGCATCTCGGCTGAAAGAATCAATAGATAACGGAGGTATAGGTAATTGGTTTACTAATCTTGTAAGTCGCCCTCAAATCCAAAACAAAGTCTTGGACACAGCGACTACCGCTCCCGAAGTTCAGTCCGTACAATCTAGCGGGATTCCTCAAAAAATTGAGTCGAATGAACTGATTCCTATACCAAAATCATCGGCAACTCCAAACCTTGTCCCAGTATCAGTAGGGGTGGAATCTGTTAAAACCCAGGAGCAACTACCCTTAACTCAAGCAGTCAAGCCGTCAGGTAAAGAATGGTTTGGTACTTTCAAAGATCGCTACCTTTCCAAAAAAGCCGAGTTAAGTAAAGTGGCTCCCGTAGCAGAGTCGTCAGTAGCTCCAGGCACTGTTCCTGTATCGACAGGTGCAGAAACTGTTAAGCAGTCAGGCAAAGAGTGGTTCGGTACTTTCAAGGATCGCTACCTTTCCAAAAAAGCTGAGTTAAGTAAGTCAATGCCTGTGGCGGGGGTAGCCGGATCTTCGGTAGCTTTGCCTTCAGTACCTAATTTCGCAGATGCAAAGGCGGCAGCAATAACAGCGTCTACTGCCAAAGCAACAGAAATTGAAACCAAGCTTAAATCACTCGGAGAGCGTTGGGTGAAAAGCGACAAGATGCCATCTGGTATGGGAAAAGACAAAGAACAGTTGTCCACAAAAATTGCCATCAATGATGCTTATGTTGCCCTAAACAAAGAATTAGCTACCCTCCCACCATCTAGCCCCCCAGTCGTACCTACAGACAAACCAAAAACATCTGCTACCCCTGAACCAGCGCCAGGTAATTTCTTCAGCCAGTTTCTTGACCGCTTTAAAGCCGATCCAAACAAAGAACTCAATGAAACTTTAGACACTCATTTTGGAACTTTGCTTGCTTCCCAAGAGCGTTTTGTCACAGTCATGGAAGAAGGCGATACCTCTGGGGTACTCAAGGCTATCTTGGTTAAGTCAAAACTTACGGCGAACAAACTAACCGCGATCGCTAAGGACGAAAAAATTCAGACTAAGCAAGGCATCAAGATTGAGCGAACTGGATTCTTCGGAGGAATAAGCAACTGGATCGACGAAAAAACTGGAGGCTCACTTACCGCAGTAGATAATTTTAGAGAGTCTGGAATGAGTGGGTGGTTCGGCGGCGGAAACAAGCCTGAAAAAACTGAGCTAGATCCTGTCATTCTCGATTTCAGTAAAGAACTTAATAGCGCGATCGCAGTAGCTCAAAAAAGTGGGAACCAAGCTGCATTCAAAGAATTAGAATTAATCGCTTCCAGTACTGGAGGGCAATTAACGCCAGGGCAATACGGTAATCTAATCAATCCTGAGAACAATTTAGCTAGTGGGGGATTCCTTAAGGATCAAGTCACAGCGACAAACGTAGCGGCTAAAAAATCCCGACTTTATTCTGCGGCTGGTACTGTCGGAGGAGCTATGTTGGGCAAGACTGGCGATCTGAAAGAACAAGCAGATGCTGTAAGAGAAATGCTTGCTCCATTTAATGGCGGCGGTGACTTACTAGGCGCAGAGGGAGCGGAATACGCTAATGACAACAAGGCTTTTCTATCTAACGCACAAACAAGGTTAGAAGATTTAGGGAAACAAATTGCTGACGCAGAATCTGAAATACAGAAAAAGACACAAGGAGATGGGGCGGGAGAAAAAAAGGAAGGTAAAGGTTTGTTTGGAGGTTTGTTTGGAGGGGATAAACCTGGAGTAGTTCCAGCAAAAGAAACAAATCAAATTGTAACGGCAAAAATCGCTATTAACGATATTGTGATGGCGATGCAGGAAAAAATGCCTGTACAACTTTCCGACGACAAGCGGAAAATGCTTTTAAGCGTTGGAATTAGTCCTGATGGCGTTGAAAGACTAATTAAGGATACAAGGTTACTTGCCAAGCGAACTAACAGGACGTGGACAAGTCGATGGGCGCTGTTACAGCGAACCAAGGGCAGGGGAATCATGGGAGTTTTCCTACCTAGCGGACAGCAAATCAAATACGGATTTACTCAGTTGCTCGATGCCGCAGGTACGTTTATCGGAGAAGCCGCCGAAGCAATTTCTAAGTTTGATTTAAATGGATTGGGCAACGCTTTCGTAAAAGTAGCTCAAGTCGGAGGGGCGGCTCTCGGCAGCATTATCCAGGGCTTTGCTAGTGCTGCCTACAGTGCGGTTATTTTCGGCGTATTCGCTATTTCTTCAATTAGTCCTGTGTTATTGATTGCGATCGGTATCGCCCTAGCTGCTTTCGCCATTCAGCAAAACTTCCTTGGCATCAGAACCATACTTGAGGGTGTCGGAGACATCGCTAAGTCTATCTGGCAAGCCTTTGTCGATACGCGAGACATGGTAATTGAGGTCAAAGAAGGTCTTGGCTTAATGGCTACGGGTATTCAAACCTTAGACTTTGACCTGATCAAGATTGGTGCGGCTACTGCTTTTGGAGCCTTGAAGGATTGGATTTTTGACATAGCTGGAAACATAGAAGGCGTTCTAATGGGAGCGCTGAAGGTTCTAGAAGGCGTTCTAGAAGGCATTGGGCAGGTACTACATAAAGTATTTGGCGCTCCTAAAGATTTAATGGAAGGGCTGATAGCCAAGATCGAAGACTTCAGGCTGGGAATCGGCGGTATTAGTACTACCTTGGCTGAACTAATTAGTTCTGTCATGCCTGACTGGACAAAATTTGCAGAATTGATTGACTCGATTGTCTCAAAACTCCCGAAAATCAGAAGGCGCAGAGGGGAAGTAGAGTCAGTAACTGAAGGAGCAATTGTTGCTACCCCTGGGGCTGATGCTATTACTTCGCCAGACGGAGAAGCACCCGCAGAATCTCGAAGAAAAGGGTTGTTTCAAAGACTCAGAAGAAATAAGAAGCAAGCTGTCATTGAACCAGGCTTAGGAGAAGATCTTTCTGGAATTTCCGAGATTCCGGTACTTGAACAAGCACTTGAATCTCCTACATCAGTTCAACCCGTAGTAGTTCAACAACCGAAATTCACCCCACCACCCGTAGTCGAACAAGCAATTATGCTGGCTGTTCCAGAACCAGTTGCCGAAGCTCCTGCGAAAAAGAGATTTTTTGGTAGAGCGAAAACGACTCCGCCTCCCGTAGTCGAACAAGCGATCGCCCCGCCTGTTCCAGAACCAGTTGCCGAAACTCCCGCAAAAAAAGGGTTCTTCGGTAGAGTTTTCGACAAAATCAAGAATGTGGGATCTAAGCAAAAACCAACTGAAGCGATTTCTTCGCCTATTCCCGCCTCTATTCCCGTTCCCGTTCCTTCACCTATTCCTGTTCCTAAAATTCAAGCAACCCCACAATTGATGGCTGGGGTGTCGTCTCCCAACTCAAACCAATTCCAAGATTTAAGTGTTCGGGCGATGCAGGCAAACATGAGTATGGGGCGACGAAATGCTGTTAGCCTTGGCATTCCAACTCCGGTCGTTACCCCACCTGTTGAAAGAACCGAGCCGCTTCCCGTATCAAGGGTTTTACCTCAAGTCAGGGAAGTACTGCCAATCAAAAACACTATGCCTGCCTTGATGCCTGCCACGATTGAAGCGACTATAGCTGACAACGTAGTTGAGGCTGTTGCTACGCCTGTTAACCGAAGGGTAGAAGAACCTCCAGTTATTCCTACTCAAGCGATAAGTGCATTGGGCAAAGTGTCACAAGATACCTCGGTACAAGGAATCGTGGATTCTATGCCCAAGACACGGGCAGAAACAATTCTGCGATACCAGCAAATCGAAGCAGACTTGATGGCGGAGAAGTTGGCTTCCGCATCGGCTTACAGGAAAATGGAGGAATTTAAAACAGAAGTACTTAACAGGACAGGCGGTGACTTCAATAAGGTTCAGCAAGCTGACATAGAACGAATGCGTTCTTACGAACAGGAAGTTAGCGCACACCAACGCAATTTTCAAGACAAGGTTCTTGAGTCCCAAATATACCAAGCCAAATTAACTACGACTAGAGGGAAGATTCTCACCTTCTTCTCGGAGCTAGATGCTCAAGGCAAAGCAGCCGCCCTTCGCGCTCAGGTCGTTGCTAAAGCAGCGGCTATTCGGACTGATATTGAAAGTCGGTTAACAGAAACAGGTATCGACAAAAAATTCAGCGAGATTACAGAAAACGCCAAAGTTAAGTTTAAGGCTATGTCTACAGCAATCGGCGATCGCTTAGAAGAATCTGGAGTAGCAGACAAGTTTAGATCGGGCAGGGAAGCTGTTACAGCAAGGCTTTCAGGCTGGCGTGACAGGTTAATTAATCGTCGGACTGCGATCGCGGGAAGCGCACAAGCCCCAGGAAGTGAGGCTCCTGCGGTACGAAATGTTAATCCCGAAAGATACACAGCAATTAAAACCGCTTTCTCTGGTACTACCGAGTCAGCAAATAAGCTCAGAGATGCACTGTGGCAAATCTCTCCAGCGGCTGCGGCTCCCTTTACTGCGATAACCAGCCTAGTCGAAGGGATTGCTCAGATGGGAACGGCTATACCCGAAGCGATCAACTCCACCATTGACTTAGGTAAGTCAATGGTGGATATGGCAAAATCCGCTTTTGCTAGTCTTACGGGACGAACAAGTGCTTCGGCAGCATCGGCTGCGGCTGCGGCAACAGAAGCGGCTGTGGTCGTTCCCGCGAACGCAGCGATCGCAGCTTCCAATGTTCAAGTGAGTGGTGCTTCAGCCCTAGCTACCAGAACACAAGTGCAAGGAGCTTTGACAGCAAGTACAGCGAGTGTTGGAAGTGCTGGAATAATCAGCACGGCTTGTGCGTTTATCTCCAGTGCCTTCGCTACGATGTCCGCCGCAATCTCCGCAGCCTGGGCTGCATTCATTGCACCTTTAGCCCCGTTCCTCCTCCCTATTCTGGGCGCTGTCATCCTCGCCGTAGGATTGCTTTACCTGGCGTTTAAGAATAATTTCTTGGGTTTAAGAGATATTGTCAATGGAGTTATAGAGGGAATCAAGTTATTTTTTAGCCTGTTGGTACAGGGCGCTTCTCAAGATTTTGGTGCGGTTGTTGCCTCTATCGGCAAAATGTTCAACGAAATTGGCGCTGTTCTTGGGGATTTAGCGAAAACTCTTTTTGAAGCATTTTTACCCGTACTGTCTTTATTTGGAATGGGTGGCGCAGGCAACGGCGGCATGGCGATGGCTGCTGTAATCAAAACTCTTGTCAGGGTAATACTTCTGCCCATAAAAATCATTACGACAGCGATAGTCGTGATTGTGACTATGCTGACTTTCGTAATTAAAGTAGTTGGCGCGATCGGCAAACTACTATTCAAGGTTGTGCTTTCACCTGTATGGCTTCTCTCTTTAGCTTTTAGCGGAATTATCAAGTTGTTGATGACTATAGGTAAATTTACCGTAATTCATTTCCTGACTCCCTTCAAAATAATTCTGGACGTTGTAGACAAGATCCTTGATATTCTGGGGGCAGTTGCAGGAGCAATCGTGAAAGCTTTCGTTTCACCTTTTGCAACGGCTTTGAATTTGATCAAGTTTGTTGGTAAAGGAATTTCCAATATCCCGTTTGCTGGCAAGCTCTTTGGTAATCCACAAAACACTGCACCAGTGGCAGCAAACACAGGGGGTAATCAACCCGCTCTTTACCCAGGTCAATATCCACCAGTAGCGGCAACTCTAGGAAGCACTCAACCAACGCTCTATCCAACTTCTAAACCACAGGGGTTTGCAAAAGGAGGGCTGATTATTGGGGCGGGTGGCCCGACCGAGGATAAGGTTCCCGCCTTACTCAGTCCTGGCGAATTTGTCGTTACAGCAGCCGCCACTGCGCCCAACCTAGCTTTTCTCGAAGCTTTAAATGAAAACGGAAGTGCTAAAAAATTTGCCGAAGGTGGTTTAGTAACGGGTTCTGGCAGCAGGGCAGAAACTGTTACAATCACTCCCGTCGCACCTAAGTCAGTTGTTCTACCGCCTAGCCTTGAAAGAAGCGCTTCCTCTTTGGCTAGTGAACGCGGAGAGTCCGGCAATGGGGATACTACAATAGAATTAAATCTTAGCTTTGGAGATATTCATCTCAGCGGGGCAAGTTCTTCAGATTCTGCCCAAGAATTTATGGAGTTAATTCAACCAAAATTAGAGAGAATGGTTTTGGAAGCTTTACGCCAAAGATTAGAAATGAATCGTTAGCGGATTAAGCTACGATTGATTACAGATTAGTCGGTAAGTGTAAAGCTCAGTGGCTTCAGCCCTGAGAGTGTCAAAAGGTATAGTTTTTATTGCTTGTATCAAATAGAGGAATATTATGCCAAACCCAGTCACGATCGATGCCGATGAAGTTTCTAGATACATCCAACAACTTCAGTCTATTATTAGCAACTGCAAAGAGCGTAATTATCAACTAGCTAAATCAATCAGAGAAGGTGGGGAACAAGAAAAAGATAGCAAACAACTACTTGCTGAAGTTGAAGCTTTCCTTTCCGAGACTGACACACTTTTAAGCCAAGAAGAGAAAAACTTCAGTCGCGTTAGCAGTCTTATTCCTATTGAAATTTTTTCCGCCGCAAATTTTACGCCTGATACTACTGAGGCTGTCGAAGAAAATAACAGCGAGATTGTCTTAGCTCAGTCAGTATCAGAAGAAATTGCTGGACAGTCATTGGCAGATAATCCTGTACTAGGTAATGAAGCAACTCCCGAACAAGTCGAAGGCGATACCGAAGTTCAAGTTGAACCCGAATTTGAACCTACGGAAGTTGCGGAAGAAGTTCAAGTTGAGCTTACTACCGAACCAATTACCGAAGTTCAGGTTGAATCCGAACTTGAACCTACGGAAGCTGCGGAAGAAGTTCAAGTTGAGCCTGAATCTGGAGCTACAGAAGTCGCAGCAGAAGCTCCAGATTCTGAGTAATTTTCCTATCTACATTTTTAAAAAGGAGTTGGTTTATGCCTAATACAGCGATCGCTAGAACACCTAGCATGATCCGTATCGTCGAAGGCTTCGCTTACGAATATCAGCTTAGTACGGACTCGTATGTAGATTGTCAACTCAACCCCATAATTTCGTTCCCAGGTAGTGCAGTCCGTGAAGCTTTAATAGATCCAGGCAACCCAGACTATATTGCTAACGAGGGTGTCATGGAGAACGGTGTACATTTTGCTGTCCAGTCATGGATGGCTGAAGGTGATGCCCCTGGCTGGCCTAGCTAGATTTTGTTTGCCCACTCCATCAATTTTGTTACTTAAGGTAAAAAATGATTGTTAATCCTCCCTTACCAACTCAAATCCCTAAAACCATCGAAAATGCCGATGGGTTTAGGTTTTTCTACAGTGCTGACAGACACGCTTACGTGGACTGCCCGATCAACCCTGTGATTGTGTGGCCAGCTAGTGATGTTTGTGTTAGGCTGCAAGATTTTTTCGGCAGTCCTGAATATAGCGATCACGGTTGGATGCACTACCGATGCGAACGCTTTAGGGTGATCGAATGGATGACTGGTCACGAAGAACAAGCGGCGTAATCGGCATTCAAAAATAACTAAAAAGCGATCGCCGACAACAGCGATCGCTTTTTAGTTGATAAGCAAAAAGGAGACTTGCGATGGAACTCACCTATGACAGCGACTGGGATAAATTATTTAATAAATTAGACAAGTTAGAGCATAATGTAGCCAGGGTTGGAGAAGAGACAATGAGCAACGCTGCTAGACACATGAACTGGCACGTTCGCAACAATCTTGCAACTCAGGGACGAGGGGGTGAGGGGCCAGAACTATCGAGCATGACACTACATATTTACGAGATTGATGGGCAGCCAGACGGTTCAGGAATTCGCAATCACTTAACTCTTGATTTCAAGCAAAGGGGAAATAGGTTTACGGCAACGCTTGGGATACCTGAAGGTAAACCAACTATGGTCGCAAAAGTCCAGAATGACGGAGCCATAATCCCCGTAACCGAAAAGATGAGAAGCTTCTTAAAATCTCGCTACAGAATCGGGCTAGGTGAAAAGACAAGTCATATTATTGTTCCAGGAAGAAAATTTTGGGACAACGCCCTGAAAGAAACTAGACATCAGGTTTTACTAGAATTACGGATGTTTTTTAGTCGTGTATTAATATAGTGCAACGTGTTGATCAACACGTTGCTACTCGGAGCAATAATTTTAATGTTCTACATATTGCGATTATTGGTGTCAGAGCTTGAAATCTTTTTCAAGGACGATCATGTTTATTTATTGAGCGATCGCTCCGAATTAGGACTAAAAAAAGATTCGCCTGAAGGTGTCGTACTACTTCCGCCTGTTAACCCCCGACTTGGGCATAAGTGGGAAGGTTTTGAAGTTTTCCCCGTAGAGGCTGGAGTAAAAATAACTCTATTGAAACCACTAACGGAAGAAAGTGAACCAGCTAAATATCATCGGTTTGTAAACGAGAAATGGGAACCTTCTGACAACGCTGTATATTATACCTGTTCAGAAATTAGGCAGTTTCTTCCTAAGTGGATAGGAGCAATACAGTTGCAGTTGCTTCTGCTTCCAACTCCAACCATGCCTCTCCCTACTGTCAGGCAAATCAAAATCGGGTGTCACGTCTTGGGTGATATGCTTTCTTATATTCTCGGTTTCGCTTTACCAGGATATTTAAGGCAGTCGATACCCTTGCAGAGATTGGTTACTCCTTCTCAAGACGGGCAGACTGTCGTTGTTCCGCCTGCTATCAACTTTGAAAAAATTACAAATGCCCAAGTAGTTACATTGCCTGACAGAAAAAACATCCCTGTTACAGGCATCAATACTTACGCACTTACATTAGCTACTCCCGCTACAGGACAGGCTGCTTACTTAATCTTTGACTATGTTCCTGCCGTCAAACAAATTAATCAACAAGAACTAGCTCAAATTACAGATGTGCCTGCTATTTATTACCAAATGCAGCCGTCTACCGATGTAATGGCAACAAAACAGCGCGATCGCATTCTCCTGAGCGAATCAACAATGAGAGAAATCTTAATATCTTCCCAGGAAAATATCTTGATCAATATAAGAGTGATTGCTCAAACACTGGAAGACTGTAGAGCGATCGCTAATAAAATAATTGCCGATATTGAAATGTTTGGTACTCTGCCTGTACCCGCTTATGATACATTTGTTTTTATCGGAGTTAATAAGCGTCTCAAGGAGTCTGTGGGAGGGGGTGAAGGCTCATCTCCTGGCAATGTGTCCGCAGGTAGTTTGGTTTCTATGGAATTCACGATTATAATTTGGAATATAATGCAGGGTATTACCAGCCGAGATATTTCGATCGCCTGACCAAAAAGTTCTAGTAGTTGTGCTAAGATTTTGTTGAGTAATTAAAAAATAAATAAAAACAGCACTTTTACCGACCAGCCGTTATCTAACCTAGACAACGGCTGGTTTTTGCGTATTTGGCTTTGTTCCTTCTTGGAGTACTACTATGCCTCAAAAATTTGAAGCATCTCTTAAACATAATCGCCCAACTCTTTTTGTTCCCTACCCAGCCGATTATGCGGGAGAAAAAAGCGGGGATGAATCCGACGAATCTTTTTCCTTGAGCGTAAGACCGAGGTATTTAACTGAAGACGAGATCCATCTCGCCGAGGCGCTTTGCAAAAAGCTGCCTTACCCTCAGATCGTTATGACCAGTGGCGCTGTACTTTTGAGCGAGGGTGATCCTCTGCTAGAAGCGGATCAGGACTACTTAGACGAATTGGAGCTAAGTCTAGGTGTGGCTAATACACGCTCTGTTGGGAATGGTACTCGCGCAACTGTAGAGCGTGTGCTACTAATCCGTGAGGCAGGATATAAGGGTAATGGACATAAACTATTATTGCCTGTTAATTGAACCACGTATTTTTTATTAATTTCAAGGAGAACAAATGAGCCAAGTTAAACGTTTTGGGCCACCAGCAGGAGCCGCTGGGGTTGTAGTTTACGAAAGAGTAAAAGAAACATCCGTAATTGAAACGAATTACGGCACAGTTTATATGCAAGGCGTATTACCCAGGGGGCCGATGGGGGTAATCGTTCCAATTGATTTAGGGCGTAGGCAATACGACGAGATTTATAACGATCCAAACGAGCGGCGTTGGCATCTTTATTCCGATAGCGCTAGCTTGATGCCTGACGCAATTGATGGATTTTATTCCACAGGCAGAGGAGCCGGAACACTATTAGTCAATCGGATGGACTTGGGTGGCAACGCCAGAAAAGCCTCAAAAATTTTTCTAGGGCGCGATGGTTTACCCGCCCTCAAGATTTCTGCCGCCAATGAAGGTCGATGGGGTGGCAAGACCCGTTCTCTGAAAAATGGGCGAGACAAGGACTGGACAATGGTTCTTGCTGTTACCCAGCAGACTTTTACCTCAAAGATCGCAGACGTAGAGCCGAATGAATTTATTGGGGCTGAAATTAATTTTGTCCAGGGGACTGCGGCAAAACCACATACAGTCATTTCCAATACTGGGACAGATCCAGATACTGGGATGGTTGTTTTTACTGTTGGCAGCCAGTCCGATTTATTAGCCCAGGGTGTTAGCAGTGGCACTGCTAACTTCACGGGAACTGTTAGTTACAATCCAATTGTTCCTTTAACAGGAACCTTAGAGGCAGTCCCAATTCTTGAACTGGCTGGCTCCGTAGCTATAAATGAAAAAAATATTACAGGGCTGGGGACTGCCTTTACCGCAGATTTAGTACCTGGGGACATAATTTTCATTGGAGGACAGCAAAGGATTGTTCGTGCAATCACTTCTGATACTTCCCTGTCTGTGACTAAAGCGTTTATCGCTATTAACTCAAGTACTCCCAACGCCAGTATCTCTAAAAAGAATTTTACTGTCACAGGGACTGGTACTCAGTTCACGACCGAGTTAATACCTGAGCGAGTAATTCACTTAATGGTCAATGGGACAAAGAAACCTTTCGTCGTGGAATCCATTGTCTCTGACACCCAGCTAATACTAGAATCGCTGCCAACGGCGGGTATCCTTTCGGGTACTTCAGCCGAGCGAGATAATTACACCATTACTGGTGTCGGTACTCAATTCCTTTCGGAGTCAGTCGAGGTAGGATCTCCGTTACTGTTTTACGGTACATACGAATGGGCAAAAGTGGTATCCGTTGATAGCAACGTTGCTATTACCATTGCCGCTCCACTCAAGACAGCGCTCGTGAATTCCGAGCTTTCTGTACAAGGTAGCTGGGTATCAATCAACCATGTTGTCAAAAAGAATGAGGGGTTAGAAATTAGACTTGAGCAAGGTCAAGCTAAACCAGCGACTCATTTTAATATTGAGGTCTTTTTTAACGGCAGCCGTGTACTGCAAGTACAGGATTGTTCCTTAGACCCCAATAATTCTGACTTTGTGGATGCCAAGGTTGCTCGACAGAACCATGCGTTTAGCGACGGATTAAATGATTACGCTAAATGGATTACAGCAGAATCGTTAATCGGGGACGACTATTCTACTGCACCAACAAGAGACACCCGCCCTTGCAACGGCGCTGGCACAGTTGCGGCAACTACCTCTAACACGATTTATACTGTTGCTGATCTTGACTACAAGAAAATGGTCGGCGGAACACTGTTCCCAGATCCCTATAACTCTCCCCGAACTCGATTCACAATTCAAAAAACATCTGCCCCTGTTCGACTTAATGGAAGCGTAAGTAGTCTCGGAACACTTGTAACTGGACTCAACACTAACTTCTTGACCTCGGTTAAAGTTGGCGACTATCTTTACGATCTAAATACAAAGGTTGCTCGTAAAGTTCAAACAATTGTCTCTCAAAACTCTTTAACCGTTAGTGTCCCCTTCCCTAAAGATATCCCCATTCGGACACCAGTGAAAATTGCTGGCAGCATCTCGATCGCCAGTCGTTATAATATTGCCGAAGGTGTTACTTCTGGCGATCCTTTCCTCGTTTCATTCAACGATGTTTTGGAAAATGGGTATGACGGTGATCTTAGTAGCCTATCCCCATACGACTACACTAAGTACGCGGACGGTAACTACAATCAGATAGGGAAGATCTGCGCCGACAAAAACTATGGATTGGTGCGAATGGCGCTGCCTGGGGTCTATGATGCGCCCATCCAGAGAGTTTACATAGATTATGCCGCTAATAACGGGTTTGAGTTTCGTGCCGAAATTCCGCCCTACATTACCGAAATTTCTCAAGTTGAGTCGTTTATCAATAATGAACTAGGGCGTAGTGATTTTTATACAACTCAGTTCCCTAGCTACGCAGCAATCTCAAGCCCAATCGCTACGGGCGATCGCTTGATTCCTATTTCTGGCGATTTAATGGGTGGTGAATCTCGGTATGCGGTTGACAATAGATCTTACCACGTTATGTTTGCTGGCTCTAAAGCTACCATGCCTCGATTTACTAAGCTGCCTATTCAGCTTGACGAGCTTGACGAGGCTGCTTTAAACGCAATCGGGGTTCAACCAATAAAAGTTGTTGATGGCAACGTTGTCCCTTGGGGAGTCCGCGCACCCTACGTTACAAGAGAGTTTCGCTACATCCATGTTCGTCGGATGCAAAGTCATTACATCCGTACACTGTTAAATGTTCGGAACTTCCTATCTTTAATTTTTGAACCGAACCAAGCAGAATTACTTGGACAGGCAAGACTAATACTAGAAGGCTTTGCTGCTACCGAGTACTCAAAAGGGTGTTTCACTAACTACTTGCCGTCGAACGAAGCGGTTAAGGTTACAGCCGAATTTAATGCGTCTGGTGTTGGCGACATTGGATCTACGGAGTCTTTGGATGGACTCAATAATTTAGCCTCGATATTAAACGGCAGCTTGTCTTTGGCAATGGAATTTTATGCTTCTGGCATTTTAGAGGTTGTCGCTATCTCCGTTGGGCCAAATTCTTCTGTTCAGCAGTACGGAGATATATCTAACTCCGCCAACTAAAGCGAATTGGTAAAAACCCGTAAAACCTTAATATTTCCCAGGAAAAAATAAAATGCCTTTGCAGTACAACAAGGCTGTCCTCAGCCAGAACATTTTCACGAAAGGATTCCAGTCCTTTGAGGTTCTTGGTATTCCGAGCCAACTCCGGATCATTACCAGGGATGCTGTCTCTATTGAGCAAGGTGTTATTGAGCTTGCAGATAAAACCAAAGTTCCAGGCGGTAGAAACAACGCTGGGGAATTTACTATGACCGTCCAAATGGCATTAAACACTGACAGGCAAGCGCTTTTATACTGGTACTCTCTTTGTATGAACTGGCGGCAGCAACGTACTGGAATGAAAAATGATAGGAACGTTCCTGTTAATGCACCAGGTCGAGGTCAATCATCGGGGAATTTAGAGCAGACCTACAAAAGAGATTGCTACATCACCTGGCATAGAGCGATGACTAAGCCACTTACAGCTAGTTTTGGCGGTAGCCCAACAGTAGCTGGTAATGAATTTCAGGTTAAGCTTATAGGCGTTTGGCCTAGCAAAATGGAGTTTCCTGACTTTTCCATGAGTGACGGTGATAGTGGTGACGCAGACGCGCACATGACTGGCACTTTTCAGTATGACGATGTAGAGCCACAAGAGCCAGATAATATTTTAAGGGCTTAGAATTTCCTGCAACAAAAACCCCCTCAAGGCGCTTCTTGAGGGGGTTTTTAAATATGCCAAGAACAAGAATTAAAAATTTAATACGGAATCTGGCTGCTGAGACGAGACTTGCGACTCTGTTTGAATAATTCGGGTTTCATGCAGGCTTGCGAAACCTCTGTCAAAGTAGGCTCTAATATACTCAACTTGATAAACCCTGTCGTCAAATATAATACGTGTGTCGGAATTGAAGTCTTTTCGTTTTACGTCTCTGCCGTCAATAATTGCTTTTAGTCCACCGCTTTTGCTGATAAAATGGTTCCCCCCTACTTCAAAACCAGAAGCCCCCTCTGGCATTACATACCCCCAAACAGTTCTGCAAACTAACCCAACTTGCTCTGGTATCCCATAAGCTGGATTCGCGTCATAAGTAACTGCCCGTTTGCACAACTTTAACTGGCTAGTGTCAGCTTCATCAGGTTTTTCGGGATTACTCCCAATGACTTCGCTCATCAAATCCTTGACTTCTTCGCCTGATATTAATGTCATTGACCTAATCGCTCTTGTTGATACTGTCTAATTTTATCTAATTGCTTGTTTGCGAAAGACCCCTCATCTTCAAATAATCCATAAATAAAAGCATCGGGGAAAGGATCAGATCTAACTAGCGGCTGGTTACTAATGACATAACGAAAAGGTGCTGGTAATTCGTCAAGCAATTTTACCAAATCATTAAAACTGCATTGACTGATGTAATTTTTGTCGTTGATCGTGACGCTGCCACCCCTGAACAAACTCGTGGAAGTAATTGCTTCCGCAAAAATTTGAAAACTAAATTCGTTTTCGACGGCGCAAGCAACTTCCACGACATCGGCAGAAGTTCTAGTATCAACTTGTTCTAGCTGGCAGCATTCCTTTTTACCAAAAAATATCGTAACTTTACTAGCCATGCGATAGCGCTCCTAATGCAAACATCATGTGTTCCCTGTCCATAAATGCAGCCTTCTGAAGTTTCCTGGCAACAGCGAGATTCTCTAATGCCATTGGGACTATTTCTGACGCGACATTAAATGGGTAAACTTTGCCTGCATATCTACCAAGCTTGAAGAGTCCGGCAATTCCCATCTCTCCCGCCGTACCGCCGTCAAACATCAGAGATTTTAATCCTGGAAGATATCTTCTGGACTCTCTGTAGGCGATCGCGGTATCTCTAACTGCGTCGTCAGCAAACTCCATCAAGTGCGACATTTCGTGAAAAACCTGATCTTTTCCTGCATAAGAAATATCAATTATTTGTTTTACTTTTTTATTAGCTTCCATTAGTTGAACCGCAGAAGCTCTCATGCCGTAGGAAGTTATATCAAATTTAAGCTCTTTAGGAATCATCCGACCAAACAATTCCGCTGTTTTACGAGCCGCCTCAATAGCTTCTTCCCTGTGTTCTTTTACCGTAGTCCATTCATCTAAGAAAGCCTGTCCCATCGGCTCCGCAGCCCTTCTCTGATCGACAAAAGCTTTCGTTTCTTCGTGACTCATGCCTTTTACAACAGCCTTAGAAACTCCAGGTTTAACCAGGCTCCCTAAGAAAAATCGGTAGCCCTCTCTTTGTCCTTCCGATGTAGTGCTGTGTAAAAATCTGTCTAGGTGAGCGCCATGCTCAATTTCCGCGTTAATAAATTGCGATCGCCACTTTACGCCCAGTGCTTTCTTGAGAATCCCTGAATGCTGATCGGTTAATTTATAGATATCCTGCCAATCTTGGGGACTCAGTGAACCATTATTCTTCTGAATGGTTTTATGTAGTTCATCTACTCGCTGAACTTCTTCCAAATAGGCTTTTGTTAATTTAGGTACTTCTTCTGCTTGTTTTCTGGCTTCAGGAATTTCTTTGGCTCGTTTAATTAAATTCTCAATTTCTGTTAGACGGCGACCCTGCATAGCAGGGGGAAGTTTTTCGATATCAGACATTTCGACCAATCTCTGTGTAAATTTTTTGGGGTCTACTCCAGCAGATTTCAAATCCTTGGCTAGATCGGGGGCTTTACTTAGCTCATGGCTAATAAATCGCTCCATATCTTTTGTGTTTTTCCTGAGATGCGTGGCATAAAAAAGTCCAGTGTCTTTAAGGAGATTTGTGAAAGGAGAGCTAGGTGCGTTTTTCGCCGTCCGACTAATCGTTGATAAAAGATTTTCCGCAATTTTTTTATCTTTTTCTATGGCGCTAGGAGATAAGGATCTTTTTACAGTTTCTTGTATTGTTTTGAATGTGTTTAAAATATCGTCAGCGTTCTTGCCTGATTCCATCAACTGATGTACGCCTTCAGCCCCAAGCTTGGCATCCCCGACCATCTTGACGATGCCTTTAACGGTTCTCAAGCTAGTCAAGCTTATGGCTATATTTATATACGCTCTAGTTGCGGGATTTTTAATTTGCGCCGCATCCATAGCTTTATCCGTTGCATATAAGGCGAGTTTCGTAGCTGCAAAGCCACCCAAAATAAGCGGCAGGCTTTCGCTTAAAGCAAGTCCAATAACTATATCAGGGCCAATCGTTAAGGTTGTGTATAGCGCCAAAGGAATCGCCCTTTGTACCACATTACCAACCATTATTCCAGCGAATTTACCAGCTTCACCTCTATCTGTTTTAAGCAGTTCCTTGAACTTGGCAATATCTTTCTGGGTACTTCCAATTAAATTTTTTATGTCTTCAATCGGGGATGTCGGTACAATATCAGGCAATTCTTCGTGCTGCTGTGATGTACCCGTTGGATACATATAGGTTATGTCACGCATCCTGGCTTGATTCTGTATTCGCGCAATTTCGAGAATATCTCTGTGTATGCCTCCTTCAATCAGTATGTGATTTGCTGCATGGAGAGTATCAGGCGATCTAACTAAAGCGTTACCTACAACAGAAGCGAAGCGATCGCCTGCCTTGCTGCCGCTCGTTACCTTTTCCGCCGCAGGTTTAGGTATATTCATCCCTGCTTTTGTGGCAAATTTTCCGTCAGCGTCGCGTTTCACCCCAAACTTTTCGTCGAACTCACCTGGGGCATAAACACGCTCAGACGCGATCGCTAGCTGCATTAATTTGAATTGGCAATTTAATAGTCTTAGCGAATCCTCAGCCATTGTTTAAATCCTACGTAGTGTAACGGCGAATATATCCAGATAAGGGTTGAAACAGCCTGTCTTTTACTAAGCCGTCCCCAGTTGGTTTAGCTGGCTTGCCTGTGCTAAAACCCTTGCTAATTCCAGGTATGCTAATCGAAGTAACATCTCGGTAAGGCTCATTCAAAAACGACAAGTCTCCAGCAAAAGTTTTCTGCTTCAAGGCTTGCCGCAACACTTGAAATACAGTCAAAGCAAATACATTAGGTAAAGACTCGTACCCTGCAATATATTCAACCTTAATGCTTCCGGCATGATGACAAAATACAGTTATTCTTCGTTGTTCTCCCCAAAGAGAATAAGCATTGTATTGAACCCCCGCAGCTAAGTTTGTGTAGCCGATTACTTGGGGCATTTTAACGGAAACGCTGGTTATTTCAATTACAGGATACTCATGCAACAGAACGTCTTTCCCCCTTCCAGCAGGAAAAATATCTGTATGTGTAGTTGGTAACGGGCAATAATTAAGCCATTCTTCTAAATAGCAAGCGATATTAGCTAACACCTCTTCAATAATTTCTATCGAAGGAGCGTCATTTTCGCTAAACTCACCTGTTGCAATTAATTTTTGACGGGCGATCGCTGAATCTAAATAAGTTAATGCCATTGCTTAATATTTTCGTATTTAATAATTAAAAATTAAAACTCGCAAGGCTTTTGACATCCTCACGAGCAAAGAATCGAATTGACTGTGAAGTTTAAATACTGCCAATTGTACCGTTGGGAACTGCACAATCTAAACGGTAAACGTTCATCCCAGCATTTCCAAGATAAAGTGTGCCATAAGCCAGCGCCATTCGCTTGTCTAAAAGGTAAGGAACTGCTGAATTATTGAAGGTACTTACCTCGAAGATCTGGGGTTCAAATGTACGTTGCCCACCTTCTGGATAAACACCTTTCCATACAAGAGAAGATGTGTCCAAAAGATAGAAACGAATAATGTCTTTTGCCCCATTTCTCCCCTTGATATTTGGAACAAAGGGAGAGGGAAGTATTGGAATTATGCCTGCCTGTGTGACAATCGCTGGAACCCTCAACCCAGGGCGAATCATGTCGAGGTTGTGGTACTCCAACTTAGCGTCAACTTCATTTTCTAGAATATTGAGTGCCAACCCAGAACAGTAAATGTGAGTGATATTTTTCAGGATATCTGGGTCATCCATCGCAAGCCGCACAATTCCTCGCAGCTTGCGGACAATTGAATCCCCTGTCGTTAAATCTGCTGGATATATATTTGCAGGATTCATTTGGCGATCAATACCGTTGAACTCCAATGGATTAATAGAGGAGTTACCCGTGAACAACGCTTTTTCAAGCGTCTTCAGGGTTTTTATCAACATCCGAGTAGTCCGCCTAGCTACTAACTCCCCGAAAGGTTTTCCTTGTTGAGCATAAAGCGATCTAGCATAATGCCCGAAACGAACTACGCCACCAACAGCCTTTACGGGTTGTGGGATTCCAGGATGATGCGCCAACAAATCCTCTGGGTTTTCTGGGGGAGCCAACCCAATCTTGTCAACGAATCCGCTTAGAGGTTCTGGCCCTTCCGCAAGTTCTTGCACGGGGTCTGACTCCGCTTGTTCCTTCGGAAGCATTGGCCAGAGAATCATTGTTTCCCGCATATAATTCTTGATTACACCGAGGTAATCCCATCTCACGGTGAAACCATCCAAAGCTTCACTTGCAGCCTCGATAGGCTGGAATCCAATATCGTCAATCAAACCACGAGCCATAATTTTCTTCCTTAAGGTTTTATTTAAGTCGCCACCCCTTCTAAGCAGTTAGCAGTTAACCACCAATTTGAGCCTCTAGCTGACGCTTCTCATCCATCAACTGCATAACTTTTGCGCCATCGTAGACACCACCTGGCAATGCTTCCATCGCAGAAATCTGTCCGTTAACCCAAGCCATTTTTTCCCGTAAATCGCTGCTCCCTGACGATCCAGAGGTCGTGGCTCTAGCTGCAACGGGATAAGTGCGACGAGCGGGAGAATTGCTGGGATTAATTTGCTTTGCTACCGCTGCTTCAATCATCTGAACAAGTTCTTCTTTTTTCTCACGTTCTTGCTGCTCTTGCTGAGACGCTTGTAATGCAGTTTTGCGGGTATAGTGGTCTTCACGAATTTCCGAAACTTCAGCCTCAAGACTACTAAATTTTTCCCCCATCACGGAAATGGTGTTGTTCATGCTAGAGAGAGTTTCAGAAAGCGTTTTATTTAAAGCGCTCAACTGTAGTTTGATTTCAGAATCCATAGCTTCGTTTGAACCTGTTCCAGTAGTCATGTCAATATCTCCTTCGTCAATAGGGTTTTCAGTGTTGCCGTCCGAAGTTTCGTCCGACAGATCTTCATCCGTCGAATCTTCTACTTCATCCTCAGCCTTGAAGTCTGAGTCTAGTAAGTCGAGGTCTTCTCGAATATCAACATCATCGTCATCAACGTCGATGTTGTCCTCAAAAACAACCTCTCCTTGCGCTTGCGCTGCAACAAGATGCTGTGACTCTCCAACTGGTGTTTCTACAGCCAGCTTTGTTGGTTCAGCGTTTTCTTCATCTAGCAGAGAAGAAGAAGAAGAAGAAGAAGAAGAAGAAGCGACAAATTCTTGTGCAGCAATCAGCCGAGTCTTTTTGTAGGTAGCTGATTTGCTGAATAAAATGTTTGCACCCATCAACCGAAGCTGATCGATGTAAAAAACTTTCTTGTTGTCAATAGTGGCCTCATGCCCTTTCGCGATCGCGTTCATACTCATTCCGAGCTTTTTGGCATTTGCCGAGATCGCTTGAACTTTTTTATTTTGACTCCAAGGCCACAGTATGCCGTGTACGATAAAGTCGCCACCTGCGATACTAGCTGTTTGCATCACACCCGCAATTTCTTTGTTGGCGTGTTGATCTAAGGAATCGTGTGCGTCTAACGGTAGTCCCGCAACTGAATTAACCAAGGAAGCTGCAACCTGGCTAGGAATATAGAGAGGTAGCCCAGGGCCGATCGCTGGAATCGCTTCACTTGGCTCGTCAATCCGAAACAATACCCCTTTTATCGGCCGTCTGTTAGGATCTTCGCTGGCACTTGCTTCTAGCTGTATTGGGCAGTCAAAAGCAAATAATTGAGCGCCTTCAGCTTTGATCTCAATACCTGACTCAGTATCTTGGGCAGTAATCGCTCCCTTGAGTAAGTCACTAAATAAGTCCTCGGAGGATTGAGCCGCTATCCCAACTTCGTCAAACTTTAGTGCATCTTCGTGCAGCGATCGTAGGACTGAATTCAAGTCTTCTGTCAGATGCTGATACGCATCAACTTTTTGCTCAGGTGTTACGTCTACCCTGTACCCAGGGTAGACATACCTTGAGTGAAGAGATTGGAATTCCTCTTCAAAAAAGCGCATTACCGTTTGCAACCGCTGCCCCCATGCCGAAGATTCAACCATCCGCTTAAACCTAGAGGCTTCGGCAACTACAGTTGTTTCTCTTTCAGCAAGGGGATCTAATGAAGACTCACCCGTGCTTGCTTCAATTGGTTTTTTAAGGGTTTCGGCTTTTTCCAAGATCCAGCCAAGATCGAGTTCTGCTAACGTTTGAGAGTCCGCCAACAACTCAATCATTGTTTTTATAGCATTGGCAATTCGACTGGCGTTTTGTTGAGACAAAATCTTACCAACAGCATTTATTTCTACATTTTTCTGGTTGTCTGTGTGCGAAGTGTGCATATTTTCTAGTTGAAAACAACAAAGCCTAGTATTCTCTTTGAAAGAACACCAGGCTTTGTTTAAGGGCTGGGCAAATATTTAGTTAAGTAATTATTGATAGGTCAACTCTATGTTACTCCTATCATCTTAGGAAAAATCAATCAAGTAAGTGTGCGCCCTGGGGCATCAAACTGATTTGAATTGAAAACTTTCCTGCTGAACTTGGAGTGTAATCATTTTTAGCAACCAAAACACCGTACAAATCAACCGACGATTCGCTCGTGCCAACCGAAGTATTTGGGATAATCTTATAGATCATTGTACTGCCAGCGGACGTAGCTGTAGAAGACGTAAACGAAAGTATTTCTACAAACGAATCCATATCTTGTGTTGTAGGCTGAAATGGCGCACCGTCCACAGGAGGGTTTTCTAAAGGTTCTGAAAACAGCAGTAGATCTGCTTCTAGTGGCGGGGAGCCTCCGGCATAGTCGATCAATTTAGCCGCCAAGATTAAGCTTTCTTTTTGTTCCTCTCCACCAACCCCAGCAAACTTAAGACCATTAACGGGAGTCGCTGACGGCTGAACAGGAGCGGGGGGATATATTGCCTGCCCAGTGCTGTAAGCAAGTGTATTAGCGGGGCGATTGAATGCTACTGAAATAGTTTTTGGCTTACCTCGTTCTGTTACAAGTTTCAATAACTTGCTAGCCGTGAAACTAATATGTTCTACAAAAGCTGTGGTCATATTCCCTCCTGATTAAAAACTTCTTCGACGTTTCTCAGTTGTTGCGCCGATAATATATATTCAACTGTAGCCCAGTTAAGTACTCGACTCTCTACTAACTGATTAGCTGTCTTAACCCCTATTTTTTTTGTTTTCTCTGTAATTAGTTGCGGAGTTGCTTGGTTGAGAAAGTCCAAAGCAGCGATCTGCCAATCCTTTTCTGATGTCGTCGCTATCAAGCTTAAACCAGCATCTTCCCCTACCTCGATCTCTTTAGATTCTTTTGGTTCGGGACTTGCCTCTTCAAAAGTAAGTTCGGGCGAATTGATGAGTTCGAGCGAAAGCGAAAACTCCCCAGAAAGTGAGCCTATCTTATCTGGTGTGGTTTTAGCGGTTGCAGCGATCGCGTACCCGTTTTCAACCAACCATTGCCCAATCTCTGGCTGTATGGCTGTTTCTCCTCTAGGCTTGAAAACCGTACCCTTGCCAGGAATAATTAGTTTTGACTTTTGCCATTTGGCGGTAGGGGTGATATTCATAAAAAAAAATTTGTGGGTTGAGGAATGTCGGAATTTTAAAATATTTTCAAGATATCTTAAACATAACCAAAATTTGACACTCTCAAAGTCGAAACCTTAAGATTCTTGGTTCAGCGAGTCCATTTAACCTAAACCCCTTGCGGTACTTAAGTCAGAGGTGGTTCTCTCCCCAAGCGTTAACTTCCCCTCTGCCCGAAGGTAGTTGCATTGCTGCAAAACTGGATTGAGTTTAAATTCTGTGTCGTCTAGTTCCCATGAAGATTTTACCTATTCCTGGGCAGGAAACTAGAACTATGGAATAGAACCCCATATCTTCAATTGTCAAGGTGCAGATTGCCGTTAGGCAGTTAGGTTTTTATACAGGTTGATTACCATTCCTGTTGCGAACAGTATAACATCGTAGAACAAAAAGAATGCCTCGCGCTTGCTGCAAAAAATTAAAATAAACTCAACTGCCAAAACTCGTTGGATTTTTTCTGACTGGCTTGAACAGCCTTACTCTTTTTACCTTTTGTTGAGGTGCTTTTGCCTGTTTTTTTCTCATCAGTTAAATCTGTTGTTTTCGGCTCCTCGTCTATGTCATCTTCCTCAATTTCTTTGCTGGCTTTGTTCGCACCTCCCGAAGCAGAAGGCGGCATAGGCTGTTCCTGTTTCTCCGCTCCATCAGTACTAAAACCATCTCCGTTTTCTTTCAAGGGAGCTTCCCCAGCGCGGACACGAGCTTCGTTAAGAGTGAAGACTTTTTTCTCGTATAGCATCGCCGCCGTTTCAGCTTCTTCCTTCTCACTTCGGGGTTCTTTGTCAATAAAGTCGATTTCATAGCCAGGGTAGTACAGGTCAACTACCTCGTCCTGTAACGCCTCGACTATCAACTGACTCATCGGAAGGATAGCTCTTTGGAAACTCAAGTCGGCTGCAACACCTGCCGTAGCTCTGTTATCTGGCTCGACAATGTTCATGTCTCTTGCACTCAAATGAAAAGCCAGAGCTATTATCCGCAGAATCATTTCTTGATATTTAAGATACAGTCCATCGTCATTAGATGCGCCCAGTTTAATAACATTAATCCCCCCGTTCTTACTGCCAAAAATAGGAGCGGCTCCCCTACCTAAAACTTCAACCTCAAAAAATTCTCGAAAAGCTTGTAATTCCTTTGAGCTTACTTCTCCGATATCTAGCAAAAATTCTTGTTGAGCCTTGCTAGTTGTCTGTGTTTGATACTGACTTAATCCCAGCCAGCTTATTATCATATCGAAAGCAATTTCTACTGTAGAAGGTGCGTTATACCTCCAAGAATTTGTATATTTTTGAATCAAGAATAAATCTTTGTTTAGTAGCGGAATCCAAGCTTCAACGTTTGTGTAATTTCCCGTGTCCCAATATCTAGGCATTAAGCCTTCTTTGTCGGCAGTCCATTCCTCGTTGACAACAATCCGTTCGTAGTCAACCACCCATAACCACAAGGGTTGTCCCTCACCTCCCTCCCCTCCAGGAGAGGGCTGTCTTTCGATCGCCGCAATATTGCCAATTAAGATATCAGTTACGATACTGCTGACGAATTTACGATAATTGTTTTGCTCGTCTCGATTAGGATGCTTTAATGCTTTTTCAATGGCTTTTGCTTGCTTAATTGCTGCTGGGGCATCCTTCTCTTCTTCTGGAGGCTTAACAAAAAAATCCATTGAAATTGTACTGTCTATGATGTGCCTAATCGCTACCTGTACGGGTAGGCTGTCGGCAAGCGCTCGTAGAGACTGAACATTTCTCCGCTCCGAGTTTTTGATCGAATCAGCAAAATTATTAAAAATATCTATTGCTGGAGGGCGATCGCCCAAGCGCAGTCCCTTCCCAGAGTGTGTTTGATAGGAAGGTTTTTTTAGCTCAAAAAGTGATTCACTTTTTCGAGTTGGTTGCTGTTGCTTACCCTCGGACGAGCGAGTAGTATTTGCTTTGCGACGAGCCACTGGTCATATACTCCAATTTAAAACAGCTTAAATGCTGACCTGCGATTAACCTCAGCTACTTTATCTTCCCATACGTTTCTGTCTCAACGTGTTGATCAACACGTTGTTTGGTTGGGTGTGTCGAGATGCAAAACCAAGGGAGTATCGTACTGCCAAGACCGACAAACATTGTCAAAAGCAAATATTGTAATCGTTAAATCCGTAATCCCTTGTTTTTCAAAACAGGCTTGCAACTCTTTATTTTCATGAGCGTGGTGAGCTACATCTTCAACACCAATATCAAAACAGGTTGTTAGCAGCAATTCTATTCCTGTTGCGTCGTTGTCCACCCAATCTTTTACGGCATTACTAAAAGACTTGAAGAAGGAAGCTTCTTCTTGGAGGTTACTGTCAGAAACAGTCGCGCAAATCTTTGCAAAAGCAATACTGTCAACAACATTGCTCCATCGGTTAATTATAAATTCGACTTTCATCACTACCTACCCACACCTACTTAATATCAACTATTTAATATTCTAAAAATATTCGCTTTACCTTAGCCTTGTAACGGAATTGTGTAGACAAAGCCGTAACATCCTTCGGCTTGTAATACCAACGAATCACTTGGTACTTTGTCATTAATCAGCTTGCTTCCTAAAAATAAAGACACCGAACTAATTAGTAAATCTTCTTGTGGCTGAAACACAAACTCTAAGTATAGTTGTGTATGCCCCGATCCAAGATCAAAAAACTGCTGCCGCGATTCAAATCCTTCGACAGTAGCCTCTTGATAAAACCAACTTGTTACTGGAAACAAAAGGTAGAATCCGTCAGGCGTTTTTAAGACTATCCTCCAGTTACTTGCTTGAGAGGCGAACAAGACAAGAGGATGGGTATTGATATTATCCGTGTAATCAATTTGCGAGTAAGGATAGATATCGTAAATATCAAAAATGGCGTTCCCACTCAACCCTGAAAAAACAATACACGGGGTATCTTGAGATGGGTAAAACCCCATCGGCATCAAGTTGTCTATATTAATTTGTGGTTGATGCCCAAAATTTTGAACTGTCTGTGCCGCAAAATTGGTAAAGAAATACTCTCGCAATTCAGTATAAGCCGAAAAAAATTCTGGCTCTGCAATCGGTGGTAGGACAACTGGTTGAATAAAATCATCCACTGCGATTGATTGATAAGCGTCGAGATCGATTGTCATATCACTCAACGGAAGCCCTCCAGGTGGTGGTTGAGGCACTAAAGACTGATAACTCTCGTAGCCTTCAACTTCCCCTGTCCGCCAAGTCGATCCAACAACGGTTGTCGGATAGACGACCTTACTCCAGTGCATTCGGCTAATCAGGTACTCTGTTATGCCAAGATTGTTTGGGTCTATGCTTAAAGGATCTGTTGTAGTTCCATAAATTTCATGTTCTCCCAACCAACCCAACACAGTAACTTCGTTGAGTGTGTGCCAAATTTCAGGATTTAATTGAAAAATATCTGGAAAGATTTTATTCCAATCTTCTAAATTTAAGTAAAAGTGCATCCAGGGTCTACGCGGCCCTAGTTTAGATCCTTCGCTGAGTATATTTGTAGGGGCTTCGCAAAGAACGGCTCTTTGGATTATCCAATTAATATTTGAATTCCATTCCAAAGAAGAGTTGCTTTTCAGCACAAAGTAATTTGGCGTGTAGTTATTAGAATAATCTCCTGAGCCTAATTGACGGCGTTCTTTGTAAGTTTGCAGCAAGTATTCGTCGTAAGACTGTCCCCAAACACACCACTTGGGAGGCTCAGAAGTTGCGGTAGTACCGAACGGTAAAACAATTTCTAGCTTTGCAGTTTTTGCATCTTCCCATTGCAGCCAAAGCGCGATCGCTTCCCTGATAGCTCTCTCCGTACCTTTTATTTGCCAGTAAATCCATACCCTGCTAATAACAACTCGCTTGTGATTATCAGACCAATCAGGATTAAGCCCAATCCCTAGCCAGCGAGATTGTTCTGGAGCTAAACCCACAAGCTGTTGCAACCAATCCAGGAAGATTTCATCTGTGAGATCTGGGTCGTATAGCCTACTCTGTGAGCCAATTAATGTATAAAACCTATCCAAGTCAACTTGGATGATATTGCATATATGCTCAAGAAGTCCTAACTGATCGAATAGGCGTACATTACTAGGTAAGTTTTTATATAGGCTTAGTGAGTAGGGCATTTTATGTTGCTTGTGATTGCGATCGCTCCTTAATTGTACGTTGACCGATTTAGACACAAAAAAAATACCTAAAAAGTACGTACTTAAAAAACCACCCCTCCACTAAAAGGATTTCATTCGCTTTTAGTGGAGGGGTGGTTTGCGTGGTTGACGTTAATGTCGCTGAAGTATCCCTTTTGCAGGGGGATACCCCTTCACCACTTTTGTTTCATTGCTAAGTTGGTTAGCGAGTTGTGCGGTTGTACGCTAGTCTCGCAGTATCCTGAGTACGCCACAAGGCATTTCTCGCCTGTGTGTGGAAATCGTTTTTCCCAAGAATATCGTCAGTTTCTATCCGAAATTGGTGGATAGTTTTCTGAATGGTTGCATCCAGGGTTTCACCCCTGATATCCAACCCTTTGAATTGAACTTCACAAATCTTTGTTACTTGATCATTGCTGTAATGTTCCCAACAACCACGTTGAGATGTAACACTGTAATCGGTCAAGAAATTAAGAACTCCGGTAAACAGTAGTACAACGAGAGTTGTAGCTACTATTAGTTTTGTCAAGTAAAACCCAGTTCTGATAGCGATCGCTACCCCTACTAACATCAGTGCGGCTGACACACTCAACAGAGCTACGTAAGCTTCTGCGAAGGTCACACCTGTTGCTACGGATGTAATTAGTGCTGGGAATAAAAGAATGACGAAAAACATTTCTTTGTCTCCTAATCTTTGTATATATATATTGTAACACATTTGTACTACAAATGTAGGTATTTATACTCTTTTCTTAAATATTATTGTATTTTTTTCGAGAAAAGTTATACTGATATAGTATTGTTTTTCTATTTTGAAATATGTCGAAAATCTCAAACGCCCGTGTCGCTGAAATGACTATTTACGGATCTCTTTCTAATAGTAATCAGATCGAAATCAACGACAAAGAAAACGGGAAAAATCTGAAAAAAACTTACTCTCCTTTCTTGGCAAACAAGTTGAAAGAAGAAGGGGAACCCAGGGTAGCTGTGTACGATGTTCAGCGCAATAAACTATTAGCTTGGTGGGGATACTATGTATTCGTTTACCTCATCCCTTGCATAAAAGGAGAGGGCGGCGTTTTCATCTCAGACAGTATGACTGGGGGCAGCCCTCCTCCACTAGAAGATGTCATAGCGTACATAAAAGAAAAAGTAGAAAGCGGTACATATTTAGACTGTATTGAACGCTGGTAATTTTTAGCCGAGCTTTTTAAAAGCTCGGCTTTTTGCTTAGATGGCAATAGCTTGTTGCACAAATCGTTATTAATTGTTATTATTAAAAGGTAGCGAGTTAGAGAGACAAATCAAATGAATAACGAACAAGAAAACGAAGACTACTTGGAAGTGTCGTTCAAAATAACAGGACGGCAAAATACAACAAATCTGATTTCTTTTCTCGCTAATCTGACAGCGGGACTCGGATTAAACAGTGACAAAGAAAACCATGCGATCGCGAATGATCGCCACTTACATCCGAACCATCCTACTGCGGCTTCTAAGCAATTAGAAGCCTCGTCAACTATCCCTGTTGATGTAACTGCTGAAACTACGGTAGAGATTGATCTCGCCGATCAAGTAGCGGCAAGCGTAAACAAGGGTAAGACAAAGGCAAAATAAATCGTTACCTGAGCCAGGATTAAGTAAACACTTAGTCCTGGCTTTTTGTTGTTTAACTCTTCCTCACTTTCGTCCCCAGGTGCAACGTAGTGGAACCTGGGGATGAAAGTGAGGGCAAGATGCACGTCAACAAGCAATAATTCTTGATAAGAAAAAATCGCTTATTGGGGTAAACAAATAGCATTTAAATGCTATTATAATATTTATGATAGTAACACGCAGAGCAACTTTTCGCTTATATCCAACTAAGTCTCAAGAAGTCAAATTGCACTATTGGCGACGGCTTCATAAGGATTTATATAATGCCTGTCTTTATCAAAGAAAGACAGAGTATAAGCGTTTTGGTAATTCTGTTAGTTACTACGATCAGCAGAACCTTTTACCAGAATTTAAGGAGTGTTGGATTGAGTATAAAGAGCTAGGAAGTCAGGCGTTACAAGCAACAGTTAAGCGTGTTGATTTCGCATATACAAGATTCCTAAAAGGTGTAGGTGGATACCCTAAATTCAAATCCGCACGTGATTATCGTGGGTGGACTTATCCAGCTACAAGTGGATGGAAAGCACACACCACAGGGGATAATGGTTATTTGGAACTGTCCAATTTAGGACAAATTCAGATGCGTGGTAAGGCAAGAACTTGGGGTAATCCTACAACCTTAACTATTATCTGGAAACAGGGTAAATGGTATGCAAGTATCACAGTTAATTGTGAACCAGTTAGACAAACTGGTAATGGTGCTGTTGGGTTAGACTTTGGTACTTTTCACGCGATTGCTTGTAGTGATGAAACGATAATTGATAATCCTAGATTTTTAGGTAATACTCAACAAAAAATCAAACAAGCATCTAAGAAATTACGACGCAAATGTGCGCCTAATTTCAAGAAAAAGATTAAAGCTTCTAAACGTTGGAGAAAGAACCGTAAAAAGATAAGTAAACTTCAAAACAAGGTAGCTAATCAAAGAGAAGATTGGCAACATAAAATCGCTGCACAGATAGTAAGCCGTAATAGCCTGGTAGCGACAGAGAAGTTAAATGTCAAAGGGATGACTCGTAAAGCAAAAAAAGGCAGCAAGAGAAAACATCAAAAGACTGGACTAAATCGGTCTTTGTTAGATGTTGGGATTAGCAGTTTGATATCACTCATCAAGTATAAACTTACTGAATGTGATGGTGTATTTGTTGATGTACCTCTATCAATTGCTCCCTCTCAAACTTGTCCCAAATGCGGTAATAAGAAAAAGAAAGAGTTGTCCGAACGAGTGCATAATTGTCAGAATTGTGGTTTTGTTGCGGACAGAGATGTTGCAGCCTCTTTGGTAATGATAAATTATGCAAGGGGTAAGAAACTTGTCTCTACAAACGTGGATGCCGAACCGCTTTCTAGAACTACACAGGATTGTGGAAGTTTTAGGAAAGTTCAGCAGAAGAGACGTAAGAAACCCCAAACGTAGCGCAGCGAAGTTTGTGGGTAGTTCATAATAGGTTGTAATCCAATGAATTGATATTAATATTTAGAGAGAAACTTATGAGTATTGAA
Source organism: Crinalium sp. (assembly GCA_049646245.1). Classification (GTDB taxonomy): domain Bacteria; phylum Cyanobacteriota; class Cyanobacteriia; order Cyanobacteriales; family PCC-9333; genus Crinalium. The sequence goes on along the minus strand of JBARVL010000027.1, from coordinate 64,713 downwards.
CGAATAGCCCGTCCAGATGTCCCCGAAAGCTATGCTACGCACCTTGCCGAGGGCTACGTCATGGGCATATTGCCAGGAATAGTGACATCTATAAATGACCCCAGAGGGTGGGGAAGAGTTAAGTGCAGGTGTCCTTTAATCGACCCCGACAACGACTTGCCTAATGGAAATGATGGGTGGATACCCTGCATGACAAATTTCACAACACCCAATCAACCAGGCGGAAGTCACGCTCCAATTAGCGAAGATACAGAGGTTGTATTAATTCCTATCATGGGGATGCCGAATAACTGGGTTGTTTTAGGCTGTCTGCCAAATGCCGTAGATCCACCTTCCAATCACCTGAATCGTGCTGATGGAACCTATGGATTTCAAACTCAAAACGGCATTCTTTCTGCTTACAATGACGAGAAAAGTTCTCACATTCAAAGCTTTCCCAACGGTGTTACAAAAAGCGTCGCTTCAGACGGGCATATTGTAGATCAGACGGCAGGCAATGCTCGTAGTACGCTGACAAAAGACGGACATATTATTCAAGAAACTCCAAAGGCAGCTAGTTTTATGAGTCCCGATGGCGATATTGCCCACCAAAATGCACAGGGCTGTTACTCAATAATGGATAGTAAGGGCGAAATCAAGCTAAAAAGCAGATTTGAGTCAAGACTAAGCTTGGGAAAAGATTCATCGCATTTGATTTCACCTATCTCTAAGGTTCCTGAGTCCCTGGCGGCGCTCCAAAGCTCGTTACTAGGTTTCATGGGGCAGTCAACATTCATTCTCGCCAATATGGGAGAATTATCCGCAGAGGCGGGTGCAAGCATGGCGGAAGCTGCGGGAATCTTGGGTAACGTTCCTACGCAAACACTTATTACGTCCGAGGGGCAAAAAACGCTGTCGTCAAACCCAGTTTTCGCAGACGCTTCTTCAGTCGGCTCCCCAAAAAAAGCGGCAATTTTAGATTCCCCCTGGGAAGATGAGAAGGGATTAGATTATTTAGTTGGCGGAGTATCTGGATTCTTGAGCAATTTAGAAAATGGATTGGGACAAAATATCAAAGAAGGAATTGAATCCCTAAAAAAACTAGAATCACAGCCGTTAGACACCCTAGCCAGTTTAATAAAACCACAAATAAATTTAGCCTTAGACTTGAACGCAGGAGATTTACTAGGGACTGTTCAAGGTGTTATCAAAAACAATCCTGGGCTTTCGCTAGAATCCGCGATCGCACAAATTGGGAAAATTGTCCCTGAAAAATTAAACGACCTAATCAAAGGACTTCCTGAGTTAAAGAATTTATCTTACGACAGTGATTTGTTGGTCAATGGGATATTAGACAAAATCCTACCTGGTGGTATTGGTCAAATTCAAAACTTAATGGGGCTAGAAATAGTTGGAAGCCTAAAAAGGGCGAACAGCGTTATCACCGAAGCTCAAGAAGCTATTATTGGCTTGGACGAGTCCCAGCTAGGCGGTTTATTCAAAGAAGTACAAGCAAAATTAATTGCGATACTTCCTGCTGACTTGCGATCGGCAATCACACCTGAGACTGTATCGACAATTATAAAATCGGGAGATGTTTCTACATTGGTTGCAGGAATACAGAAACATCTAGTTCAAGCGGCAATGGACTCCGTTGCGGAAACCGACGATTTCATCAATGCCGTGCCAGCAATTAACAACACCCTAAAAGATATCGGACAAGGTGGTTCCTTTGACAAAATTCTCGATATTCCAGATATTGTACCTAACTATGAACTAGCCGATGCCTATGTAGGACTAGGAGGGATGTTAGCTCATTCGATGGTTCATTTCAGTGATAGCCTGACACCTCTGACGGAAAAAGCTGGTAGTAAAATTCAGAAAGTGCTTCAAACTATTCCCGCGAAAGAAACACTCGGCCCTTCAATGAAGTTAACAGAAAAAATAGGTTATTTTTATTCGCAACAAGAGGGCGGGGCGGGGCCGTCAGTGCAGCTACAACCAGAAGTTGGACTATTCTACGCAGCATTGCCGGAAAAGGGGCCAACACTAAGAATGGAATCCGATGCAGCAACGCTGTTCGGTAGCGGTACAAACAATGGCTCAATGATGAAGATTACAGAAAGCGAAAGCGTTCTTTACGGCACAGGACTCAACGAAGGCCCTACTTTTAAGGTTGATAATTTTGCTGCTTTCTTGTTTGGGGACAAGGGGCATACTGGATCAGCCCCTTCACTACGTATTGACGGCAGAAGTGTGGGGTTGTTCGGAAAAGCACTTGATCGTGGCCCAGCCTTGATGCTAGACAACTCTACTGGCTTGTTCTCAGCTAGTGCCGCAAACAAGTTAGGGGGAATGTTCCAGGTTGACAAAGGTGGTTGCTATGGATACGGTTCTGGACTTGGGCCAGCAGCAAGTATAGTAATCAAAAGACTCACAGCTATAATGAATGCCCCTGGAAACCCGTTCGGCGGACTATCTGTTAACCCATCGGGAGTATCCGTAGATGGAGTTAAGTTTATGCCATTTTATTTAGGGACGCTGGCTAGTATTTCTGCATTATGGGGACAAATCAACGCTATCTGGGGCGTTGTTAAATTATTTAGAAAATTAAGAATTTTTAGATTTTTCGGATAAAACAAAAGCCACGCTTGATTATTTTCAAGCGTGGCTTTTGTTTCAATCTAAGGCACGGATTTCAGGATTTTGAATTGCATCTCAAGCGTTATCCCTGTCGGGGGCTTGCAATACTGTTCTTCCTCTAACCCTGAGTGTATAAGAAGGTGAAAACTGTTGCGCTCCTCACCTGTTTCCTCATCTTCTATTAACATGGCAAGGATGTATTCATCCTTGCCATAATAGAACGTGGCGGCTTCGTCTCCGTAGGACTCAGAGCTATAAACCCTGAGTCCGTCTAGTAGAACAACTAAGCATTTTAACTGTGCTAGCTGCTCTGCTATCTTCAGTAATAGATCTAGTAGATAAAGTTTCTCCATTTGAAGGAACTCCTTAGCTCCCGCAAGACTACCAGGGATGCTGTCAACATCTTCGTCCTCTTCGTCTTCAGCATCTTTTTCGTCTAGATGTAATTCTGGATCAAAGATGCACTCTTCAACCACATCACCGTCGTCATCTTCCCACTCTTCCGTGACTGTTTCTGTCACAGCAGGAGGTCTTGAAAACGCTAATGTGCTGTCTAAAAAAGTCGTGATTCCGTTCTTTATTCCGAACATCATAATGAAGCATCCTTTTGATCTATACCTCTCTATTATAGCATTTATGCTTATCTCAAGCACTGATTTACCGCCCCAAAACTACGCTGATATACTATACTGGTAATGTTGCGTACAAAATCTTATTGGCAAACAACAGCATGAATAACGAAAGCAATCGCATTCAAGAATTTAAGGAAAAACTACAAAAAAACTTTGACAATTCGAGGGTAGAGCAGCAACAAGAAGACGCTGTTGCCGTAATCCCAGAAGAATTGCGGAAAAAAATAGGAGAGGCTGAGGCTCAGTGTAGCCAGATAGAATCCGAGTGTGGTCAAATAGAATCTGAGCTTAAAACACTTAGGTTCCAGGCTAACCTAGTAAAGGTAGCTTTAAAAGCGTTACCCTTTTGGGCTAGTTTTAGCTTTATTTCCGCTGTCTGCGGTCATTGGGGCGCTGTTGGCTTAAACCTGGTCGTCGGAGGGGGTGTACTAATATCTAGTTACCCTAAGACGCGATCGCTAAAAGATGCGCTCAAGTTTAAATAGATAATATTTTTGCAACGTGTTGATCAACACGTTGACAATAAAAAGCCCCTAGCTATTGCTAGGGGCTTTTTATTGCTACCTACTCTTAAGAGTAAGTAATTTGCAATATAAAACAGGATTTCTATAACCTGTTTCAGATATGCCTAAATCGTGAAACACGAGGGGAATTACTCCCGTTACGTTCCCAATTTCTGTATCAGCCGCCGCCTTGTAGTTTATTGACGTTATTGCCAGATTGATACCTACTGTACCCTGCCTAACGTAAACCTCCAAAACCGAATCCTCCCTTTTTGAGTCAATCGACCACCTCCCTTGGATTTGGTCGATTACACAGTCAAGAGCTAATACCCAGTAAGGATCTTCCGCCTCCACCATAATGTTGTAGAGGTTGACTATATGTTGCTCAACCTCTTCGTCCCAGGGTGACGAAGGTTCGTTCTCTTCTTGGTTATTGCTGACCTCTTCAGGTAGATCTAGATCGTCATCGTCCTCAAAAAACTCAATGGTTTGGTCAAACTCATCGTCTAACCGCACGGGCGTTTCGTATCCGGTCACGAAATTGGTTAATCTGCTTAAGAAGTCCATCGTGCTTTCCTTATCTACTTGATACTACTATTGTAGCACGTTTGTAGTACAAGTACCTACTAAAAAGCCCCAGCTATTGCCAGGGCTTTTTTTTATTTACTGCTATAGACTAGCAGTGATAAATAGATACGGGGTGACAGAGGTTTGTATGCGTCACCGTCGATAATGTATTCCCAGTGAACTTCACCGGAGTACATTTCGTCATCTTCCCCAAAGAAAGAAAGCGAAAAATTAAATTCGATATCTTCATGGGAGAAGAACCATCCGAAGGCGGCGGGTTCCTTCTTCGTACTTAACTGTAGTACGTCTACATCGGTTACGATGTAGTCAATTCCGGCTGTTGCGATCGCGGTGCAGTCAAGCACTGTGTCGCACAGTTCGGATAACGCCTTGTCTGTCTCTTTGTGAGCGACAGTCTTCCAGTCATCCACAGAGAAGTGAGTCTTAAAAGGAATGAAGTCGGTTCTATGAGGAGCGGTTTCTTCATCCCATGATGCTACCACTGCTTTCGCGTATTTCAAAAGCGCGTCCGTTTCTGCTAGAATCAGTTCGCCTTTTTTCTCGATGTCAATCCTTTTTTCTGCAAGTTTTTTCATCCTTGATTCAAACGAATTAACTTCTTCGTCATCGTCGTCGTCATCTTCCCAATTCGGCTCAACCAGACCCATTGGTTTATTTACCAATGAGGGTGATTGAGAGTACTCGGTGTGTACGTTAACGACGGTTTCTCCGTTCTTTATTGAAAAAAGCATGATGTTTTCTCTGAATGATACTACTATTGTAACACATATTGTAGTACAAGTACCTACTAGAATGCCCCCAGCTATTGCCAGGGGCATTCTTTCGTGGATTACATCAACAGCATTTTAAATGTTATTGGTGTCAGAATTATCAATGGAACCGGAGAAGCGCAGTCGGCTTCTTCTACGTCCACTAGCGCTTCTTCTTCTGGACAAAGAAGAGACACTGTGTTTAATATGTACCAGGGGCTATCTGTCGATTCAATTGACAGATAGTAGACTTCTCCCGACTCTTGCAACGGGTACTGCCAGCCCAGCGTAGGGCAAGGATGTACTCTTAGCATCAGGTTATCGATCAAGATGATCGATAACTCTACAATCGCTTGAACAATTATCTCAGTGAGAGTTTGCTCGATCGCTAGATCGTCGTCGTCATCATCCCATTCCTCTTCAATTGCGGCGGGGGTGTAACGTCCTACGCTAGACGGACTAACTATTGTGGTTAGTCCGTCTTTGATTCCAAATAACATAATTTGTTCCAAATCCTGTATATATCTATTATAGCATTTTAAGCGTTAATACCTACGAAAAAGGGCGTGAAACTCATGTCTCACGCCCTTTTTCGTAGGTGTTGCTTCAACTGTATTGACAGTATCTTCCGATAATGGCTGCTGTTAAAGCAGCATCATTATTGCCTATCAAGGTTTCGATCGCTGCATCACTTACAGCGCGAAATTTCATCCTCTCCTGATAAGAGGGGGGTTCAGCATCTTCAGGCTGAACCCAGCGAATATACTCCCTAGAATAGAAGTCATTATCCTCGGCGGCTCGAACCCACTGAAGATTTGCTTGCCAGTTTTCTAGGTATCCTCTACCTGTGTAGAGGAGAATCGAGCGTTTGAACTCAATCCTGGCTTTATAGCTAATGATCGCTACGTACAGAGGCGCATCAGCTAAGATGCCCTCGCGGGTTATCTCAATTGCTGCCAGTCCACCTGACGTAACAATATTAAAACCCGCTTCTGTTTCATACCACACCCTATCCTCTTCGTCGTCTTCATTTATCCAGGTATTATCAGCGACTGATGCCGCCTTTTTGTTAAACATGAATAAACTTCGATTAATGAGTGTGGTCGTGCCATTCTCTATCCCAAAAAGCATTATTTGTAATGATATACTACTCTTTTATTATAACGTATTCTTGAGTATGAATACTCAAAAAGCAACCCCAGTCTTGTATTACAAGACTGGGGTTGCTTATGCAGTGATCAGAAAATCCACTTGATTATCTTGGCTTCTGCGGAAACCAACTCGTCTAACAGGACATAGCCGTTAGACTGGTTGGTTAAGATATTGGCAACATCTTCGATATTGCCATTGATATCTGGCGTATGTCCCTCGTGGGTTGTAACGTAACAAAAAGTGTCACTTTGCAATCCGCAAGAGGAATGAATACTGGCGTACTTGGCAAACTCATCTCGACCGTCAACAAGATAATTACCTTGTGAGCAAAACAATATAGATCCCCAAGTAGGGGTGTCTGCATTTAGTACTGAAAACGTACATTGCCACCAGTCCGAGCAACACGGTGTTGCTCGGAAAACAGCCTCGTAGCTGTCAGCAAACCCGTCGAACTGTATTGTTAGCAAGACGGGTTCGTTCCTCAGAAAGTAGGGTGGTTCTCCCACCCCTTCAGCCTCGCCCTTGCCTAAAATCAGTATCCCCTCTTCGAGGGTAACTTCGGCTTCTTCAACAACCTCTTCTTCCACGTCATCTTCCACGTCATCTTCCCATTCCATATCATCTTCCCAGGTCTTCGTAGAAGTCTGGGGGATATTAAAATTGAAAGACGCAGGTTTATTGATCGTTGTCAAATTCGATGCTTTGTCGATTGAAAATAACATTGAGGTAGTATCCTTCTTGGTCTGTACCTCTCTATTATAGCATTTTTACTCATTACTTGCCTTCAAAGTCCTGCTGTATAAGTATTTCGGACTCCCATTGCAATAGTTTTTGTCGTACAGCGTCTTCGCCGATCACAGCCGACAGTCGATTTACAAGTCCGGCGATATCCCTGGACATCCGATGCTGCGATCTTCTCTTTTTCGATACAGGCTGTTCGGCTCGTACCGTATCTTCGGGGTTTGGAGAAGTAACAGCCTCATCACTAGGTAGTTTCTTGGGGGCATCTGATAACGAACGACAAAGTGGGCTAGCGGGAGCAATAAAATCGCTGACAAGTTCACTACCTTCAATCAAAGCCAGTGCATCAGCATAGTCAATAAACTGCTTGTTTTGGGCGTATGAAATAGCTTTTTCAATCGCTTCGGGGCATTTTTTCTCAACCTGAACCGCAGACAAAGCTTGCATAGCTGCAATACTAATGTAGTTCCCAACAACTTTCTTATGCTTGCCAAAAACAGCGTAAACTCTTCGGCGGCAGTAAGCGGTAGCATAGGGTATTCCAACTTCTTCTTCTGCCCATTTTATAAACCTACGACGGTAAACTTGATAAACCTCGTCCAATAGCTCACCAACTAAAATTGCTTTTTGAGCCGAACTGCCCAACAACTGTTTTATTTTCTGATTGTTTTCAGACTCATTGTTAAGTAGTCCCCGAATTTTTCGAGCTTGATCTCTAAGGAATATCTCTTCATTCATTAACCGTGAAGGAGAGTTTTTTTGATTTATTTCCTCCCAATGTAAAGCCATTTCTCCATTTGGATTATTTCTTGTATCTACACCAGGATTTTCAAATAGTTTCTCACGCTGTCTTACGCTGGTAATCATCTTTCAATTTACCCTAGTTAATTATCTTGAATTAATTCCAACCGCAAAAGGCTTGCTTGTATGTTATCTTAGCCACAGTTCTAAAAAAATGCAATAATAGTTACTGCGTGTGACTAAAGGATAAACTAGCGATGCTCAAGGAAAATTTCCCGCTAAAGGAAGTGGTATTCGGAGCGGCTCAATGCCGCATCGCGACCAACTCCAACTGGATAGAAGAGTTGGCAACACGACAAGCATCCGAGGATTGGGACGACAAACTATCGCCTCCCGTGATTTACCGCGTCCCTCATCCAGAGGATCTGGAAAGGACTATTTGTGTTTGTCCTGATGGCGAACATCGCCTGAAAGCGTCTTTGTCAAGAAATAAAAGCACGTACCCGCTAGTAGATTACTACGAAGGGACGATGGCTGAAGCATTAGAGGCTGCCTACGCAGCAAACCCTCCGTCAGCGACTGATCGCTTGCCCTTAAACGGGGGCGATAAGCGCAAAAAGATGAAGATGGTTCTTCAGGACGAAAACTACTGGAAACAGTCAGATAAAAGCCTAGCTGAAAAGTACGGATTGTCTCGTCAAACCGTAATGCTGGCTAGAAAAGAGTTGATGAAGGAGTGGGAAGAAACAGATCCAGAGAAAGCTTTGGCTCGTGAAAAAGCTAGGCAGGAAGTGCAGATCGTAAAGAAAGACGGAACTACATACACGCTGCCCACCGCTCAATCAAAACCTGACACAACTGCTTCAGAATCAGATGGTGACGACTCAGCCCAAGACGCAGAGGATGAAGACCTTGACGAGGAGCAAGTCGGCGATCGCGAAGAAGAGGCTTCAAGCGAAGAATCGACGGGCGGAGAAACATCTGAATCTGGGGCAATTGTGCCTAGTACTCCCGTACCTCCTGAAAATACAGAAGCAGATTCTAACCCAGCGTCGGAGAGCCAACCGCCTAGCGCCAGTAATCGCACGACCAGGACTGCGATCGAATTACAGCCAGATTTGGCAAAAAAAGTCAAAAAATATGCGAAGGCTGAACAATTAGAGTTCTCCGAAGCTGTTAACTTTTTAGTTCGCAAAGCTTTCTCGTTAGAGGAGCAAGTTCCCGCGCTGCAAGCTACTGTTAAAAGTCTTGAAGAAAAGCTTGAAAAACAGTTAACTGCTCCCGCAGTTGCTTTGGATTCAAATACCGAAAACGGTAAAAGTCCTACAAAAGCTAGTACTAAAAAATCCCCTGAGACAGCAGCGCCGACAACCAAGAAGGCTAGTGCCAGAAAATCTTCTGAATCGGCAGCGCCAGCGACAACAAAAGCAAAGTCTACATCCGCAGCATCCGACAAAACCAAAACTAAAAAAAGTAGCACCAAGCTACAACCAGAAATTATTGATGCTGAAGAAAGTCCTGTCGAGGAGTCCCCTAAAGAAGTTAGCGATGAAGGTAAAATCTACACCTACAAAGGAGAGGTTGGCTCACCAGACGGAAGCCCTAGCGATGGATTAATGAGAATTATCAGAGCTACTGGTAAAGCTTCTACGATTAAATACAGCCTAGTCGTGGGTGAATCAGTACAAGTTGTTGATATTCCTGCCGCCTCAAAAGGCAAAGATATCTGTTACGTTCTTCCAATTGAAGACAAAGAATGGGATGACTCGCAAGCAGTTGAAGTGAAAAAAGCTCAACTACTAGAAGTGATTAAGGCAGCTTAAAACTTAACTCGCAAAAACTAATTAAAACACGCCTTAAAAATAGGGCGTGTTTTTTATGACCTTATCCTTTAAAGCAAATTTCACAATAATGGTATATCATTAAATAACGAACACGAGTTCGACATTCATACAGGAATAATAAAATGGCAGAACGAGGTTGTGGGAGAAGAAAAGCAGGGGGAGTTTACCTGGAATGCCAGCTATCCCCTTACGGATTACCCATAGAGCATTTCATTGTAGATCCCCCACACTTAATCGAAGAAGCATGGAGGCTAAGTGCCAAAGGAGTTCGGTTGATCGAACGTCCGCGAGGAAATAGCAGTGTTCACCATGTAATTGATTGGGTTGGCGCACAATACTACCCTAATGTTGCTGATTTTATAGAGGAAGTAAAACGATTGGGGCTATCTCGAAGAGTCCCTAAAAATCTAGATTTTTCAAAACTTTCTAGTGCTAGTCGGCTACTTCTCGTCCATCACAAAGCATGGATCGATGGGATTGAAAACTACTTTCCTAAGTGGGAATGCCCTAAAGAAATTAACTTCCACCGACCCAGTATATTACTGAAACAGTCCTCACCGAGAATGTGTGCGGGGCTTTGGTGGCATGACTTAGTTGGCGGTAAATTCATAAATACCGACGACGAAGGGAACTCGGTGGATGAATTGGACACCCTAATAGCTGCCATCCTACCGGATTCCTCTAGGCTAGAAAAGCTCAAAGTTTTGCGAAAAATGCCGAGTTTTGAGTATTACGGATACGCACAACCGTTCAAAGACAAGTCTGCATACCGCCCAGCAATCTTCGCGTCTTTCCCATGCACTCGGATTGCCGTCGTAAAAGGTGAAGATGCAGAAGCGACTATGGAAAGAGTTGGCGAAGCTAATATTCCGTCTGAGTTAGTAGAGGAATAATCAAATGGAGAATTCAACACAGCTTACTTTATTGCCAGAACAATTACCTTTTCCGGTTTACAAAGAAGTCTCTTTAGACGAAATTCCCAAGAACTTACCTGGGGGAGAACCATCTTCTAAATTCTGTGAAAGTGTAAAACGATTCGGAGTTATTGAACCAGTTGTCCTGTCCAAAAAGCGCGGCAAATACAAAGTAATTGCTGGCAGAAGAAGAATAAAAGCTGCTAGGAAAAACGGATTTACAACAATCCCCGCCGTAGTCTACGAAGACAATAGCAGTGTGTCACATCAGGCGATTCTGGCTATCACTGAAAACTACCATCGCGAGGAAAACACTCTTTCTGACTTGGAGTCCTACGAAAATCTTTTAGAGCAAAGATTCGACGATGAAACGATCGCGGATCAAGGCTTTATCGACCGCATAACTATTAAAAAAATCGCTAGATTAATGCGATTAATCCCAGAACTGAAAGCGGCTTTTAAGCAGGGTAACATCAAGCCTACCGTCGCCAGAATAATCGCAACTTACTTGCCTTCTGAACAAGCCTTATTGTTGCCTGTGCTAGAAGAAAACGGCAGAATTAAAATGGACGATTTGCAGTTGATAAAAAAACGTAGGGCTGAGGAATTAGCCATGTCGTTACCTGCCGAATTATTCGCCGATATGCCTGGAACAACTAGCCCCGACTGGCGATCGCCTGCAAAAAATTGCCTCAAGAAGCTGCTAGCAACTATCCCCGAAAGTGAAGAAACGTGGCAGGAGCAAGTGAAATCACTACTAGATCAACTTTAACCTGTTGATCAACACATTGAAAGCCTACTGAATTAAAAAATTCAGTAGGCTTTTTTGCATGGATTAATAATAGAATCTCAATAACCAATATATTTCTATGACCCCAATCCCAATAACAAACCCTACCCGAAAGATGTAGAAATCTTCCTGATAGGGTTTGTTATCAAATGTTGTTAGGCTCTCCGCACAAAACTTTCGTACCTGCTTTTGATGGTTGCCATGCTTTCCCGTCCTAAGTTCTGCGTTGCCAATACATCATCATAATCTGGGTCGTCGAGCAGCTTGCCTAGTTCGGAAACCTTGTGGATTCTCAACCTCCGCAGTGCGTTAGACAATCGCGAAGGTAATTCTAGCCTGTCCAAAGAATCTTTTTCTTGTTGGAAGAATTCTGCTACTGTAAGCTGCTGCTTGAACAAAAACAAGGCGATATTCACCTCAACCCTTTTTGCTAAGGGGTTAGTGAGATCGGCTTTGTTTTTCTTGACCAGCCGTATGTAGTCCCTCTTTTCCTGCAAAGAAATAGTCGTCAAGCATTCAACCAGTTTAAGTTTCTCCTGATTAGATACCGACACAAGCTCAGACGCTACGTTCATTTGAGCTAAAAACGTAGTGTCGCATGGGGTCGCCCAATTCTTGGGATAGAACTCGGTGATCGCATCCACGAGGCGCTTTGAAACAAGCCTCACAGTACTGCGAATTTGAGCAGATGACATCTTGTATCTCCTAGCCCATTTAAGAGCGTCTGGTCTGGTCTTGAAGTTGGTAAAGACCTCTTTTGCCAGACTATCTGGAAGTAGGTAAAGAGCGGTCTGTAATTGCTCAAAACCTAAGTCCTGTTCAATTTCACGAATGAGCTTTGCTTTATCCATCGTGTTCCTATTAATCCCTAAATTAGTATATCATAGTACAGTATTGCGTTAATTGAGTAGCATGACTGAAATCCCTGAATGGAGAATGACGGAAAAGGACATCAGCGAAATGCGATCGCTTGATCGCCAGCAGATCACTTTAGCTACAAAAATCTTTCCTGAAATCAGGGAGCCTCGTAGTCGCTGGCTAAAATACTGTTACAACAGCAATGGGTTAAGAATTGTGGAGAAATGGCTGAAAACCAGACCCAAAATCGTCAAAGATTCAGAGGCGAATGAAGCCAAAAGAAAAAAACGAGAAAAAATTGAAAGATGGCTAGAATTAGCAACACACTTTGTCTGTGTTCTCCGCGAAATAATTTCTCCTTGCAGGCAGATGAACGCAGAGCATTTACTTGATTTGCTTGACGAGCTAGACAGTACGCTCAAATTCGATATCGTTAAAAAGGTTCCAGGTTGCACAGCACCTCTAAAACCTCTTAGACCCAACTCAAGGATTAAACCAAAACCTGTTCTTTCCTACCTGGGGGCAAGACAGAATTTCAGAAAGTACTGGTTAGACTACTTAAATAACTGGAAATTCGTCAAAGAATGCCAAAAACATTTTATTTTTAAAACTCATTCACTTGTCGGAATAGCTTACGCAATCGGCATCGAACAACCTGAAATAAATTCAATGGTGGCAAACGGATGGGTTTATTTCGGTTCAAAAGTTAGTGAAGACAAACACTCGGACTTCCTGAGTCTGGTAAATGAATTCCAGGCAATTAATTCAAAAAAACACGAATCATCAGGACGGGAACATTACACCATTAATGAATTTATTGCAAAGCACGTTCTAGAAAAAGGTATTCCTCTGTGGCGAAAATGGACTAGGCAAATTATTGACCTTTTCCAAAGTCCAGTTTTAGACAAAATTTTTTCCTTTTTCTTGAAGTTCCAGAAAATCCCCGTCCCATACGACAAATGGATTTACGGGGAAGGCGACTACCGAAAAACTCCTGAGTGGGAAATTTATTATGTCCCAGCCCCTGAATGGCATAGCTACTTCAACGATTTCAATGAAAGAGCTAGAGCCAGAGATTTCAAATTTCCAAGTAGTTACAAAACATCTTGCTTTAAAGTTCTAGGTATCACCGAAAGCACAGGCTACTCAGAAGCGAAGCAGGCTTATCGCAGGCTAGCTCGTCAATATCACCCTGATACTTGCCAAGACACTGAAGCGACGGAGAAAATGAAAGAAGTTAATGTTGCCTGGGATGAATATGAAAAAATAATGTCTCGGAAACGGTAATAAAAAACCAACGTGTTGATCAACACGTTGGTTTTTTACTTTTACTAAAAGGTGTTTATCTAAGATATATGATAAAGAAAAACAGTTATTGAAAGTATGAGCAATATTTTATCAATGCGGATAGCTGCGGCTCAGATGCGATCGCTTGAACTGATGATAACGATCGTAGCGACAGGCGAAATAAGCAACCCTGAGTTTGAAAAGAAAATCGAAAGAAATCCAGACGGTACTTTCAAACGTAAAGGAGCTTCAGGCGTAGCAGGTAACAGTCCCAGCGTAGTAGGCAATAACCCTAACCCACTTAAAGAGTTAACAAGAAATCTTGACGAAAACTTTTTTTCCGATCAATTTCCTGACTACTATTCCCTTGATGCAGAAGACAGACGTGGGCGAGAGTCCGAGATCTTATCCACGATGGGCATAAACCGAAAAGAAGCTAAGAAAGCAATCTCTGACTTCCATCTTGCATACCTTATGCCCAAAGAACAAAGAGATGAGCTTCAAGCATTTGCCGATAAAGCGGAAGCCAACTACATAGATGTAGCCACCAGGGTATCCAAAGGGCAGGTGGCTGCTGATAGCGACAGACTTACGGAAGCGACTCAGAACCTTATGGTAGGCAAAGGCTACAGAATGGTTTTGAGTAAGCAAGGTGGTTTTGACGACCTCGGAAATCGCTACAAAGAAATTCTAGATTTATCGGAAAAAGCTGCAAAAACTTCAAACTTAAACGAAAAAAAACAAATTGAAAATCAGCTAGATTGGAGGTCTGGTGTTCTAAAATCGGAGATTAAATACGGAGATTTAATCTCTAGCATCATTAGTCCGCAAGGCAATAAAGAAAAAGACTACGAGAAATTGCTGGCGCGATTACAAAAATCCGATAAGCCTAGTGGAACAGTTAGTGATCTATCTCAGCGATTTCCATCCGATCAAGATGTAATGGATCGTGAGCTAATGGGGGTCGTTAGCCAGCAACTAGGGGGGTTTGATCAAGGTGGTAGTAATAAGGGAGGAATACTGCCCGACGAACGGAAGCAGATGATCGACAGCGCATTGAAACATATTCAGCGCATCCAGAAGATGACCAACACCGAGACGAATCTTGTTCTTTCTGTTAACGAAGGGCATCGAGCATTCATACTCTCGACTTTAGCAACAGAGCCTGGACGGGTTTCAAACAAGGCTAATCAAGGAAGTTCGTGGAACAAGTCTCTGGATAAAACTGCTTTCTACAAAGATCCCAGTGTAGATGGACTAATTGGCATAGGGACAGGGTGGGCGGAGGATACGGAAGCCGCCGAAGGAATTGATCTAGATGGCGCGATCGCATCTGAAGCCTTTCACGAAGCAGCGCACATGGTCGAAATCAAAAGTAATTCAGTAGATGCTTCTATAGCATTTAGGCAGGATAGGACAATTCCAGGGACACCTCCTTTAGACATGGGGGTTATTGGAATGCCAGGTGAAACGGCGGTTCAAGATCATTTTGCAAATGTCTACTCAGGATCAATTGCTAGAGGGGGAGTGCCAATGACTGAAGTTGTATCAACAGGTATGCAAGCAGTAGCCACGTTCGACGGGTTAATTAACCTAGCAAGTGCTGACAGGGAACACTTGATGTACACCTTGTCCGTGATGGACAAAGAGCAGCCGATCCTCGAAAAGAATCCTCCTAAAATAGAGGAAATCAAAGCCAGCAACAAGAAAGCTTTATCCAACATTAGCGACGTAGCCAAAGGAGTAGACAAACTACCGGAGCAAGAACAACGAAAACTTACCAACTTTCTTGGCACGGTAACAATGGGAATAGGAAGAGAACTACTAGCAAGCTCGTTCGACGATCTCCATAAATCCGCAGGAGATGCTTACAAAAACACCGTGAAAATAATTAATGAAACTCTAGCCCCTGATGGCAGTGGTGTTGTAAAAGTTCTAAAAAATGCTCAAAATCTTGTTACTACCGCAATGGAGACAGCCATAGAACAACCGGAGTATGCAGCCATCGGAGCAATTGGAGCAATAACTACAGTTGCTGGGTTTGCAGGCGTAGCTGTTACAGCAAGCCTTCCTACGTTTTTGGGCGTAGGTGGAACGTGGGCTGCCATAGCAGCCCTAATCGGCAAAGAAACGCTCAAGCAGGTTGGGATGGCTTATATCAAGGGGGGCTTAAAGCAGGTTGGCTTCAACGTAGGCTTGCGAGTAGGGATTACTGGTATTCTTGCTATGTTCACGTCTGGATTTGCCTATACAGCAGCCTTGAAACAAAACTTAATAGACAAGCAAAATCTTCGAGACGGTATACCAGTAAAGAAAAAAGAGAAAAAGTTCTCAGGAAAGAATACTCTTGAAATCAAAGAACCTGTTAACAAGATAAATATATTTGCGCTTGATAGACCTTATCACATTACTTACAAAGGCGAGAAAATTACTTAATAAAGGAAAAGATTAATGGTAGAAGCCGAAATTTTTATCCAAGATATTCTTATTGCTAAGGTATCCCTAGAGCCTTTAGATGATAAAGAGATTACAGAAAGTGGGCAAGTAGGGCGCATAAAAATTACGCCTGTTAATAAGGCGCTAACCAGCAGCTTCTTGAATTTTTTTTACAATCTACCTCAGCGTCGAATTGGGACACTGAATAGCGGTGCGGTAGATTTCGACGATCTGAATTACGCACTCTCTAAGCTGGAAAGTCCTTTTCGGTACAAAATTACCAAAGAACCAAATCATAAGCCTTGGATACCTGAACCCTGGATGATTGTGTAGTTAAGGCAAAACGCCCTTGCAGTTTCCGATTCCGCAAGGGCGTTTTTTTATCAAACTGATTATAATGATATACTAGGTTAGTACTGGCATTTATCTTATGAAAAAGTCGGAAATCATTGATTTTGCAAAACGGCATGGATATATACAGATCCAGTCTATCCTTCAACCGCGAGAGGACTCCCACCACACTGTACTCAGTTGGTGGTGAGATGAATCGCGGACAGGATTTTGTGGTAAAGTGGTTATTAGAAAGAGCGAACCTCCTGTAGTTGTGATAACCAAGCAACATAATTGGGACAAGTAGTGAAGGCAAAACATTCAAATACCGTAGGGCATACGGGATTTCAAGCTTGTGGAGAGAAAATAAGACTCCTTGGTGCTTGCATCAAAAGCATTTCTCGATGAAGCAAGAATCTCCAGTCACAGCGCAAGCTTGACGGGAGAGTGTCAAATATGTCTACAAAGCCAAAGCAGATATTTGGGTGGCGAGAGTATCTACGACTAAAATGAAATGTTCGCCTGGTTATGTACGGACTAGAAAAGTTTTAGAAGATGTTGACTTAGAAAGTCTAAAAACCAAAGTCCAAAATTACCTGGGCAAAGATCGAAACAGAGTAGAAATTATCGTGAGAGAACATAGATATGCAGCAAGATAATTGCCAAGCTACCCAAATCAGCGAACCTGTGCTAGATAAAAAACTTCGGTACTGCCTAGAATGGGCGTTGTACCTATCGGCGCACGGCAATCAAAACCAAAGCTATCGCTATGCTCGTTACCTGTCAGTTTGTTCTTCAGTTTTGGAACAAGACGGAACAGAGTCCGACGCGATCGCGGCTATATGCTGTGAAGTTTTTTGTGACTCCTTGGTAGATCTCGCCGAGATAGAAGAAAAATTTGGGGAAGATGTCGCTGAAGTTGTGACATATTTACACCCCGATCAATACCTTCAACCTCAAGAAAAATGGACAAAGACCTATCTTTACTTGATAGAGAATGCAGTTGAGTCAAGTTGCGCTGAATCAATTGCTATGGTTTCAGCAGCCTGTATGTTGTACAAACTACGTTGCCAACTAGGAGACATTACAAGGATCAATCTATCATGGATAGATTTTTATGATGGTCTAATACAAAGCTACTGCAATTATCTAGACCCCACAAACAAGACAATGAGGGAGTTAAAGACAATATTTGAGGACAGGCTAAAACCCTATGGGAAACACCTACTCAAACAGGAACTTGCGGAAGTTTTTCAGTCCTCCTCGTTTCCTAAAAAACCTCGATGGATCGACGATTCCATCGAAATGAGCAACGGAGACTGGCTTATAGTCGCCGACAAATCTAGCAAATAAAAAACACCCTTCATGGTTTTATCCAGCGAAGGGTGTTTTTTATTAAATTATTAAATAAAAATATGTTATTTCTTGGTTCTCTTGTAAACCAGGGTAGTAACAAACCCGAAAGCGAAATGCCCGTACCCTAATCACCCAGAACCGCCTTCAGTTCTTCGGAGGGAACAAGTCATCGAGAATTCGCGCACCAGCCTCTAGGACTCACACTACAACAATTGAAACAGCGTTGATCTTCCCTGCCTCGAAAGGCAGTCCTGCGACGGATTAAGCAAACCCAATTCTTTCTTAAAGGCTCAACTCATGGTGCGCGTTCACACAGGATTACTCCTGGTTACATCATAGCGGTGAAAGTCCCTACTCGTTGATTTAATTGCCTGCGTCAGGTCTTGTTGTGTTAAGTGCAAGTATACTTTTCAGTAACTTGAGCAGTTCGCTACGGGCAAACTACATGATGCTCCATCGGCGATTTGTCTGTTGTCAGACAAGGAAAGAACTACGATTCCAGGCACTACCCACTGCCTCTTGATTGACAGCCTCTCGCGTTCTCACGAACTAGGGGAGCGACCCCCAACCTTTGTTAATCTTTCCCGATATACGATCCTTCACGCTCTGGATCAATATCTGCAACTTGTCAGTGCAAATTTTCACGTATATCTCGCCTCCTTGATATATTCTTCGATGGTAAGAATTATTCATCCTTACATCTCTATTATAGCATTTATTCTCTAGAAATGGTATAATGGGAAGGTAGCTATACAAGGCGTTGAAATGACACAGCAAAAAATGAGCATTGAAACCGCGAAAGGTATTGTTGAAACCTTAGAAGCATTAAGCTTCCGAGGCATCACCTACGTATTAGGCTACACGGTAGAACGCACAGCGAAAAACAATGCTGTGTGGGTTGTTTTTCGATCAATAATGACTGGAAATGATCACGCCTTCCAGTACACCCCTGGAGGTCAGTGGGAAAACCTGATCTACATCAACGGGGAGTTGCACAAAGCCTAACTCCCAAAACACCGCAGGATTACACTTCTTAAGTGCAGATCCTGCGGTGTTTTTTGCTTGGCGTGGCTATAGACCCAGAGCTTTAAGTGTTCCTCTACCTACAATTCCGTCAGGTACTAATTTATTCACCGACTGGAACTCTTTCACCGCATTCTCTGTAGATTCTCCAAAAACTTTGTCGGCTACTTCAACTTTAATACCAGCTTTTCTAAGAGCCAGTTGTAATTCACCTATATCGTCGCCAACTTGTACGGGCTGGGTGAGTTTGAGTATTCTAGGCAGATCTAATCCAGAGAAACCTTCTGCGGGGGCGTAAGCTAATCTACTGAAAGTTGCCTGTCCTAAATCCCCATCATCGTCAATCTTGTCGCCAGGACGAGAGATACTCCACAACTGCTGGAAAGCTTTTACAGAAACTTCGTGGATTGAGGTAAGACCTCCTCCCACAAAATCGTAGTGCATCTGGTCAAATGCACCTATCCATCTCCACCCAGATGCGTGTAAAGCTAATCTCCAACCTGCGGAATCTTCTATATCGATCGCACTACCGTTGTTGTGATTACTTTTTCCTGGCTTCGCCGCCGCCGAAATACCACACCTCTTGCTTTGACAGTGCTGATACAAAAGCATTTGTCCAGCCAAAGTCCTTAAAGCAGAGTTAATTGTCATGCGTTTTCCGCGAGTTGCGATCGCCTTAGCCAAACCTTCCCTAACAGCAGGCTGTACCCAGGGATGCACTGCTTGCCCCAGCGACACATTTAGATCGTCCATCCGTACTAGCAAATTGGGACGAATTTTGTTCATTTGGGCGATCAATTGATCGTCAAGCCCCCTCACAGAATAAGTCGAGCAATCCGTTATATCCTTAATTAAAGCCATTATTTTATACCTAGCTAATTAAATTAATTTTGACACGAATAGGGGATTCTCTCTCGTACTACTCTTCGCCTTCGCCCATCACCATCCGCTCAAACATTTTCTTACTGTCGTCAGACAGGGAATCTCTCAGATCTGCAATTATGTCTAAAAATTCTTCCGTATCCATTCCCTTCTTTAACACTCTTTCTGATACGTTATTTTCTTTCAGTGCTTTTTGTACATCTTTGGATAATTTTTGAGCGTTTTTAGCGTAGTCCGCTACTGCGGCTTTTACGCTAGGGCTAATCTCAATTTCCTTGTCGAGCAATTCATTTAATCCCTTTCCTACTACCAATCCAACGGAAAAAGCTAAAGCTATGTTTCGCACTCGTTCAATTTTCAAGGCTTCAGCTATATCACTAATGCTTTTCTTTCCAGCACTAAGGGCGTACTTCTTTTCTACTGTTTTCAATATATTCTCAACAGTCAAAGTTTCCGTTGCCGCTTGTGCAATAATGCTGCCACCCATGATCATGCCTATCGTTACTCCAATTTCGGCACACGTTCCAGAGAACGCTCCGACCTGCTGAACTGCTTCCGTCTCATTTTCTAAATTCTTCATGCTGTTCAAGGCTTTATCGTATCGCAACTTGGTGGCGATCGCGGTTTTCCCAGTATTGACAACGGCGGTTCGTACCCCTTTGTTTTCCGCCATTTCTATAACAATATCCTGTAAAACTGTATTCATATTAACCCCATTGCTAAAAACAGATTCCAATAGTTTTGGGTTGCGAACATCTAGTGACTTAAATACTTTTTCTTGAATAACCTGTGCCTCTTCTGGCGGCAGTAATTTACCAAGAATTGCTTTAGCTTGAGCGATCTGTTCGCTCGTCACTCCGTTCTTTTCAGCAAATTGCCCTGCTTTGTCTCGGATGTAAATACGTTCTTGATTTGCAATTATAAGCATCAACTCCAGCGATCGCAACTGAGCGACAGATATTTTATTACGATTAGACATAGGATTTGTTCTATGGACTAAACCAATTTTATCAACGTGTTGATCAATACGTTAAAGACGTGATCTATATTGAACCTCCCAAGAGAGAGCGTATTGGTAGGACGAATCATCGTGAAATCGTTATCGCATCAGATCCAGGGAATTTACAAGAACGGCGCGACTTTGCCGAAAGCATGGCGCAAAAACGTCAAGACGCGGTAGATAACTGGTACGCCAAGGGTGGGGACTTGTTTCTTAAGTGGACGAAAAAATACTATAGAACTTGGTCTGGAGAAAAGCTTCGATGGAACGATCCCTTTCTAGAAGAAGCCTTTATCTTAATGGGTTGTCCCTGGATTGTCACGATTGTTGCAGAGAAAAGCGCTCAAGTTGGCTGGACTGAATTGGGAATAGCTTTGAACGCTTTCTTCCTGGCTTACCTGCGCGTCCCTGTGGCTTACGGCGTAGAAATGGCGGGAAAACTGTCGGACATTGTAGGCCCGCGCATCCAAACAGCTTTTGGACATATTGAACCAATCCAGAAACTAAAAATAGAATATAAAAAATCATCTGGGATTAAGGATACTGATACTAAAACTAGGCATATTAGTGTTGGTGGAGTAGATTCTACCTATTTTTACGCTAGTACCTCTGGAGGGAAAAAGTCTAGTCCAGGTTCAGGGGATGAACGACAAGCATCTTCAGCCCTGTCTAGTTTTACAGCTTTTGGAATCATTGCCGATGAAATAGAGCTATGGTCGCCAGGTGCTATTGACATTGCGAGGCAACGCCAAGAGGCTTGCTGGATGCCAACTAAACCTTTGAGAGCAGGCTCTACCCCTGGGCGTTCAGGAGGCGTTGTTGATACATACATGAAAGAAGCCCGTTATTTGTTCCAGTGGAATATCATTTGTCCAAGCTGTGGAAAAAATCAGTTCCTTGATGGATTCGGCAATCTGCTAAAAAAAGTTGCAGTAGAAGAAGATGGCAAGGTAGAAGACAAGTACTTAAACAGTATGTGTCGCCCCTTAAAATGGTTTTGCAGAGACGATTCGAGCGATCGCACCAGAATTTCATCAGCATATATCGGTTGCCAATACTGTGAAGCAGAACTTCCGAAGTCGGCAATTAATTCTGGGCATTTCGTTTGCAAAAACACCGGAATCAGCTTACTAGATTTTCACGATCAAACTATCAAGGCTCAACTGCCAGTAGAAGAAACCGTTGGGCTACGCTTGCCAAAACTAGCCACGACAAGATTTAGTGCATCAGAGCGGATTCGTAGATTACTGAAATCAAAAAACCCTGTGGACGAAATCCAACAGGGATGGGGTATTGCTCTTAGTCAAACTACAGGCAGAATTTCCCTTGAACGTATCGAAGCTTGCGTAGGATTCAATATCCCCTTAGAAGTGACTACAAATTGGGAAAAGATTCGCGTAATTGGATGCGACCAGGGACACGCCGCAAACATATTTATCATGCAAGATTGGTGGCTGCCGGAAGAAAGCGAAGACCCTCAAGACAGGTGGCAAAGAGCTTACGTCGAGACAATTAAATACGGCTACTTAGGGGGAGGGTTTAAGGCTATAGATGATTTAGCAATAGAATATGGAGTCACCATAGTAGGAATTGACTCGGAACCAGAAATCGAAAAAGCTGGAGATTATTCTAGGGATCATTCTCTTAAAGACGTAGACGCGGAATGTACTGTAATGTTATTCGATCAAGTATGCCTTGGAGGTGGGCAAAAATATCGTTGTGTCAATCAAAAAATTCAAGGGCGGGATGTACCCCTAATTCGGATTCATCGTTCGGCTGGACTGGATGCCGTGCGTGATCGCATTTACAGCGGATTACACAGAATGCCCGAAGGATTGATTTACAACCCAAAGGAAGAAGAAAATTTTATTTATCAAATTCATGTATTAGAACGAATGGCTGACAGTGGCTGGACAAATCCTGATAAGCCAGATCACTATTTCCATGCCTTGAATTTTGCTGAAATGGCAGTTTTAGTAAATTTAATAGAAAACCCCCCAGGTATCGTGTTCGGGAGTATGAATCGGAATACCGAAGTAACTCCTCGTTTTCAACCTAGAGGGTATAGTCCCTAGAAGTTATCAATGCTTTTGGCTTTTTCTAGCACTTGAGTCGCCTTTAATCCCCTGTCAAGCAGTCTTTGGTATGTTCCGCTAGACAAAATCTTTTGCCACTCTAGGAACTCAAAACAATGCTTCAAGTGGAGATTGAACTTGAGTGCCAGTATTCCCACGCTAATTATTGAGAGATTCCCTTCCCTGGCGATTATCAACTTTGCTTGCTCAACCAGTGCGGGGGAAGTTTCCTCGTAAACCTGGCGGATCAATTTGCCAAAATGCTTCCCTCTAGCTTTTTTCAGGTTTTCGGATAGCGGATGCGGGATTATTGTTTGATTGTTCATAGTTTCAAAGAATCCACAAATAACACATTTAATGATATACTATAAAAATAAAAATGCGTAATTACGACAAGATGAATACATCAATATTAGCGATCGCCTTCTCTGGGTTGATCGCTTCTCCTACGACACCAGCGGTAAATCTTTACGTCCAAAAAACGCAGCCAGCGCAGATGCCGATAACAATATGCAGTACTCCAAGATTAGGGTACGCAGTTTTCGTGTATGGAGCGAGAGATGAAGATCTGATAATTAAGGCTGTTCAAGAAATAACTAAAAAACCAGCAATTCCTTGTTGGCTAAAAGAAGGCAGCCGCCTATCTTGGGGGTTCCAGACAGCCCCTATTCCATCTATCGCGATGACTCAGAGAATCCTTCGTGAACTTAAAGCCTTTGACGTAAAGACAAGGGTTCTACTTGCGATACCGTTGCAGGATTGATTTTCGTACAACGTGTTGATCAACACGTTGTACTCCAAGGAAAAGCCACACTTAATTACTAATTAAGTGTGGCTTTTTTGTTTGGTTAATTATCAGGAACGAGGGGCAGTCAAATTCTTGAATGTTGCATAGGTTGCGTCAAACAATAACTTAACTACACCAACTGGGCCGTTTCTATTTTTTGCGATGATTATCTCAGTCGTATTGGGATCTGGTGTCCCAGGGTGGTAGTAGACATCGCGGTAAACCATCAAGATAATATCCGCGTCCTGTTCCAGAGATCCGCTTTCACGCAAATCGGACATTGTTGGATGCTTATCAGTACGAGACTCAACACTACGATTCAACTGAGACAAAGCAATAACAGATGTATTGAATTCTTTAGCTAATGGCTTCATACCTTTTGAAATTTTTGTCATTTCTGCCGTGACATTGAAGCTGGCGCTGGGTTCAGACATCTGCTGAAGATAGTCAATTAAAACCAAATCCACGCTTCCTACCCTGCTAACGAGATCTCGTAAAGCCATCCGTATTTGAGTAAGGGACAATCCTCCGCGCTCATCTATGTAAATAGGTAGCTCAGACAAATAAGCCATTGATCTAGCGATGTTTTCCCAATGAGATTCACTGAAATCACCTGATCTAAGAGCGTTGTATTCTACCTTTGATACTGTCGCAAGTAATCGGGTAGCCAGTTGATCTCTAGACATTTCTAAGCTAAAAATTGCAACACGGCAACCCTGCTCGGCGACATTCTGGGCGATATTCATTCCCAGTCCGGTCTTGCCCATTGAAGGTCTGCCACCTATTACGACAAAACTCCCCTTTTCTAACCCTCCTATATACTTGTCCAAGTCATAAAACTTGGTTTTAACACCTAGCGCTGACTTAACACCTTTATCCTCGTGAGCTTGTTCAATGTTAGTAAAGGTGTCTGCAATTGTATCCCCCAGAGAAACAAGGTGTTCGCCTTGAGTTCCGTAAGATTTAAGGAGTTCAAATTTTGCCTCAGCATCCGCTAGAATTTCTTCCCAGCTTCGATGGGTGTCATAAGCCAGTACCATAATTTCGTTAGAGATAAGCACCATTCGTCGCCGACGATATTTATCTATCAGTAGCTGTCCAAGAGCGTCAATGTTAACGGCGCTTACCGTCCGCTCTACCAACTGCACTAGCTTATTTAACCCTCCGCTTTTTTCTAACAATTCATGATCCTTTAACCACGCAGAAACATTTATTAAATCCTTGGGTTGACCTTCCAGGTGTAAGGCAGCACAAGCTCTGTAAATTAATCTGTGTGCGGGAATATAAAAAACTTCGGAGGCTAGCCAATCAATAACTCGATCAATTGCTTCTGGATCTAATAAAATCCCCCCTAGTACAGCTTCCTCTATTTCAACATTGGTAAGCTGTGAAGGGCTTTGAACAGGACTTAGTAAAAGATCTGGGCGGTATTCATCAGGTGCGTTAAGTTCTGGCATTATTCGTACTCTTTGGTGTGCTGATACTCTTCTATTGCATCCCAACGGATTAATCTAACGGTAGGGTTGTAAGCCCAGCCGTGTCCGCGTGAGCAATGTAACTCATCCCACTCATCGGCAAACTTGGCAACGTGAGGGCAGTCCAGTGCAAAGGGGGCTAGATGCCAATGAATTCCATAAGGAGGATTCAGATCAACGCCTTCCGCGATCGCCTCGCTCTCTGTAAGAGATTGCAGCTTGACAGATAAAACAATATCAAGGTGCAACATATACCTTGCCCAACTAGGCGGAATTTCAGTCCGATTTCTGTACCTACCAAGTGGAGGTGGGTACATCTCTTCAGGAACCGAAACAACGGCTAGTTTTTTATCGTAGGTATAGCAAATCAGCGCTTCCCATTTCGACCCAACAGCGCATACCTCCAGTACATCTACTGGTTCATTGAGATATTGCCATTTAGGATAGTCTTTTTCTTTCTTTAGAAGTCGGCGTGATTGAGTTTTTTTACCTGTTACAATTTTCTTGATCTCTTCCACCGTATAGCGTGGGCTGGCACTTGCCCTTGTGATTACTTTCTCTTCCTGTCTCGCTTTTTGCGCGATCGCCATCGTTGTAACATCCTGAACATTTATAGCGTGTTTCACCTAGCTAATCTAGTATATCATCAAGTTTGTATCGAAAAGCGATATCTCAGAATCTTACTCGCTGCAAAATGGTACGATTATTAGTTAATGATTGCTTTTACTATCAGTATTATTTCTTGTGACAAATTCTTTTAATAGGCGTATTAATGACTTAGGGCTTAAATACCTACCTCCGGCAAGTGCCGAAGATTTGCGGGTTGTCTTAGCGGAAGAATTAAGTCTTTCTGAAAAAATTGCGTTGTCGCTATTCCAATCTAATCGTCAAAGTGGTTGGCGATCGCTGCCAATAATTGAAACTGTAAATGACCTAAGCCTTAAAATTTCTGGTGGAATTGCTAGATTAAAAAGTCATCCCGCAGAAATTACGTTTGAAGCCTTGATCGATATCCCAGCAATTCCCCTTGATATACAGGAATTTTACAAGGAAACGCATTATGTTAGCTTGATGGGATTTTGTGCTGAAGTTGGAAAAACTCAAGATCCCGAACTAGGGCAAGTCAACATTCAAAGTAAAGATCCAATTTCAAGCGTCGTTGGCACTGTTCAAAAGGAAAATGCTCAACGTATTCGTGCTTTTTGGACTTTAGTTTTTAGTACTGAGCCAATTGCCCCTGGTAGTGTTGTCACCTCACTCCCGCCATCAGGCGAAATATTGGTAAGTCAAAAAACCAGTGCGGGTTTTTTATTAAGCAATCTTAGAATTTATCCTATTGACTCTAACTTAGTAGTAAATGCAGCCTATCCAGTATTAAAAGAAACTGTAGAGATCTTACCCCTGCTCTCTCTACATAGATACAAACGCTTTCTAGACAAAGGCTATACCTATGGCTATCCAGGCGAAGAACCCCTGTCCGTAGGTAACAACGTTACCTTTAATACAAAAAAAATAGAGCCAGAAGATTTGATGACTGCCTTACGAAGAAAGTTTTCAAATATTTGCGCTGGACTACCTAATGGCGAAAATGTTCAAAAAAGGACAGTTCAAAATCTATTTACCGGACAAATTTTAACTAATCCAGGGAAGGCGGGAGAAGTCGCCAGAAGTCCCAATGGTAGTTTATGTCTTGCCAACGATCAAAGAATCTTTTTTTCAAATCAAGAATTACTGCAAAATCTTGCAGCCTTTAGAGTTACAACTATTAACAACGGCAATGGACAATCTTTAGTAGCTATTGGGTTAAACACCAACTCTCCTTCTGGAACTCGTTTTAGCGCCGATAAAACAGATCACAAAATCTATACTTTGGGGGGAGTTGAGTGTTCGGGTTTAGGTTCTTTTAGTAATTTGGGTGGCACAGGATCTTTGCAGTGGACGGCAAATGCCGGAAACAGTCTTGTTAGCCCTGGCGATAGTGTTATTTTTGCCCCTGGTATCATTTATCCCGCAGGCAGTGGATTTACATTTCCTTTTAACAAAATAGAAAAAGCCTGGGTGTCTGCATCAATAACAAATAGTATTATTACGTCCATTTCGCCTGAAAATATTTTAATTGGGCAGACACAAGATCCAGACAATATCTTAGGTGAATACATCGAACCGTTTAATGGAGAACAATTTCTTGTTATCGAAGGAGCGGCAACAGCTTCTTTGCACTATATATATAAAAAAATAACGGTCGTTGCGGATGGAACAGGCGTATTAGTTGTACCTGATAGTGAAAAAGGATGTTTTGCTTTCATCGAGAATATTAGGGGTAGGATTGACAAGCCTGTATACGGTCAAGCGACTCCAGGTAGTACCTACAACTGCCTAGTGTATTACCCGCCAAGATCGTTAGAGTCGTGGCAACTCCAAATGCGCTATACGCAGTATCAAGGAAATGGAGTAGGCGGGGTTGATTTCCTTAATGGCGCAAAAATAATTACTCCGCCTTTATTTTTCATCCACACTCAAGGTGAAGGATTGTCCGTGCATCAGGGACAGGCTCTTACAGCTTTCGTGCCAGTTGCTATGCACTTACCAGCAGTAGATTCAGGGGTTCCATCTTATGTATTTGACGCGCCTGTTCAATTACCTGGCGAAAGATATTCTGGCCCCAGTGCTGTATTTAGGGAACTACCTTTATTGTCGGCTCCGAATTTAGCGATGCCTACGCCAGGACAAGTAATTCGAGCGATCGCCAACCAGAGCGGGTCTACTCGCGCAATGCAGGTTGCCCTTTACGCTGGAACACAGCCAATCGGTTTTCGATCTCCAGTGATAAACAGTCGTCGATCTTTCCAATGCGTTGTTGTGTTTGCCGTAGAAAAAAGCAACGACAAAAAAATAGTCATCATTACCCATAATGTAGAAGGGAAAGATAATAAGAATATTATGGCTAACAGTTCCCTTGAGACAGCTATCGACTTATTTGAGTATTGATCAATTTATCTTACTGGTTTAAACAATGACAACTGCACCACTCGTAACTACTCGCGTAAATCCTTCAGATGATCGGCTGGATATTTTTCACCCGCAAACAAATGCTTGGACACCTGCCATTAGTCCATTACAAATCAATGGTGGATTTGGAGTTCGTTTAATTGAGGTACAAGCTCAGGTTATTGCAGCGATCGCTCTTGACGTTAGTGAACTTCAGTTATTTTTAGAAGCATCTATCGGAGAAATTCTCACGATAGGGCAAGAAGCTTTACCATTTTTGTCCCAAATTGATAACTTGCTAGCCAGTACTCAAGGCGTAGCTGGAACTGTTCAAGAGATTTTAGCCAACCTAAACAGCACCAGCACCCCTTCTACGGGAGGTGGGGGCGGAGGCGGCGGGGGGACTGAGGGAGGAGGTGGAAGCACTACAACGCCGACAACGGACAATTCGGCAGAAATTTCTCAAATCCTCAGCTACATTACGAGCTTATATAATTTCTCTCAAACGATTCTGCCTTTACTTGCATATATTGACGATATTGCTGCTATTCAGCAAACTACGAATATAAGCATAGATGCACTACAGCTTAGTCTAGGAACTTCTGTTGGCTCTCAACTGGGTGGTGTGGTTAATGCTTTAAACGAGATAAACGCCAACACTGGTGTTAATTCATTAAATTACACCAGTGCTTTAGCAGCAGTCTCTACCACCGTCGATAGCATAAAAACTAGCGCTGAAGCTGTCCAAGCGACAGCGTTAACACTATCTACTACCTCTTCTGCTATTTCTACCAGTTTGGGTGGGTCTGTCGGTACACAACTGGGGGGGGTTGTCAACGATCTATCTCAAATTAAGCAAGATTTAAGTTCAAGGCTGGTAGCTATTGAAAATTCTTTGACATTGCTGTTGGCTGCCACAACTCAAAATGGGCAAAGCGGAGATCCCCTGAGTAGTCTCTTGGAGGAAATGGTTCCCATCCAACAAGCTATCAATACTTCCGTCACTGCGGCTGGAACGGGAATCAACTCCGTTGGCACAACAACTAACTCAATTTACACATTTTTAATTGATAATTTCCAAAACTATTTAGATGATATCGCTGCAATATTAGCGCAGATAAATATTAATGTTACTGGAGGTGGTGGAGGTGGAGGCGGCACTTCCGTTGATTACTCTGCTGCCTTACAATCTATACTTACCGCAATTAACGCAGTAACTACAGCAATCAACGGTGGCGGTGGTGGTGGCGGTAGCTCCATTGATTACTCTACTATCCTGCAATCTATACTTACCGCAATTAACGCAGTAACTACAGCAATCAACGGTGGAGGTGGTGGTGGAGGTGGTAGTGGCGGTAGTTCCATTGATTACTCTACTATCCTGCAATCTATTTCAACGACTCTTCAGGTAATAGAATCCAACGTAATAGAAAGTGCGTTAGCCACAACTCTAGCCACAACTCCAGTATTTGCGGTAGTCACAGCCACTTCGACAGAAAGCTCGTGGGCTATCCCAGATGGTACTAAGTCTATTAGCTTTCAAGGGCGAAAGGATACGCAAGGACAAACGTTTGATTTGCTGTATTCGTTTGAGCCAGGACAGGTCGATCAAGTAACAGGAAGCTACAGCACTCTCTGGGCAAATAATCAATTTAGTGCTGACAGCCTCAACCTGACTGGAAAAATACTGTACTTACTTTGCTCTACAACCATGCCTGTTGAGATTCAGGTTTTTTATTAAAACTATGCCTAATATATCTCTGTACCCACTGGACTTTAATCTTTCTCAAAGAGAAGTGGGTGGGCGTGAAGTTTCCCTAGAAGCAGCCATAGCTGAAACTGAAAGACAAGATCGTGACGTAGCTTTGCGACAAGCTCATGCAAGGCGTATCGCAGGGCAGAATGAAATCGCTAATCAAAACAATAGTGATATTCAGACTTCTCAATTGCTCATGCCTACACACCGAATCGGGAGGCGAGTCACTAGCAGTTTCACTCTAGGTACGGCAGCATACTTAGGTGGAGGTCGTGGAGAAGGGGGAAGTAGTGGTTACATAGATCAATTCAAATTTTCTTCTGAGACGATTACTGAAATGGGTATTCGCCTTATAACTGCTAGGTTTTATACAGGTACAATAGGAAATGCTGAGTCTGGAAAGTTTGTTGGTGGTACGAACATTAACAACGGCTTTTATTCCAGAGGTATTGATAAAATTGATTACGCCAAACAGTCGATTCAACAGGTAGGAATGCTTCTTGACATTCCCAGGGTTTCTCCCGCAGGCGGAATGGGAACTGCGTCCACAGGTTTGCTGGCTGGCGGATTGCTTGAAACGACGCGACTTTCTACGAGAGATTGCATTGTTTACGATCACGTCAGCGATACGCATTCTATTACCGCTAATTCACTCACGGAGGATAAATGCGCTCCGCACAATGGGCTGTCTAGCAAAGTAAATGGGTATGTTTGTAGTGGCTCCAGACTTCTTTGGAGTGGGCCACTAATTTTTAGTTATGAAGAAATTCCATATTATGGCGCGGCATATATCGCCAACATAGTAGGCACGAGTATAGTTTCTAATCTTATCAGTGCTTCGTTTACTAACGATATCAGAGGATACAGAGCGGGTGGTTACGATGATGTCACTGAAGGTTTTTTTGGTAGGGTAATTACTGGGTTTAGTTACGACACAAAGATTCCTTTAACAATTTCCACAACTCTAAATACAAAAAAAACCTGCGCGGATGGCACGGGAGACAACATCAACGGATTTGTTGTTGGTGGAGACACAGTAACGCCTTGGTCGGACTGGAAAGGAATAAGAGAAATCGAAAGATTTCGCTACGGCGACGAAAGCATCGCCATTATTGGTGCTAAATTGACCCATGAAAGAGCAGATCAAGGAGCAGTTGCGGATTATGGCCCAGGTTTTTCATACTAACTTAGGTAATTCTATTGCCTCAACTCAAGAACACATCCGTTCCGAAGAATCATTGCACTGGATACTAGGGCTTAGAGCCGCAGAGTTAATCATTTTTAGTAAAGAAGAATTGCTTGAGACTACTTCTGATGCCTTGAAAAAAGCTCAACGTGATTGTGCGGTAAAAAAAGAAGTGCTTGCATGGCAAAAAAAACTTTTATGCTTATGCCAATGGATTCCGCTACTTGGTGTCATTACTAAAAAAAATGTGGGCGATTTAGAAGAAGAAATAAGTGCTTATCATCGAAAAACAGAGCGCAACAATAAACTAATACAAGATTGTATAGTCGAGTTAGGTATTGCCTTGGAAGAATCGGAGCGGATTAAAAAAGAGCATCCTGAAGCCGAAGCCCTAAGCTGTATTGATTTAGACCGGACATACGGAGCGATCGCTTTTAGGGAAAAACAGGCGAGACACATTATCTCTCGTCAATGGGCTATGGAAAATCATTTGCCTGAATCCGTAGGCGAACTTGTTTTCAGCATACCTTCCGCCAAAGAGCGCGAACAGCTAATGATTCGCGTCAAACAGCTGGAGAGTTTGTCAAGTTCTTCAGAAATTAGTCTGCACGATCCCCAGAATGTATATCGAAAGTTGCTAGAAGGAGTCAATTTAAGTGATCAGGGATAAGATAGTTTTCTCTCTAGAAGGATCTCTTACCAATCTACAAGGGCAAGAGGTTCCCAATTTCAGCCGTCCTTCTCCGGTATGGCTAGAAAGATACAAAAGCGAAAGCTTGCAACTCTATCCAGTCGAAACGCATTATCCGGCTATTTACGCAGAAGATGGTTCTTTTCTAATAGAACCAAGCGGTGTCAATTTAATTAACCACAACATGGATGCTGGATTTTGGTATCGTGGCTCAAATGTAAATGTAAGACGCAGGGCAGCAAACGCGCCTATTGAGAATTCCCACGAGGCAAGTCGGATATCCTGGTTCGCTTGGGATCAAGTGGGTGATGGTTCATCTCAAGTACTGCGTAAGCCTTTGTTTCTGCGTCCACAAAAATCTTACTACCTTTCCGCTATTTTGTCGTTATCAGGTGGGGTTATAGGGGGCAATGACGTAATTCGCATAATGTCAGTTGAGGCTATTTCGGGCATTGAGACTAAAATTGCAGAAGTGAAGCTAGGAGATTTGAATAATTTCCCTAATCGTTATCGTTTATGTGAACTGGCTTTTGATACAACAGGGCAATCTCCCACTCTCCCGATCGCGGCGCACTCTCCTGAACGAAAAGTCATAGAAATTACGCCATCTACTGTAGTAATAGAAGTACCCAACGACACAGTTGTAGCAGATCAGTTAGCGGGTGCTAGCGCTACATTCAGTAGTGATACCACCAGGAAGTACATTGTTGCTGGCAATACGCCTTCCGATAGCGATGGAAATGTCACAATATTTTTCGGTGTAACAACGCTAGTAGCTAACAATGTTGCTATAAATGACAGCATCGTGTTTGGATCTGCTGATGATGCTTTGATTAATGTAGAGTTTTTTGTTGAGAATCCTATAACTTTAAATTTTGGAGGAATTCAACTAGAAGAAGGTAAATTCAGAACATCAATGATTTACCAAAATGCGACACTGAATTTAAGAGCCGCGAGTAAATTAACATATCGCTTTAATCCCATTGGAGGACTTCGGACTTTTGGTATTTTCCTGTCACTGAAAGAATGGCGAGGAGATGGCAACCTAATCAATTTAGGTAATATAAGAGCTTTTATTTACAATGGACAATTACAGGTAAAAACCGAAAAGGCAATCGTAATTATCAATAGTCCCCTACCTCCTAACTCAGATATTTTTATCCAAGTGGATGAAAGCTTGAGTTCTTTATTTATTTACATAGATGGGTATTTAAAAGGGCGACTAGAGATCGAGCCGATGGTAGGCGATCCAAATGCTTACCTGGATCTTACTTCGCTAGGAATTCGATCCTATCGACGAATAGCAGTCATGGATCAACTTATTACGGGTGGTACTTCTGTCCTGAATGAACTAGCCACAGGGGAAGTCGCTGATTTATTTGAAGCCCAAGTATTGATAGATGCTCATGCTATTTCTTCTAATGCACCCCTAATTATTTTGCCGCCCGTAACCGTTCCGGCAAAGGAAGCGCCGATAGCAAAAGCTCAAATCACGACGCTCATTGACCCCTCCCAACAGCCAGATATTCGCTATGTCCACATAGGAAATAACAGTGCTTTTCTTGTCAACACTACTGTTTCAATCTTAAGAGGAAATGTAGAAATAGCGACTCGATTAATTATCGAAAAACGTGGGACTCAATTTCTTGAATTGGATTCAACACAAGGTTTACTTCCAGGAGACGCAATCGTCTATGGATACACGTCACAGCCTGGGAAAGCGTCGGTCAGACTACCGTTTGTTCCAATAGATACTCAGCGAATTGTTGCAGTCAATACAAACTACAATTGGATTACCGTCGAATCCTGCCTTTCTTTTAGAAAAGAACGGGCTTTTGTCCATACAGAATTTTACCAAGACGTAGCAGAGGTAATAGTTTACGGGACAGACCCGCTAAACAATACCTTGGTCGTAAATAGTGCAATTGGTATCGAGCCAGGTAATTTCATTTCACAGCCACTAACAGAAACAAGAATAGATCCGTCTAATTATTTTGCAAAATTACTCAATACCATAGCCAATGTTTCGGTTAAATACAAATATTCAAACGGGCTTGTAATAGAAAACAATAATTATTATTCTGTCGAATGTCGTCCATGTATCAGAGTTTATTTATGAGCGGACTAGAGTTTTTACAGTCACGGGTGACTTCAAGCACAGAAGGTATAAATTATTTAGAACTAAATAATGAAACAACTGTTGTCTACGACGGTTCCAGGTTGCCTGTCTTCGTGGAAAAATTTGGTGGCGATCGCAATAAATGGCGTGAAGCTTTAATAGCAAGTCATATCGGCTCTCCTTTTGAAGATTTAGAAGTTGGCACACCGTTAAACATTTCAACTCATAAAGGAAGATTTCCTCGACACCCAGAAGACTAAAAAGCATTGGCTATTCTATGTTCAAAACGTCAACTGTATTTTCAAAATTATTCCAGTAAATGTGTGCTGCAATTGGCATATCCGTCCATCTACTTACACGTAGAACAAAGTCTTCTTGATCTATGTAAGGAGCATCTTTTTTTAGGGTTCTGGCTTGGGCTAAATTTTTTAGCCCAAAGTAACTACGAATCTTTTCACTGCTTATGTTTTTCTCCTCGACGGTTGTTAAAAAGATATTGATTTTTTCAATAGTTGTTGACATATTTAAAGAGTTTTAGGAGGTTCGTAACTAGATTTTATTTGCTTCATCTGTAATCCGCAACTGGCAACCGCCTTTAGCCTTTCCCCAGTTGTAGGATTTTTGGTTCTATCTATGACCTGGGAAAAGTCTTGAGTTAGCATGGCTTGGCGAATTATTTCGTAGTCCTGTTTTATTCGAGGAGCGATCGCTCGAAGATTAGGATTTTTGTCCGGCAATGAGTTTATTGGCTCATCTCCTCTTAGGTACGCAGCCAAGGTTGCTCCGTAGATTGTTTTCGCGACCCCTGGTTCATAGGTAGCTATCAACAGCGATAGGTCGTTAGATAGTTTAGCTTGTAACTCAGGAAATCCAGTTATCGAAGACTGCGACACCAGCGTACTCGGTTTTACTTGTCCTCCAGCAACCAAGTTAACAAAAGCCTCTGGTGATAATTTTTTTAGAGAGTCAACATCGTCAGTTTTTTTGTTGATGATTAGATTAGATACTTCCTCACTATCATTTCTACCTAAGCAAGGAATCAAAACGTCGTTTGCTAAAGCAGTTTTTAATTTAGCGTCGCGTTCTTCCTCACTCTGATTGAAAGATGTGTCGCCCAATGGAGTTGGTGATAACGGGCCTCCTGTAGCATGGGGTGATTCAGGGCCAGCTATTAGAAGAAAAGATAGCTGTACCTCTGCATACATAAACCCAGTGTCACCACTATGAGGATTTTTGTAGGTTGTGTCTATTGTTTGTAGAATCACTGGATTTGCCCTTAGTAGTCCCTGCCTCAAACTCATCAGTGGAGGATTTTTCTGTGCGCGTCCGCTTGCGTTTAACCACTGCAAGTTTTCTACTAAACAACTAATATCTTCTTCTTTGTCGTAGAAACTCAACTTGACACTAAATGTTCGGTCAGATAGTTTCTCAAAAGTCGCACTATTCCGAATACCCATTCCTTCTACTGTTTTCCAGTCAGCGCCTGACTTGTGACTAATCTCTTCCGGTGTCACCCCTAGCCACTGACCCACTTTAAATATCTCCCCGCGAAAATCCCCTGTTAAAACCGTAATTTGTAATGGAGTAGAATACGGCTGGACTTTACGATCTATAGACTGCCCTTTAATAGGCGACTCTTCTCTGTTTATTTTCCCGATTTGCCCTGCTAGCCTTACGCCTCCACCACCATCAGCAGGCTTTTTCGATAGCCTGCTAATCAAATCGCCGAAAATATTACCTTGCCGGACGGTTGTAGTTCCTGTAGTGGGTACGTCAGCTTGCTTGGCTGCTTGAGTTTCTGATACAGCAATAGGATCTGTGGGCATACTCTTGATATTTTAAACTTTTCTATATTTTACAATTGCTTTAAAAGCGACGGGGAATCCAACGTGTTGATTCAACACGTTGGATTCCCATAAAAAAGCCCGTCAAGATTGCTCTTAACGGCTTTTTTGTGGGTATTACCTAATGCTTGAGTTCACACAGAATTCCTTCGCAAGCTGCATCGCCCACATTGTTTTCCACGCCCTGCAAATGATACTCAACACTGGTTTGAAAGCAGTCTGATTTGCGTCGTGCTAATATCTCAACTTGTAATTGGTCGTACTTTTCTTTACTAATTGGTTCAAACGGAAGCCTGGGGAATGTTTCGCGATCATCGAATCGTGCTAACAAGGTTATAGAAATATAACCCATGTCTTGTTGGATAGCTCTATAAATCAATTGAGCTACTTTTGATATCTCTGATTCGCGTAGTTCCAGAGTGGCGCTAGTATTGTGAGTTACAAAGTTTCTTTGGACGGTCATAATCCAATCAAACTGCGACTCAGCCGAAAAAGAACTAGGGTCTATTCCCTCTTGATCAATTTCCGGTAAATAGCGGATCAGTGACTCTTCATAGGGAACTTCTATCACCCATTCTGTGCAGCGCTCCGAAGTGATATCGTCAAGCAAATTACCTTGCTCATCTTTATCGTTTCGTCCTGGTACAACACTGTAACCATAATCAATTGCTGCTAAAGCAATTGGGTCATTTTTCTGGCAAGATTTCCGGCGAATAAACCGGAAAGCCTTCGGGGGATGAACCCCACAACAGCCAGCACCAGTTAGAAGTGTTGTCGAGCCTTCGGGCTTTAACCCTGTGCATCGGTTTGGTCGTGCAAGATTATGGCGATCGCAGTACTCCCATACAGTCCGATGTATGATATCTCGCCAAGTATTAAGATAACCGCGTTCTATGCAGCGCAAATAATCTGAGCAGTATTCGATACCGAGAAGTTCTGCCCTTTGCTCCACAATAACGGGATGATTCTGCAACTCTTCTGAAATAAGTCCAGAAGGAGAATTCCAGTTATCGGGACGACCCGCTTGCCACCAGCGCAGCCAGTCCATGCCTAGCGCACGGGCGAAAAAGCTAAACATTTCCGTACAAGAAGCGATTACTATCGGATCTTCATCTCGTGATTGCTGAAATTTAGGATCTGTAAAACCTCGCTGCAATAATGACGCAGCCTGTAGTCCCGAAGAACGGAATGCTTTTTCTTGTCCTGTAAAATCCA
The DNA here is from genome assembly GCA_049646245.1 of Crinalium sp. Taxonomy (GTDB): domain Bacteria; phylum Cyanobacteriota; class Cyanobacteriia; order Cyanobacteriales; family PCC-9333; genus Crinalium. The sequence continues at coordinate 28,129 of JBARVL010000027.1, read as the reverse complement.
AGGGGTCAAGATTCTCTAAATGCACTGTAATCAAATTGCAATGATTGTTAGAGAAGATAGCTTCTCCACAGGGATTAAATTTGTATCGCTCTAATCGGCGCTTTAGCTTATCTGCGTCAATTATTTCTCCGGCATCAAACAAATACAAAGAAGCCAGAAAATCAGCAGCTTCGTCGATTGAATTGTTATAGCATTCACAAAAATGTTTACGCCGCTCTTCAGTATTAATCAAATCTGCATTGCCTCGCGCAACGGCTTCGCCAGCCCACTCAATTGCACCTTCTCCAGACTGATATTGAAGATTTACTGATTTTAAAATGTCTGCGTAACTGGGCTTTTGATGATAAACCATCGTATGATTAGCATTCTGCAACGCTTCTCTTTGTGGGTCTATTCTCCATTTTCCGTCTAACTTGACCCACAGATTGTGCTTGGACATAGCAGCTTCAGTATCTTGCGAAGCAAACTGCCTCATACCTGCTGAACGCCTCACGCCGCCTGCTCGAATAACTTCGGCTGGTTCGTCGATTAGTAAACAGCATTCTAAGGGAGTGAGTTGCCTCCCAATAGCGGGGTTGATGACTACTGCTAAACGCAAATACATAGCAGCCAGTTTACTTGGATCTGCCGTACCACCGAAGCCCTTGAGCTTTTCCCCTTTTCTTCTGATATTGGAGATATCTACTGTTACGGAAATATTTCCTGAGCAGCGATCAAAAAAGGCTAAGTTGACAATTGCTTGATAGGAGTCAACCCAGCCCCTACGACTATCTCCTACTACGATCTGAGCTTGTCCTCGCCCATCAGATTCGACAACTGTGTTTTCTATTCGATTTTCAATAGGTGCATCCCCTGGACTACCTACAACTTCTATGGAGAGGGTGTTTTTGATTTTAGGTAACTTATTTGTGTATTTGGGTTCAAGTGTTGCTCCAAAACCACACCCCATCATGCTAAGTCCCATAGCAATCCCAAAATCCGCAGGATCTTCAATATCCCGACTTGTACAATTAAATGCACCGTGCCAGTTCTCAGGGTTATTTAGCCAGGGCGTACCACCGCAAAACATCCAACGTCCGCTAGGTGGAACGATTGTCTTTGAGGGATCTCCACCGCCGCGCATCATTTCATCAATTAATTGCGCTTCCTCTGCTGTGAGCTTACCTACCTGAATCAGTCCTGAATCTAAAGAGTAGATAGAGCGATCGCAGGTATCGTTCCACGTCTCTTTTTTGCCGTCCGGTTTCATGCGACTGTAGTTGCTCAGTCTTTGCAATTCCGATAAAAAGCGATAGTTGGAGTTAAGACTTGACATCATTCTTCCTATTAAAAAATAAACCAGCCCCGTCTGAGGCTGGTTAGTTGTCTACTAGACCGCTACGCTACTTTCGTTTGCGACATTCCTTGCCAATAGAGTCTCTCTATTTTTTCTTCTTTGTGAAGAATAAACCCTTCACGATTCTCCACACACCACACCCACGAACTCAACCTGTTCAACACCAAAGCCTGATATCTTATTCGTCTCAAGATACGTTGCTGTTGATGGTCGGTTCTCAAGGACGCAAGCATCCTTTGCTGAATTGTAGCAGTTAAGCTTCGTCGAATAAATCTTGGCAGGAGCTTAGTGATTTTGGCTAAAAGCGGAGTAGCTAACTTTCGCTTCATTTCGGGAGACTCTCTCCAGCCAGTATACCAGCACTCCATCGCCCGAATCTCCAGTCGCAAGGAGTCGATCTCAAGCAAATTAGGGTGTACCCAGATTTGAAATTCTGGGGAACCCCCATAGACGGGCCACCACTCTGCAACTTTTTCAGTGATTTTTCTAGAAAAGTCTTCAGGAAAGAGGTGGTCTGTTGAATCGCCTTGACACCAAGCGAAAGCAATAATCGACTGGATTGTCTTGGTCAGCCAAACTAAGTCTTCAGCAACATCTGGTTGACTGATTGTGCGAATACACCTAGAAGCTGCGTTGCGAGTTTTTTCTACTGCGCCGAACAGATGGGCTGTAGCAGAGCTTTTACTCACTCTATACCCACTCAAAAACTCTGAGTATCCATCATCGCCCTTTCCTGGGCGATAACTCTTCGTAATTCTATCTGGCATGGTTTTTTTCCCAGTATTTTCTATTTGTGATCGAGGGTAAGTCTCTATGTATGGGCGAAACCCCATACAAATAAAGGGCATATTCGTGGTCTTTGTGACGAACTCCCCCGTAGCCCTTATTTCGCTCGAAATAGTATCCGGTATGCTTTTTTGCTAGTTCGTTCATGATCGTGTCCCTAGCACTTTTAGCGATAATGCTGGCAGCCGATATAGCTAACTTCACAACATCACCACCAATAAAAGTTTGCTGAGGGATATCAATTCCAGGAATTTCGTTTGCTCCGTCCACCAACACCAGAGTTGGGCGCACGGATAGCCCCAGGACAGAACGCTGCATAGCAAGCATCGGAGCATCGTTCTTGTTTTTAAGCTCGTTGTACTCTTCGACTGAAACTTCGCCGACAGCCCAACTAATAGCTACGTCTTTAATTAAATTAGCTAGTTTTAATCGAATCTCTTCTGCCGAAGAGTATTCGGTCTTTTCGGTTGCCTTAGTACTTCTGACTGCTTTGCTGTCGCAGACACCCGCTCTAATCAGCCTTGTCCTTTCATTTTTTGGAATAATTACACTAGCCGCTAGAACGGGCCCCGCCAATGCTCCCGATCCGGAGTCGTCTGTTCCAGCGGGGCAAATCAGTCCTTCACTAAATCCACTCGAACTAGAAAATACCCTGCTTAACTCTACACAATCTAACACAAGCTTACTCCTTTTTCGATTCTTAGTAATTCATTTGTTTTGATTGCTTTCACGTATTGACTATCTTTTAAAAAGCTTAAAAGCGTCTCTAAAGTTAATGTATCACAAACAATCTACCCGTATTGTTAAAGATATTTTTGATTAAAAATTGTTAAGTATGAAATTAATTATTTGTAGTACAGAGACACCCCCCCCCCAACCTACTACTGCAAGAGCCTGCAAAGCTCCTGCGGTAGTTTCTTGTATTACAAAAAACGCATCGCTAATTTAATAGCGATGCGTTTAGCGTCTTCTCGTGACAAAGCTTTTTCAGTCGCTTGGATTAAACTTTCTTTCTGCCTGCGACTGATAACCAAAGGTGAAATCTCTCTAAGCAGAAGATAGGCATTTTTTACAGCAACTTGGATAGCAGCATCAGCAATGAAATTAGCTTGTTCATTAAATATTCCAGGCACTGTTTTTTCAATATGAAAAACTAGAAACTGCTTAAGTTTATTGGGCTGTTTTGTAGGCATGGTAACAAGAATAAGGTCTATTACTCTTAAACAAGAATATCAAGTTGGTCGATCCTGTCCGACGCTACGCCCAAACCTTTCCCCTGTGACGAGTTGATCGACTCTACCTTTTGTTTGAGTACCTCTATCGCGACAGCTTGCTCAGTCAATCGCGAGGAAAGCTGCTGAACAAGCTCCCCTAGCCCACTAACCTCAGCCACTAGAGATGCGCCCTGCCATTCTTGGTCATGGGCATTATTTGAAGGCTTTAAGGATAGGTAGCCGTTTAAGGCATCAATAAGAATGTCTGTCTTCGTTCTATTTGTCTCTGCTGCGCGTTTTTCGATAGCCTCAAATAAAACTACGGGAATGCGTCCAGATAAAAATGTTTTGGCTTTGTCGGACATGGATCTAACCTACTAATTTGAAAAAATTAAATGTTTTTAAAGGCAAACATTTCTTGTGCCTGTGGGCGTAAACCCTTTGTGTTCATCTTGTACGCAGTGGTTAAGATTTTAATTTCAAAACCCTTCTCTTTATACAAGGTCACTATTTCTGGGGCTGCTGAATTACAGCACACAACTGGGCCTTGATGAGCATGAGCTAACTGTGCTGTAATCATCTGCTCATCCCAACCAAACTTATTCCCAGCGTAGCCTGTAAAAGTCCCCCAGTAAGGAGGATCTAGGAACAGAAAATCGCCAGGTTTTGTCAAAGCACAGGTTTTTTCTGCATCCTGACACCTAAATTTCCAGTGCTGAATAATAGAGCGGTAGGACGAAAAATCTGTTTGATAGATTGAATCTGTCTTGTAGTTACCGTAGGGGCTATTGAATTCTCCTTTGCCGTTAAATCTACACAACCCACTATGACAGCTTCTCAAAAGATAATAGAACAACTCTGCCCGTTTGACTGTTTGGTCTAAAGGCAGGCTATTGAACTCCGCTCGTCGTTCGTAGAAAGCCTCTGCTTGATTTACCAATATCTCTGGGCGTATGACAAGATCTTCTCGAACCATTTGCCAGAAATTAATTAAATCGAAGCAGATATCACCGAGTAGTGCGTCAGTAGGGCGCAAAGAAAGGGGCAAGCTTAACGCCCCGCAAAAGGGATCAACCCATCTGCGATCGCTGTGCGATTGCCAAATCTCTTTCATCTTTGGGACTAGCCAGCTTTTTCCTCCAGCCCACTTCAGGGGCGAGACGCGGTAACGAGCTTGTTTTTCCACTTGTTGATTTGTCATCTTTTTTCGTGATAAAAGCTTCACAAGTTTAGTGTATCATTAAATCGCATTAATTACTAAGACAAAGGAAGTAATTGCACAAATGTCTCGCACAAGTCCGCGATCGCCGCAGGAATCATAGCATTTGACAAAATTCTAAGCCTTTGTGTTTGCGCTATCTTAGCGCCGTCTAAATTAGTTGCTGTAGAACCTGCGGGCCATCCTGTTAGCAATTCCCCTTCTTCTGCCAAGATAGAACGCACAGAGCCGTCACTGCGAATAACTTTGATATGTCCTCCACCTGGGCGATTATAAGATTTCCCTTCCCCGCGACTATATCCTCGAAGGGTCGGGGCGTAGTCTACGTAAAGGCGACGTTCCTGACTGCGGTGAATAATTTGAATCCCCTGAGAACCTGGCTCCAGGTAATCTAGAAGCTTCTTTGAATGCAGTGGGTAATTTTCAAACTTGGCGTTCATAGCTAGTAACTCTCCCTTGCTCCACGTAGTAAAGTTTCGGGAGGGGAGCTTTTTGCCATACTCGCTATACTTCCAGCACATCCTAAATGTGTCTAGAGAAAGCGTACTGTACTCTAGAGCCATGCTTGACTGCCGAGCTAGAAACTTATGAGCTAAAACGGATAGCGCTGGCTTGTTCAACCAGGAAGCTTGTTTAGCCAAATCTAGTTCAACCTTGTCTCCCAGTTCTAGCCACTCATTGCTAATCGCTAATAAATAAACTCGATTACGCAGTTGCGGAGCATAATGAATGCCGTTTATTAAAGCGGACACACCGCTGTAATTAATTTCATCCAGGCTGGCGACAAACCGTAGAAAATCCTGTCCTTCGTTGCAAGAAAGTAATCCAGGAACATTCTCAAACAGAATAAAAGGCGGACGCAGAATTTTAGCAAACCGTGTCACTTCAAATGTTAGCCTGCCCAAACTTCCGTCAATACCTGCGCGACTACCTGAAGTACTGTAATCAGGACATGGCGGCCCTGCTAGCAACAAATGAAATATTCCTAGCTCCTGAATTTCTTCAATAGTCATCGAAGAAATATCTTTACGTAAATGCTTTGTACTGGGAAAGTTTTTTTGGTGAATAGAAATAGCAGTTTCGTCAAAATCTATAGCTGTTGTTGATTCCAACCCAGATATCTCTACTCCAAAACTTCCGCCGCCACCGCCACAAAACAAATGCAATGTTTTAACATCTTCTGGAAGTGCAGGAAGGTGCTTTTTTACGTTTTTAATAGTTTGTCCCACAAGCTTTCCCTAGTATCCTCACGTTCATTGTATTGCTATTTGTTGTACGTTGTTATCAAGATTTTTTCTTCAGGCAAGAAGGAGACGTTATTATCTTCTTGTTCCAACCCGCCCTAGTACTAATTTTTTGTGGCTTGACTGAGTTCCCCTTAATTGTTTGGGCGATCGCATCTAACCAAAAATTATCAGCAATCATTTCTGGGGCAAGCACAAAAGTTCGCCACCCGCTCATTAAAGCTAAATTATTTTTTCGGTAATCCCTTAACAGTCCTTTTCCAGTATTGTGTGCGCCCTTTCGCCATATCTGCCCTGAAATTTCAATCAAAATTTTACTCTGCTTGTGAGCGAAATCCGCGACAAATATTTTAGCGTGAGGGCTAATCTTCCTGCGCTCCTCCCAATCGTAAATCCAGTTATCTACGCTGCTGAATTGACGTTCCAAAATAATTGTCGGATAAAAGTTTCGCCAAAGTAAATCGAACTGTTCCTCTAGATGACTTGCCATCGTTTTTTTTACTCATAAAAATGCAAAAGCACTAGGATTAAATCCCAGTGCTTTTTGTGTGTTTAATAATTACTCTTCTGGTGAAGTTGGTCTTTGCAAAACCTCACCTTCGTCTGTGACCATCCATTCACAATCGGGTTGTTGGGACAACCATTGTTGTGCGAACGAGATTCCGTCCGGCTGTAGCTGCACCAAATACATAGCGGTTGAGTAATAATCCTGTTGGCTATTTGCTTTTATTAGCTTTTGCCGTTGAATACCTTCTTCCTTTTCCCGCTTCAGTCGCTGATCTAAAATGGTTTCTTCCACTGGTTCGGGCGGAATAACATTTTTGAAGCTAATTCTTTCCATACATTTCCCCTTGCATTTGCATTAGTATATCATTCTGCAAGTTATAACACATCTTCAACGTGTCGATCAACACGTTGTCGTCTACTAAGCGTCGTCTGGTTTTTTGACCAATATTTTTGCAATTTCCTTGATTTGAGTATTGATAGTCTTCTTGTCACCGAGATCTTTCTGATTGGTATAAATCTTAGCCTTAACCCAAGGTGGAATATCATTGCTTTTTACAGCAAATTCTGTGGTCATACTTTTGTGTGGTTGCCAGTCCCATACGCCAGGGGGGTTCTTCCAATAAACAATCTCGCCTGGTAAATAAACATCACCAAGTAAAGATATAAAATCACCTTCTTTTATAGAATGAGTTACCTTGATTTCATGGCGTTCTTCCTTGGGTTTCTTGTCCTGTAACTGCTTATATTCTTTAAACTTTTTAGCAGTAGCTGCATTCACTCCGACGGTATTGTATGCAGCTACTTCGTCAACTAAATCTGGGTACTCACTAGCAATAATCTGAATCAAGGATGAGCCTAAGCATTGTCCCTGTAGGCGAACCTTCCGTCCCTGAGTCTGTTGTTTTTCCAGGTAAGCTTTGATCTGCTTTTTGTTATTGTCAAACTGTGTCCTGCCCGTTTCCCCCCTGGCTTCAGCTTTCTCGGCAAAAAAAGATTCGTTGTCGCCTTTGTCTCCAGAAGATCCAGGAAAATTTACGTAGACGGTGTTTTCACTAGCTCGATAAACAGGAAACATTTGAAAACCATCAGTTCCTTTTCCTACGTTATCAATAAAATCTTCTTCTTCAATTTCATAGCCCCAAGCGTTAAGGGTTTTTTCGGAAGTACGAACAGTCCTCTGAAACGTATCAAACACCTCTGGAGTTTCTTTTCTTTTTTTTCGGTTGTTATCGTTCAAAAAGCTGAATTCATAAGACATTCTTTTAACGATAAACTCTTGCATTTGATCGTGAGTTTTTAAACTTTCGTCCCATTCTTCTTCAAATGTATGAGTATGTTTTGCAGGATCTGTAGCCGCAAGTACCTTGACGAGTTGATCGATAACAAATTGCTCAATAGGATCAACAAGATGTTGGCTTAATTCTTTACCTATGTTCAATCCGGCGATTGCTCCAACAATGCCTTGTGCAGCTTCAGCGACAGGAATATTCTTGATGGCAGGTAGTTTTGGGAGTGGTACAGTAGAAATTCTCTCGTTAGCTAATGATCCGATAGAATTAGCAATCTTTGTAACTTGCTCTGTAGTCCCGTTAAATCCTTGCGATAAAATTATGCCAAGACTGGTAGCCGCGTTCATTGCTTTTGCGGTAGCAGCAATTTTTTTTGTTTCTGGTTTTTCTTTGTCAACAACAGTCTGAGCGTTCTCAGCGATCGCAGTAGTTAAGTCTGTTACAGCTTTTTCTGGTGTAGTTATTTTGTTGTTTGGGATATCAGCCAAAATTGCATCTGCTAGTTCGGGATTTTCCGCCCTGACTAACTCCGCAACTTCTCTTTGATAAGCTTCGGTCACTGGAGAAGCAGCTTGTCCGGCAAGTAAAGCTTGAGATTCTTCGTCCAGTTCTTGATACCACTCGTCAGGTATCTCCATGTACTCGCCAGCTTTATCTATATACTGACTAGCTTCTTTAGCTAATTCATCCATTTCTTTGTCGAAGCTATCGAGATCTGCGTCATCTTTGCTACTTGACGACTTATTTTTATCAGCAACAGTCGAACCGTCTCGTTTGTCATCAGCATAGAGTCCACCAACACCTTTGCCGTCAATCACCGTGCCTTTTGAGTATCGCAAACGCCCTTGAGCATCGACAAAGGTTCCTAGTTGAATTAGAAATTCTAGGCTTTTTAATGAGGATAAGGTGATCGCTATGCTTATATCGTTTTTGTTACAATTCATTTTTGTAATTTACCTATTATTAATAGCCCTTCTTCTTAGTTTATCTGGTTTTTAAACCAAAAAACCCCAGCTATTGTGCCAGGGTTCTAATACAAGCTATTCGCCGATAATTAATTGGCGACTACCTTTTTTTGAGGCGAATTCAGAAAACAATTGCTCGTAAACTTCGCTGGGAAGTTTTACGGCATTAACTACGCACAAGGACTCCTTCCATAATCCTGAATCTTTTCCGTACCCAATCGACTCAAGCCATTTCCATGCTGCTTGTGTAGTTCTAAATCCAAATCGTTTCTGGATGTAAGAAATCCCCACTCCATCAAACTCTTCAGCTTCGTTACGGGCTTGTACGTGGTCATAGCGTTCAATTCTCGTGACAACTGCGTCCGCCCTACCTAATGCTAACGGAGCAAGCCCTGGAGAAACCGCCTCCAAAAATTGCACTGTGCTGAGTAACTTTTGATTTGCCGAAGCTGCTCTTTCTTGAGCCTGAGCCAGTTTTAATTCAAGTTCAAGCTCTTTAATACGGTTCGCTTGCTCTGGGATGACTACGGCAGCTTTTTGGGCAATCCGTTCGCATTCTAGAAAGTATTTACGGATTTTAGCGCCCTGTTCAGTACCTGCTAGCATTCCCAGTGATTTAAAGCAGTCTATCGTAAGACGAATATCTAAATAATTGATAGAACCCCCGCCACGATGTCCTTTTACGCTCTTAACCGTTTGGTTAAGTGTGTAATCCGTACCTTCTTCAAAGGTACTTGTTAACTTTTTTTGAGCTTTCTGCTTGGTTGAATAACCTATCCAACACCATGCGTCTTCAAAATTCACGGGGAATTCTTCGCCCCTTTTTGTGAGTGATAACGCCAAGTCTTGTGTAAATTCAAGCATGATTGGTATATCATTAAATAGTGTTATTAGACAATGTAACACAGCTTAGTAACTGCGGAGTAAGTTATGAATAGATACGTCAAACTCTCAGAAGGTTTTCACTTCAACGGTTATGGTGATGAAATCCAGTTTATGATGCTGGACGTGCCAACACTTCTTAATAAGAGCGAAACAGCAGAGCAATTTATCGCACTAGCTTCAACGCACGAAGATCTGGATATTCGGCAAGTTGGGTTAGCCTTTTCAGATGAGATTAAAACCTTTTTCCCGCAAGTGAAAAAACACCGTACCTATATTTACAAAAAATTATTCTTCCTTGCGAAGGATAGTTTTTTCGATATAGTATCAAGTGTTTATTACAAGCAGAGCGAAAAAAAGAATGATCAAGATTTTTGGATCTGTACTCACGTACTGACTTAAAACTTCGCCATTCACTCTACGGGACTCCTAGCCCAGCACTGCAAGACTGGACAACAAGCAACTTAGGCGATTTCACGCAGTTCGGCTATGGACTAGAACTGGTGCAACGGGAAGATGGTGTGTTGCTAATACTTCAGTTCAGTCAAATCATTGCTAGCTACTACTTACAGCTTCTCCCTTTAGGGGTGTTGGAAGAAATTCAGCAAAAATTAGCAGGTCATTAAATCAAGTTCTGGAGTAAAACAAATGACTCGCCAAATGAACAGGTTTCTAGATGCCGTAGATGAGGCTATTTCTCCTGATGTCAGGCAAATTTCATGCCTGCTTGACGAAAAGTACCGTATTAGCAAAGACGAGTACGAAAAAGCGGTTAAAGCAGTAGGAACCGCATTTTTCTATGACCTTAGCGTGGAAGAAGTAGTTACACAACTCCGAAACAACGGGCTGGGAGTATTAGTTGATACCTGCCTCAAGAATGCAGATCAGTTCAAAAAAAAACTGGATAGAGTCAATTTCTTTAATTAGAAGACTTTGGCTTAGAAATTAACTACAAAGCCCCGCGATCAAACTTGATCGCGGGGCTTTGTAGTGGTTACACCTATTTTTGCGTACTCAGGATGCTTTGTAGCTGTCTCAACAGCCGACTTTACGATATTAGAGCTATCTTCTGCTATCCGCGAAATAAGTTCTTGTTTTTTTATTTTGTATTCGCCTATTAATTTCTTTTTTGTAAGCATCAGTACTAATAGACATTAACTTGAGTCCTTTCTCCATTATGTCTCGCCCTGCTTCAAAACTAATTTGATTCACAGCGCCTTTAGTGATAGCTTTAGTGATTTCTAAAATTGTTTTTTTTGCAAGATATGCTTCTACTCCAGCAATCCCAGGAGCAATACCAAACATGGCGGGAAGGGTCGCATTTGCCATGCACAAAGCTCCTCCACCTACTGCTGCGACCGCCCCAGCCGCACCGATCATTGCAAACAAGGGATGATCTATAGCTGTTTCTGCGGCAGCCGAGATAAAGAAGGGGGCATCGCTAATTATTTTCGATACAGACTCTATTCCTTGACTCAACCGCTTGTTTATCTCGGATGTCGTTTTTTTGTATGCGACTCCCGCTTCTGGGTGCATCTCGTCAAAAGTACTGGATACAGAATCTGAAGCTGACTGAACATTATCGCTTTTGAGGACATTACTAATTTCTTTTTGATCTTTGTCAGGTAAGTCGGCAAGTGCCGTGCTGACTTCTTTAAGTTTTTTCTTGATATCTTCAATATCTTTCTGCAACTGATCTTTTGAAGAGGGATCTCTTTTTTCTTCGGCTTCAGGTACGGATTCTTTGATAGCCAATGGTTTTTCCCCTGGTATGGGCTGATCCTTGACTATCCAGCGTCCGTCCGGCCCTTTCGGATGCTTGTCTGGATCATACCCTTCAGCAAGGACTTGGCTGATTATGTCTAGGTGCATACAGGTTTTGAGTTCGATGCTTTTAGCTCGTGATTTTATCAACTCTAGAAGTACTTCTGTGCTAGTCATCTGTTCGCTTACGCTTTTTTACAATTGTACTTTACCGAAGTTGCTATCAAAGCAGCCACTACGCTTAGATAAAAACGTAGTGGCTGCTTTAAATTGATGCAGTTAGTTTAACGTCGGAAGCCCCCACCACCCATAGCGGTACTCCGAGTCAGTGATGGGAGTTGTCACATCAGACAAGTTCGATAGTGGGAATCAAGAATGATTCTCCGAGCAGTTCGATTTTTACATCGTACCCAGCTTTGAGGTATGTAGCAATCAAGCATCCTACTGTGATTACTTTATCCCAACCATTTTTAAATGGCATTTCTGTATCATAGAGCCAATTTAGCATGGCTCCCATCCCCGAACCTAGAAGAGATTCTGCAAAAGGTATGGCAAATACAATTTTGCCCAGCAAAGTATGATTTTCGTTTGTGTATCTAACAAAATCTTCTGAGTCTAACTTCCCAACTTGCTCAATTACTTGGAGTAGCGCTTGACAATGCTTCTCACTGTAGGGGTCAAGTTGCTTAAATTCCAGGCATTCCTCTTTGTATAAGTCTGGGAATCTAGCTTCAACATATCTATCAACAAATATCTTGGATTCCTCTAAAACACTCTTGTATTCCGAGTTGAAAACTTTTACCGCACATCGGTAGGCTAGCCTGTCGCTAGCATTGATTGCAGGAATAATGTTCGTAAAAACAACCTGTTTGTTTTTTATTCTTGTCATACCCGTAACCTAACTATTTGTTTTAGTATATCAGTAAACTACCTACACTGACTCTCTGAGTACAGTGTAGGCTTCCTGTCCAGCAGATAGCGTGACCGTAGATTTCTTGCGTCCTCTTCGGTCACGACTTACATCTGGACAACAGGCTTTATCCCCCGTTCCAGAGCTAAATTATTTAATCAGTAACATTGATTGACACTCTCCGCGCTGAAGCGACGGGGATTCCTGCTTCAACGAGACAACTTACCAACTAGACTTACATCTACTTGGCAGAGATCGAACTCTCCACAGGCTTGAATTCCCGTATGCCCTACGGTATTTTTTAATCCAATAGCCAAGATATTCAACGCCGCATTGTGGTCACGATCTAGTACCGTGCCACAATGCCCACACTGATGCGTTCTTTGGCTCAATGTTTTAGTAACTTGCTTACCGCAGGTTGAACAATTCTGGCTTGTGTAGTGAGGTGGTACGGCAACTGTTACCTTGCCGAATACCCTGCCAAAATATTCAATCCACTGCCTGAACATTGACCAACTAGCATCACTGATTGACTTAGCTAATTTATGGTTTTTAACCATATTCCGCACTTGCAAGTCTTCGTAAGCAATCAGATCGTTAGATCTAACTACGCATCTCGCGGTCTTTACCGCAAAATCTTTACGCTGCCTACTGACTTGCAAATGTTTTCTCGCTAATCGCTTCACGGCTTTTCGGCGGTTAGCTGAACCTTTTTTACGTTTAGAAACTCTACGTTGCAACTTCTTGAGTTGACGTTCAGATTTTCTCAAGAACTTAGGATTCTCGACGACTTCCCCATTACTATCTGTATAAAAGTGATTTAACCCAACATCTAAACCAATAGTAGTTTTAGATGGTTCAACTTCTTCCCTGCGATCAATGTCAACGCAGAATTGAGCGTAATAACCATCGGCACGACGCACCAACCTAACTCGTTTTATTTGCTCAATTTGATAGAAATTAAGATCGCGGGAACCGATCAACTTCAATCTACCAATTTCAAAACCATCAGTTAAAGTTAAATATTTCCGATCCTCAGAAAGCTTCCACCCTGATTGTTTATACTCAACCGAGTTGCCGTGCTTCTTGAATTTCGGGAAGCCTTTCTTTCCTGATGTTTTCTTTTTACAATTATCAAAGAACTTAGATATAGCTGACCATGCCCTTTCCGCACCTGACTGTCTTGCTTGAGAACCTAATTTCTGCGCGAAGTCAAATTCTTTCGCCAGTACAGCCATGTACTTATTGAGGTCATACTTGCCTACACCCTTGTTATCTATCCAGTACCTCAAAGCTTTATTACGACAAAAAAGCGCAGTACGTATAGCCTCGTCAATGAGGTCGTACTGCGCTTTTTTCCCGTTCAATTTTGCTTCGAGTATTAACATGGAATTCTGTGTTCTTATGCCACTTATCTTAGCATACAGTCTACTTGCTATGTCAAGCTAAAAATAAAAGCCGTCCTGCGCTACGCTAAAGGACGGGGTTTTAAACCCAATTCTTTGATAAAAACCCGCTCGGTTAATGAGCGGGTTCAAGGGTTAGCTTGTTTTAGACGATCGCTTATAAACGACAAATGAGTAATCACCCTGCCCGTCTTCAAACACGACAGGTAGCCAGTCCTTCCAACTAATCGGAGGGAAGTAAGTATCACCTGGCACTGGATTATGTATGTGACAGATAAATAGCTCATCTACGTCCGGCAGGAAAAGCTCGTATATTCCGGCTCCTCCAATAACCCAGGTTTGGCGATCGCCAGCAGCTTCCAAGGCAGCCTGCTTGGAGTGTACCGGAACGTAATCCCCTTGGGGACTCACCCTGTCAACACAGCTATCTTTAGGATGACAAAGAACGATGTTAAGTCGATCCTTAAGACACTTGCCTTCAAGATCCAGGGCGAAAGTATTCGCACCCATGATTACCGCTCCGCCAGTTGTCAATTCCCTGAACCTACGGGAATCCTCCTCGTAGTGCCAAGGAACCTTGCCTGCTATACCAATAGCCTGATTTAGCGACATCGCTGCGATTAATTTCAATCCCACCTATTGATATCCCCCTACAAGTGTTACGTCCGCATCTAGTACGGGATGAGACTTATAGTCTTCCACTACAAAATCTTCTGGCTTCATGTCTAAAATACTGGTCTGTCCGCGATCGCTGATTTTTAACGATGGAAAAGGGTATGGTTGTCGCGATAACTGAATCTCGGCATTTTCCAAGTCTGACGAGTATATGTGTGCGTCGCCAATTTGCACGATTAATTCTCCAGGCGGGTATTTTGTGAGGTGAGCATAGGCACACAGCAACATCGCATATTGACAAACATTGAAGGGATTCCCTACAAAAATGTCGTTTGAGCGTATTAACAATACCATTGAAAGCCTTCCTTTTTCCACTAGCAGTTGATGAGCGTAGTGGCAAGCTGGAAGGACAACCGACTCACTACGGCTTTCGTCAGCCATGTGATAAAGCTTCGTGGGTTCCCAGCAAGAAACCACGTAACTTTTACGATGCGGGTTTTTGGGAAGTTGTTTAACAACCCAATCCATTTGATTGATCCGCGCTCCTGACGAACTAACCCAATTTGTCATTAGGGTATAGTGCAACGGGATTTGATGCCTTTGGATCGTCCCGTCAGTGATCGCAGCTTCGTATTCTTGCAAGGTCAAGTTTGTGTCGTAACGCTCATTCCAATGTTTTACCGCCCACTTATTCCAAATTCTGACTCGCTGTTTATTCAAGTCAACAACATCACCTTCGCCCTTGACAAACCACAGAAGCTCTCTGATAGCTCCTTGGTGGAAAACTTTTTTCGTCGTATATATCGGCAACGATTCTGATACATCAAATCGTAATTGCCTGCCGATAACGCTAAGGATGTAGCGATCGCTGCCAAAAACAGGCTTCTTTTCGCCGTTGTCGAGAATATCCCTGACTAAATCTAAGTACTGATGTTCTTGATGAATCATTAATTTAAAAGTTCTGGCACTTCCCAAATAGTAAGGTCTTGTGTGTAGAAACGTTCCCAGTTTTTGTTGTATATCCCAAAGAGACGATCAATGTCCTTCGAGTCGAATAGCTCCAGGTTGTATTTTTGCATCCACTGATTCAATGAAGCCAGTGCCGCGTCAACCTCCTTCTGAGGAGCTAGATCCTCAAGTTGAATCTCTGCCTCAATTATCCCACCGTACCCACTATTCCAGTCTGCGGTAACTTCGATCTTATACCCATCATCAGTGGTTTCTATCGCTGGGTAGTCATACCGACTCCGACTCCACTTTGATAAATAACTCATTCCGTAGTTGAGCAGAAGACCGTCCAGAACGTCAAGCTTCACGCTGACTGGAATCGTTAACTCTTTGCGAACTGGGCCGTTCGCACTGGATTCATCATTGAGACTACATTTGACTACCAAGGATACTCCCTCATGGGAATCGAGCCTGGTACGAACCGAGTACTTGCTTCCTCGAAGAATCAATGCCTCGATTTCTGCATCGCGTTTTTCGTCAACAGGCGATCGCAGATCTATTTGATCTATCCGAGCGTAAAACTGTCTCACCATTTCATCATTGACAGAGAAGTAGTGGTTGTACTGCCAGGACTCTTTTTCGGGATCTCCCAATTTTTCGGTCGTCTGGTAAAACTCCGGCTTAGTTTTGATCAGGCTTTTTAGCTCTACTTCAATCATTAAAATGCTCAATTAAGTACTTGTACCGCGTTATTTACGCCGCCCAAGTAGCATATCATCATTAGCTACAATTTGAGAAGTTTTTGATATTTCAATTTCTAGACAAACAAAAAGGGAGTGGCTGGACTCCCTTTTTGTTTGCTCGATTTCAGCTTAGTTAGTTCCTTCAGGCAATCCCAATAATCGAGCAACCGAAGGTAAGGAGCTAGAATCGCGCTCTTTTAAATCCTGAGTTTTCCAGTGCAACTGAAACCAAGTCCTGAATTCTGGTAGCCACGCATCAGGGTATATATTAGCGTCGGCAACATAGCCGTTAGGATAATGGTGACGATATTTTTTGACTGTCGCATCTACTAAATAACCGTGCGATCGCATCGTTAATTACCCCAAGTTATCCGAATACCTAGTTTTGCTGCATTCTCTATAGCCACACCATCTTGTGTAAGAATATTCACGTTGACCTACTAATTCTAGGTTGACCATGCCATCGGATGTTTATCGCATCGCGGTGGCACTTTAATTATAGGCTTTGGTAGCTGCAACTACGATAAATCATCAGTAAACTTTGATGCTAATCCGCGCAAAATGATATACTGCACGAAGTAAGTAAAGTGTAGGATTTTATGCACGACAAAATTACGGCGGAAGAGTGTGGATTACGCAAATTACTTGGCAACAATCTAGGGACAAGACACGCCAAAGAGTTACGCGATCGCGCACTGCAATTTATCTGGAAACAGAGTTTATATGACACACCCGAATCTTTTCTGAAAGATGTCCGCAAACTACCTGTTGATGATAGATGGTGGACTGATCACAGCATTAGAAGCTCTTGTAACGAAGCCGTAAGGAGGTTTCTCAGCCCAGGATACATTAAGGATGTGTTGTTCGTAGCAAAAGTTTACGGGCATCCAGCGCCTGAACTGGAAACCTGGAACGATATGACGAAATATATCGGAATGCGCTCAAGTGCTTGCTGGGATGTAGCAGTTGAAGTTGTATGTAATGGAAACTACAGGGGACGGCAAGTACGTTTTTGTGTTCTGCCCGACACAAGCAGGGACTACTTGAAATACATAAGAAACGGCGGAAGACTCCCTGAAAAAGAATTCAAAGAGTCAACTGGCATCGCATAAATAAAAAAACAGTCGATAAAATTATCGGCTGCTTTTTTTGTTTCAAGTATTTAGAAAATAAAATGATATATCATAAATAAGTTGGCAATAAGATGATATATGGCTTATATTTCAGACAAAGAAATTGCTGTTCAAATTCGCAAAGATCTTAAACAAGTAGGTAACTTCAAATTTTCTGTGCGGATGAATAGTATTGGACTAAGGCTCGACTGGATCGATGGCCCAACAACGGAAGAAATGCGCCAAGTCATTTTAAAGTATGCCAGTACTTCAATTACTTTAGATCGCAAATACTCTGAAGACTTTTATCAACAAGCTGTAAATTACAGTGCCAAGAAATATGGGTGGAACCCATCGGAAACTCCGGTAAAAGTTCGTGAGTATAGTGGTGCTTCGGTTGAACATGAATCAACACCTGAAGGGATTGAAAAAGGCAGATTAATTCATTCCGAAATCTCTAAGCGCTCTGGGTTTGAAAAATTCCCAGATCCTCGCGAAGAATGGCAGCAAAAAGAACGTGAACGGTTAGAGCAATTGCGACTTGAAGAAGAAATACTAGCGAATGCTATTTGCCCGTTACCAACTGAAATAATTGGCACAGAGTTTATATACGAAGGAAAATTACTCAAGGTAATTGAAACTAAACCAGTCTTAAACAAATCCTTCAATCCGCCAATTATTCATTGGTATTACCAGACTCAAAATCCTACTGATGGGCAATCTAGCTGGGGCGCAAAAGATTTGGACTTAGCTATTAACCCTATAGTCGCAAAAGTTTCTAAAGTTCCGCCGTTTGATGTAATGGGGAAATTTTCTATTTTTTCCAAAAACAATACATTGAAGGAATGCGAGGAAGTATGTTCTCAGCCAGAGTTCAATAGTGAAAAAAGTCGCAACTGGAGTATTGACAAATGTAGGGTGGAGTATTTTGCAGAATTGAGCGACTCCGATTACGACAGGTTTTGTGAAAATCTTTCTGCCTACTACTCTTGGTTAGAAAACAAGGGAGGAGACAGATCTGATTACACCGGAAAAAGCGGTATAAAATATCGTTACGATGACCTGTCTGACAAAGAAAGGGTTTTGTGGGCGCAGCAATCTTACAGGGAATGCGTCCTGCTCTGCGCTCCTAATCGACCAGATTTTTTAATAGACCCGCAAGGTTATAGTTATGCGCGGTATGCTGGCTTTTTAGTCCCTTACAGCACTGATACGCTATAGCCAGTTAGTCAACTAACAACGAAAAAGGAACTGATTTCAAATAAAAATCAGTTCCTTTTTTATTGGCTCAAAACATTAATTCAATTTTGCCTTCTACCATTTCTAGTTGATGGTTTGCTAAATTGGCTTTAACCCACTCGGTAGCTTCGGAAACAGAGTGGAGATATTTGAAAGCCTCTATGCGCTCATCAAGCGACATTTCTTTCAAGATCGCATCAATCTTCTTCAAACGGTCTTTCCTCACGCTCTTGACCTTGAGAGCGACCGCTAACAGCTTGATTTTATCTAGCTTGGTTGGCTCCGCTTCCGGTAGGGCTTGGGTTGTTTTTGAATCAGCGATCGTCTGAATCGGCTCTGAAGGGGCTATAACAGGCTGTTCGGGATAACCAGATTGCTTGGCGATCGCAGTTAATCGCATTAATTTCTCAATGCACTCTTCTTTCGAGGGTGCGGGAAGTTGTCGTAATTCGACAGGCAAAGTGTTGTACACGCCTAGAGCCGCTGCTTTTTGTGCAGCTTCGTCAGCTTGTGCTATCCACCTCTTGAAGTCGTCCCACAACCCCGCGATCGCTTGCTTGTCCCATTTGAATTTATTCCAGACATTCGCTGTTTTCGCTTCGGGAAGATCATGGGGTTTAGCCAGCTTCTCCTTGAGGTAGTCAACAAATGCTGGATAAGGAACACCAGGCGATGCTTCCCACTCAGCTTGCAAAGAACTGCCAAAGGGAACGCCCTTGCGATACTCCTTGAGGTAGGGATGAAGTGTTCCTTTCCGCACTTCAGTAACAATCCTCGTGGCTTCTTCGTAGGGCTTAGGGGTGTTTTGGATGAAATGGCATCGGGTCAATAAAGCGTCTAAAAAATCATCGGCTTCTTCCTGAGACTCAAATCGGCTGTCAGCGTAATGATTGTCTCTGTAGGCAGGTTTTTTATACAAATCCGATGGACTCCTGTAACCCGTTTCCAATTTTCCTCGTCTTGGTTTTGTACTCGGAATGACTTCGACTTGCGCGGGATTTTGATCCAAATGAGAATCTTGAGTTTTACAGGCAAGTTGTGTTTGACTTTTTGCTTCTGCGTCTCCTTCCAAAAACTCTTCAAAAAAAACCAAATCCGGTTTCCCCCCATCGGGGGGTAAGGGGGGTCTTTCTTTAGTAGTTTCTGTAGTAGTTTCTGTATATATAGATGTGGATTCACTATTAGTTAATCCACTGTTGACTAATAGTGAATCCACATTGGAAATTACATTTGTGGATTCACTATTAGTCGATCCACTGGAATCATTGCTCTGCAAGGTTTTGGGCTTTTCGCTCTCAAAACTGTTTTTTTCGAGTTGTTCGCAATCTATTTTTGTGGATTCACTATTAGTCAATCCACCAGATCTATTCTCTCGAAAGGGTTCCACCGGATTCTCTATCGTAATACTCGGTTTTTCTTCAAGAGTGGATTCACTATTAGTCAATCCACAAAAATTAGCCTTATTCAGCTTTTTTTCTTCGTTAGCTCCTGTTTTTGCTTTTTTGCTTTCATTTCCTCTGGATTTACTATTAGTCAATCCATTGAAAGCCTTTTCGGATGAGCGTTTCGACGAATCTTCTGTTAGAATACTTGATTTTTCTTCAAGAGTGGATTCACTATTAGTCAATCCACTGGAATTCTTGTTTTGTAAGGCTTGTGCTGCTTTTTTAACGTTTTTGGCTTTTTTGCCGTGAACCGGATCACGACGCTTGAACCCAACTTCTGTTGAGCTAGCGGAATTAACTGCATTAAATAATTCTTGCCAGTTAAGGCGGATATGCTTGGTACTTACGCCCTGCCATTTGAAGATTTTGCAGTTGATAAGTGCGTTGTCCTCTAGGATTTTAATTGCTCGATCAACCTGCCTGGGGGTTAGTCTGCACTCGTCCCACCAATCGGCGCGGGATTTTGCTAACCATTTAAACCCGTCTCTTTCAACTGTTAACTTGCTTTCACCTTTCTTGTTGGGCAAATTCCAGTAAATGATCTGCGAGAGCAGTAGCCCTGATTCTATGTCTGCAACGCAATCTAAATAAGCGCGGCGAACCAGTATCGCATCACCGTTCGCAGAAGCTTCCCACGCTATAAATTGAGAGGCGAAAACATGATCGCTCTCGGCGACATCCAGTACTGAGGTCACTCGGATTCTCCTTTAAATGGATGTGTTGTTTTCAGGGCGTGGAAGTCTAAAACCTTTTTTCTGTTTAGCTTCTAAGTTCCATACTTCTTTTAAATCTCCTAAAATGCGTCGAATGTAGCTAGGGTTAGAGTGAAGTTCTTGGGCTATTTCCTCCGAGTTATGCCATTCATAATCCGAGAGTATGTCCTTTAAGTTCAAGGCTAAAATAACGGGACTAGGTAATTTGCTTTTGTCGATTTCAAGACTTTTAAAGTCAACAGCTAAAATCAAGGCTCCTAGCCCAACTGCGTAAGAAGTTCTGTTCGATCTAGGCATATTTAGCAACTCAATAGGATACTAAATACAGAATAACACGGTTGTTTAGTAATCCAGTAGGATGCTAAACAACAGAGAATAATATATAGAGTGATAAACCTCTATTTGCTATTGAAATGAATGAAAATTCTACGGAAAGTACAAAACGAGTATTTGAATCACTGCGGCAATCTCAGCAGCAAGTATTTCGAGCAGCCCAACAATTAATCTCTAAGATTACTGCGGCTGCCAGGGAATTCTATCTTCAGGCTGAAAAGTTGCACGAGATAGCCTGGACTAAATATGTAGAGGCTGGATGCCCAATAGGGGAAACTTACGATGGGCTACTTGTTTGGTTCGATGTTATCAGGGAATTGGGTTTGAAACCCCGTCCTTCTAGGGCGGTTTTAACTTCTTAAAGCCCTCCCTAAAAATTAGGAATTGCTGGTATTTGTAGTATGCTAAAGTAGTCAAGGTTAAACTCCTTTACCATTGTGAAACAGTTAAGACACACTTTTAGGTATAAACAGGGGGGCGCAGAGTGGCGAAAACTCTTAAAACAGCTAAAGGATCAACGCATCCTTAAACCAGTAAAAACAAACAATTTTTTATTTTTTTTAAGTAGGGTAGGGCATACCCGAACTCTAGGTTTGTATCCTAGTACGCTTTTGGAGATAGACCCTCTGGGGTTACTGTGAATTAGACTCGTCAATTTGTACTATTGTACGGTTGAAAGGTTTAAGGACTGCCGCAGGACATGGTGCTTGAAGGTCAGTCGATGAATTAAGAATTCCCACGCCTTTAGGCTGGGGAGTGTCAAACTGGTATTGAAAATAAGGTTTTGTTTTATGGAACAGTCATTCGTCTCCCATCATTTTACGGATGAAAACGGCGATCCGATGGGCGGTGTTTCTCAAAGTACTGGAGTTGTTGTTAGTTGGCAAAACGGCCCGCTCGGTAGAGGCGATGTCCGCGAAGAACCTAACGGTGCTTTTGTGGAAACTGTCGTCAAAATTGCTCTTGACCGACTTGAGTTTTACCAGGCGGGTAAATTCGCCTGTCACGAGAATGATATCGCGATCGCCAGACTTCGTGAAGCGATCTCAGCGTTAAATGAGCGTACCAAGCACAGAGAAAAACGCGAAGTCGAGGGTACTTATCAGGTTTAGTGCGACCTAATTATTTAGCCCCCCTTTTAAAGGGGGCTTGTTTTTAGGTTTTGGCTAACTGAAATCTTCCGTCTACCCTTGGTTTGAGCCAAGGAAGTTCTAAGGCGTAAAATTCACAGTATCTGCCTTGAGCATCGTCATCTTCCGGGAAAAGTGCAAAAATTTCTTCGTATAAGATGCCGTGTTCCATACAGCAATCCATTTCTTTTTCCCCTAGATAGCCCCACAGTTCCTTGCATTGTAGACAAGTGTACAACGTGGAAAAGCTGCCTTCCCACAGCCCATCAACTTTTTCGCATTCCTGTCCTTTTTCTATTTGGACGGCGCATTCACAGCACCTGTGAGGCTTGCGAACCTTGACTATTTTTGAGTTGTAAAGGTCGGGCGGGGTCGCATCGCAGGCGCACATAGTTAGGCTCCTTCCGTAAATTACTGGAACTTGGAATTGCTTTCCGAGATTAATCTCAAAATCGTCTCACGCTGACCTTGAGACAACATTATCGAACCAACACCTTTGCCACAGACAGACGTAAACTGCTTAGTGATAACGCCTTTGGCTAAACCAGCCTTGAATAGCCAGTAATCTTGCTCAAACTTATCGGTAGCGCTAGAATACTTCTCCATGTGGGCTACGTACTTAGGCTTTTTATATGGCTTGGATTCCGCAACTTCTGCGTTTTCTTCTTCTTTTTCTGCGTAGTCTTCGGCATGGTCAGGACTATCGCCCTTGAAATGCTCCCACGCGATCTCAGCCATTCTATAGACCTGCTGGGCGCGGGGATTGTCAGAACTGAAGAAGTCAAAACCTGCTGGTACTGTAAAGCCAGTGCATCGACAAAGCTTTTCGCTGAGTTGGTTCAGTTCATTTCTAATGGTCATGTAGTACCTACGGTGTTATTAACAATGATATACAAGATATTGTAAGATAATTAAGTCAATTGTGCTTTGGGGCATAAAATGAAAAAAATAACTAAGGAAAGGCTAATTACTGCACTGGATAAAATTGACAAGCTTAGAGATGAAAAGGTTAAGGACAGTGAGAGGGTTGTTACTCTAGCTGCTTTGCATGGAATGGAAAACATCGTTAATGTTATCAATGGATGCGGAAGTAGTGAAACAAGACTTGCACTAGAGGCATCGTTCTTTGACGTGTCGGTAGCAGAGTTGTCTCAAATGCCTCTTACGTTGGAAGGGTTCCAGGAGGCGAAGAAAGCTTTTTTCGCAGTAATTGATCATTATCACGCAAAAGCAGAAAGAGTTTGGAATATACAGCGCAAGCACAATATTAGTGGTTTACAAGAACTTAAGACAAGCTTGGGAGATCAACTTATTTGCCACCCCTGGGTGAGTGATGAACTGGTTTTAATACCCGAAGATTTAATTGTCCTAAACCAGTGGAAAATGAAATTATTTACTTACTGGTCACAACACGTTACTAAAAACCAACTTAGAATTTACAGGTGTACTCCCGATGGATGGAAGCAGGGTTCGGTTGATGAAGTGAAGGCACTACTTCCTTTTCATCAATGGGCTGATATTTTCGAGGAAGTTACTTACATCTCACCCTCTGAGATGGAACGGCAGGGGTTTGATACCTCTAGATCAGTACCAACACTCCCCGATGACGAAAAGTATTGGCAGGTATCACTCTCTTTGGGCAATGGATTGGACGTAAATGCTGCCGATTGCTCAATTAGTTTCTGTGCGACCAATGAACGTACAGCTTTAGGTGATTATTCTTAGGTTTACTTTATAAAAAAACCAACGTGTTGATCAACACGTTGGTTTTTTATTTACGAACCGAATTTCATTGTTTTTATATAAGATTAGCCTTTTACAGCTTTACTAAGCCCTTTTATAGTTTTTTTCGATGATTCCGAGAACTGGCTTTCTGTTCCTGGATCAGTTGCAGAGAAGTCTTCACCCGCCTCAGATACAACCCTATCCATTTCCTTTGCCAGGAATTCCATGTTAGTTCTCATTTCGGGCGAAAGTTTTTCAGGAGCGACATCAACGCATTCACGGTAGGCTTTCCCTATGGCTACTCCTACGGAAAACCCCAGGAAGTTGTAAAAATCTTCGTCAAGGCTAGACATCTCAAGTATGTTTTTGGTTGTTGATATGGCTGCTTTTTGCGCCAGGGTTTTATTTAAGCTTGTCATCAATGATGTTAATGTAGCCTCTCCAAAAAAAGCAGCAACAGAATAATTAAGCGCGGACATTACAGCTATTGACGACCCCACTTCAGCAGCGATCGCCGTAATTCGGGCAATTTGTTGAATAGGTTCGGTTTCACCCTCCAGGGCTTTCATTTTTTCGAGTTCGTGCTTGTATCTTTTTTCAGCCTCTCTGCCTTTTTCAATTAGTGGCTCTGTTGTATTTATCGTTTTTAACGTATTCTTTATACCCTTAGCTGCCCTAGCGGAATCCCTGATTGTTTTGTCTTGAATTTCTGGGCTAGCCCCTGCTCCTAATTTAAGACCTTCGCTTAGTACAGGCAGATCAAACTGATTTACTAAAAAAATTAGCGTTGATGCTAATTCAGGATCTCGGATTAATCCTTGATTGACTAATGCCTTGACCTGTTCCTTACCGTCGGGGGAATTAGCTACCTTTTCCGCAAAGCGTCCCAGAACATCTCGCTTAACTTGTTTCTCAAACTTAGCATTTTTAATAGCGGACAAGGTTAGTAGTATTGCCTGAATTTGAAGCTGGACAATTATGCAGTTAACTTGAGTTTCCAATTGCTTGCCGTATAATATTTAGGTTTATTTTAACTAATTGCCTATTGATAAAAAAAACAACGTGTTGATCAATACGTTGTTTTTTTGACACTCCCCGCGCTGAAGCGACGGGAGTGTCAATTAAGAACCGAAATCAATTAGATGCTGTAATCTAGCGATCGCGATCTGTGCCGTTTCTTTGCGAAATATATGCTGTTTTTCTGCCATATCGACAGATTGACCGTCTCTTTTTTTAACCTTCCAGTCAAAGAGTTCATATTCCGCTTTTTCGTATTCTGTTTTAAAGGGTTCTGGCCAACAGTTAGCGTCGAAAAGTTCGACAGCTTCTTCGTCGTCAAATTGATCGGAGGGCAGGTTCAGTATTTTAGCTGCCGTTACTGCCGTAAGAGAGCCGTCGTGGTTAAGCTTGAGGTAGTCGTCTTTTACATTTTCTACGTGTTGCTTGTAGTGCCAGTCCAGTTCTCCTTTTGCCAACTCTGGTTTTGTAATGGCGAAGTGAATGGTGTAGCCACCGATGCACAGGGATGTTCCACAATTTTCTTGGCGGAACAACGCACCGTCGTCATACCAGTTTCGCATATCGAAAGAGTCTGATTCTTCTGTGATCGCAGCTTGAATAGCCTGAATCATCGGAATGTTTAATTTGTTGTCCACGATTAACCTCTTATTACTCGAAAGCCTTCGTTACTTTTTGACGCGCAATGTCTAGCTGTGCTTCTTGGATTTGCTCTTTGGTAGGACGATTGTTGAAAAGTAAAACAACACCCCTTGACGTTTGCTGGTTGTGGTAGGACTCCGGTTTGTTCGGATCTTCTCTTAGCCTCCATTCCAGTGTTAACCCGCCGTCTGCTGAAATTAGCGTTTTGGCTTTGAAGTCAAGCTTCCAGCCTGTGCGAAATCTTTTAGCATCTTGCGAGTACATAATGGAAATGGTTTCTTTGAATCGCTGCCGTAGAAGTTTTCTATCGGATGCGATCGCCCAAGCTTCTTTCTCGTTTTCGGTTATTACTTTGGGTTGGTAAGCACAATTTCCTTGTTGCAACCACTCAGCTAGCCTTTCTAGCCACATACCAACAGGAACCGTACCTTTTGAGAACAGTTGTTTCCTGTCGATGCCGTCGTCACCTATTCCAATTATTGATGCACTAAGCGATCGGCAAGCAACTCCTAGTCGGCAAATAATCACCCATCGAGAGGGAAAAATATCTCTCTTCCTTGTTACCTGGTACGTCACATCCTTATGAACGACTTCCCAGTAGCACAATGACTCGTTTTCGTTATAGGTGAAAACGATGCCTGAGTATGTTTTTTGTTCTGTATCAAGCGACATTGGTTTCCTCGAATGCAGAGTGTCCCTTTTTCAACCAAGCCCCTAAGCGTTGCAGCCATTCGTAACATGGCAGTTCAGCCTCCGTATACAAAGGATCGGCTTCTACTATTTGACCGCTAGTACTGCGTGTTGCTGTATTAAGCGGTTTACTGCGATCGCCTTTTATGGCGATAATCGCCCAGTAGTCCGGATAGGCTTTCTTGGGTTGCAAGACACAGTAATACACTTCTTTATGGGTTGTTTCCCAGTAATACTGAGATTCGTTTTCTCCAAGCGTAAACTCGATACCAGAATAGTTTCTGGTATTTTCGGTAACATCTCTTCCGCTCATAAATCGGGTTATTGTAGAGGGTGTTTATAGTATATCAATAAAAAAGCCGGAGATGCGATTAAAGCATCTCCGGCTTTTTGTTAAGCTTCTTCTGGCGAGGGAGTTATCAACTCCTGCCATTTTTCTTGATTGTAGATAACGAAGTTTCCTTGAGAATCGTTCTCGGCGACCAAGACGTTTTCAGGCTTGGTTTCCCAATACTCTTTTACTGACTTGGTGAAATTTCCAACCTTTGACAGTTCCGCACGATAAGTACCTACCCAGTCGCTAAACCATTCGCCGAAGTTAGCAGTTTTAGATGTAAAGCGATTTACAAAGGACTGAGCTAGTCGAGGGTAGGAAGTGGGCAGTGATGTCGGTACAAACTGCCTTTGAATAGGCAGGATTAAGCCGCATTCTTTACCGCATACTAGGAACCCTTTGGGATTGTTTTCGCGGTCGTTTGACCGATACGTAATGTTTGCCTCAAGTAGTGGAAGTAACTGTTCTGCTGGTACGAAATATCGCCACCTATCGTCTATTTTTTGTCTGCTATCAATGACGTACTCGCCATGCTCGTTAATTCTCCACTTGCAGATAGCCGGATGTATTTCAATCCATTTTTCTTGATAAAAAGGATTTTCGGGATGCCAGTCCCTACCGCTAAGATTCCAGTAATCGTATGAAAGAAACGTTACACCTTGCAGTTTTACGTGATTGACTGGACGTAGGTTGTACTGTTTCGCGTACTGCGTCCAAACAGGTGCGATCGCAGTAAACCAGATATCGTCTTTGCTACGCTTGTGTGCATGAAAACCCTTGATGTCTATACTCCAAGTCATATTTTTCCTTAAGTTTGTTTAATGATATGCTATCACAATCTTAAAATAATATATTGAGAATTTAACTTTTTTTTAATTTCAATGTTGTCGTGTAAAACAAATTGTGATACAGTAGTACTACAGAACAATAAGCCCAAGGAGCTTAAATGTTAGTACCAGTAAATTCTTCTATTTCTGATATCTTTCTAGCAGTTTCGTTGGAAGCCTGTTACGAGGTTGCTTACAGGGCATTACCTCGTTTCGGAGGAAGATACGACTTCTCCATTTTTGATGGAGATATTTATAAGGCTAGTTTTGTCCGATGGGCGATAAAAAAAGCAAGTCGAATCGAGAAGGTTCGACGCAAAATGGCTAATTGCTATCAAGTAAGGAAATGGTGGCATTTCCCCCTTGTTTCACAGAAGGCGATCGCTTTTTGTAATTACTTGGATTGCATAAATCGCTTCTAGGTAAGGAAGAATAGTAGAACCCCCTCACATATATGTGAGGGGGTTTTTGTTTACCTAAATTAGTTTAAGCTAAATTAGTTTAAGCTAAATTAGTTTAAGCTAAATTAGCTATTTTAGAGGTTTGTTAATATTAAAAATGCTATAATAAACATATAAGTATAGGCAGAAAAAATGCACTTAACATTTACGACAATGGTGACTGGAAGATTTCTCGGTGGGCAAGAGATCCGCGAGGAAATTTCAAATCAAACTTTTAAGCTTCTTGGCGCAAGCCAAGACATGGAACCTGAGTGGCGCTCTAACGGTGCTGGAGGACGAGAACACTATACTTATGGAGGAGAACAATGCTATGTTCCCTATCTCTACGCTAAATGCCTAGAGACGGAAGAACTCGTTACTTACTCCTTGAATGGGAAATTCAAGGAGAACATCCCCCATCCCTCCCCACTCCCCCAGGAATGGGGCAAAACAGGTAGTAGATTCAAAATAAAAAAGGATGGAAGGGTCTTCTGGCATCTATCTAGACTTTTGGTTAAAAAGCCTAGTTGACACTCTCCCGTCAAGCTTGCGCTGTGACTGGAGATTCTTGCTTCATCGAGAAATGCTTTTGATGCAAGCACCAAGTAGTCTTACTCTCTCTCCACAAGCTTGAAATCCCGTATGCCCTACGGT